>NZ_DLNW01000038.1:0-5116 GCF_002478435.1 Pseudomonas sp. UBA7500 | reverse complement strand
TCGGCTGCGCCGCCTGCATCGACGCCTGCGACAGCATCATGGACAAGATGAGCTACCCACGCGGGCTGATCGGCTACAAGTCCGAGCACACCCTGCAAGGCGGCACCACCCAGTGGATGCGTCCGCGCCTGCTGGGCTACGTGACCGTGCTGGTGGTGATGATCGGCGCCCTGGTGATCGCCCTGCAGCAACGCCCGATGGTGTCGATGGACGTGATCAAGGACCGCGGCCTGTTCCGCGAGAACGCCCTGGGGCAGATCGAGAACATCTACACCCTCAAGGTCATCAACAAGACCCAGCAGCCGCAGACCTACCGCCTGCGCCTGGTGGACGCCGAGGGCTTCGAACTGCATGGCAAGACCGAGTTCACCCTGGCGGCCAGCGAGATGAGCGATATACCGGTCTCGGTGGCGATGCTGGCCGACCGTGCGCCCAGCAGCTCCCAGGAGATCAGCTTCGAACTCATCGACACCGACCAGCCGAACGTGCGCAGCCTTGCGCGCAGCCGTTTTGTCGCGCCTTTGAACCGCTGATCACATACACTCCGCTGAGTCAGACCGCCCAGAGCCATGATGAAACGCTACGAGAAATTCGCCGACGACATTGCCGAACTGATTCGCTCCGGGGTACTCGGCCCCGGCCAGCGCGTGCCGTCGGTGCGTTACGCCAGCCAGACCCACGGGGTCAGCCCGTCCACGGTGTTCCAGGCCTACTACCTGCTGGAGCGTCGCGGGCTGATCCGGGCCCGGCCGCGCTCGGGCTACTTCGTCAACACCCACGCCCCGCGCCAGTTCAACGAGCCGCAGATCATCGAGCAGGCCAGCGAATCGACCGAGGTGGACGTCAGCGAGCTGGTGTTCTCGATCCTCGACTCGATCAAGGACCCGCAGACGGTGGCCTTCGGTTCGGCGTTCCCCAGCCCCAACCTGTTCCCGCTGCCGCGCCTGGCGCGCTCGCTGGCCAGCGCCAGCCGCGAGATGGACCCGCGCATGGTGGTCACCGACCTGTCGCCGGGCAACCCGCAACTGCGCCGCCAGATCGCCCTGCGCTACATGGTCGGCGGCTTGATGCTGCCGATGGAAGAACTGCTGATCACCAACGGTGCGCTGGAGGCGTTGAACCTGTGCCTGCAGGCGGTAACCGAGCCGGGTGACCTGGTGGCCATCGAGGCACCGGCGTTCTATGCCTGCCTGCAGATTCTGGAGCGGCTCAAGCTCAAGGCGGTGGAGATTCCGGTGCACCCGCGCGAAGGCATCGACCTGGGGGTGCTGGCGCAGACGCTGGAGCGGCATCCGGTCAAGGCCGTGTGGTGCATGACCAACTTCCAGAACCCGGTGGGCGCGAGCATGCCGGAAGACAAGAAGAAGCAGCTGGTCGAGCTGCTGAGCGTGCACCAGGTGCCGCTGATCGAAGACGACGTGTATGCCGAGCTGTACTACGCGCAGCAGGCGCCCAAGCCGGCCAAGGCATTCGACACCGAAGGGCTGGTGATGCATTGCGGCTCGTTCTCCAAGAGCCTGGCGCCGGGCTACCGGATCGGCTGGGTGGCGGCCGGGCGCTATGCGCAGAAGATCGAGCGGCTCAAGCTGATGACCTCGCTGTGTGCATCGATGCCGGCGCAGGCGGCGATTGCCGACTACCTGCAGCATGGTGGCTACGACCGCCACCTGCGGCGCCTGCGCTATGCGCTGGAAGAGCAGCAGAACGCCATGCTGGCGGCGATTGCCCGGCACTTCCCGGCGCAGACGCGGGTCAGCCACCCCAGCGGCGGGTACTTCCTGTGGCTGGAGCTGCCGGAGCAGATGGACTCGCTGAAGCTGTTCCAGATGGCGTTGGCCCAGGGCATCAGCATTGCGCCGGGGCCGATCTTTTCGCCGACGCGGCGGTTTCGCAACTGCATCCGCCTCAATTACGGCAGCCCCTGGACCGAGCAGTCGGAGCAGGCGATGGAGACGCTGGGGCGGATCGTGCGGTCGTTCTGAGGGGCTGGCATGACGGCCAACGCCCCCATCGCGGGTCAAGCCNNCGGGCTTGACCCGCGATTGGGTCGGTGCAGCCCCTTGCCCACACCCGCACAATCGCGCACCATCCCCTCCCGCACTTGCCCACGGATGGCCCCGGATGAAACCGCTGTACCTGCTACTGGCCCTGCCCCTGCTGCCCGCCTGCAGCCTGATCGGTTTCGTCGCCAAGGAAAGCGTCGTGGGCGCCACCAGCCACTACGGCTTGAGCAGCACCACGCTGATCGCCGAACTCCCGCCCAACCACGGCGTCACCTACAACGCCAGCTACGCCCCGCTCGACCCGTACCGCTGCACCGTGGCCTCCCCCGCCACCGGCGGCATGCGCTCGCGTCCCAACCAGTACCGCACCGACCAGGCCGATGCGCGCCCCGACGCGCGCACCGTCACGTTCAGGATCCCGCTGACCTACACCATCGGCAGTTGCACCCAGCAACTGGACAACATCACGGTGAGCATCAAGTCCCCCAGCGGGCGGTACAGCCTGGCGGGGGTCGAGGTATTGCCGGCACTGCCCGACGGCACTGGGCCGGTACGCGACGCAGACCCCGAGCTGGTTGTGCGCCGCCTGTGCGGCACGGCCTACCACATCGTGCCCGGGGATGAGCGCCACGTGCTGGCCAGGGACATCGACTGCCTCGCCGCCGACAGCCAGTGGCAACCCCTGGAGCGGACCTCCAGGCACCCCGGCCCGGTCGCCAACGTCGCCTACACCCAGCTGAACAAGACCGACCTGCGCTTCGTGTACCGCCTCATCGACAAGGAGTGGCCGCTTTATCCCGAGAACTGGTCACCGGTCGGCAATGGCATGAAGCCCTGCGCTTCACAATGGAAGTGGGTTGGCGAAGCCTCCTGCAGTTATCGTGACCCGACATTTTCGACTTTCCAGATGGACGGTCGTGAATGTGCTCTCTATCCAGGCTGTACAGAGTAAGCCCGAATGGATATTCACCGAATTGCAAGTTTTTGACGAACCTTATCCAGAACCTCGTCGTATTCAAGTTCTTCTTTTCCAGATGCCTGAATATTTACAGCAATACCAGTTAAAGCACGTCTAAGTGCATCTTTACTGGAGGCATAGACCATCTTTTTCTTTATGGGAGCTAAATCATCTGAATATAGAATAAACAAAATTGCATTTCGCCTCCCCCCAACGGTTTCAAACTCAAAGTCGACGACAGCATATCGCACTTCATTCGGGGTCAGCGCGCTCAGAAAATCCTCGTAGGTTGCGGACCTATCGCCTGTTGACTCAACAACAACCTCCTTGTAATCATCTGAGATCTTGAAAACAATATACCTAAGCGCTTTACTTAACTTGAGCGAATCGTAAGCATTTCGACACTCATCCGTCACTAACACACCAGTGCTTGACATGGCCATCATCCTCTTCCGATTCAATCGCGTACCACGCCAACTAACCGCGAAGTCAGGCATCACCATACAACAGCGCCTAATCAACCGACACTGGCAAAGTTATCAGGTTACATACTGCTGAAAACAGGTTGCGCCCTGCTTACCTGCCAATCACCGCGCCTCCCCCGCACGCGGCTTGTAGAACAGGAACCTGGGAGTTTCGGCGGTCTTCAAGTACGTCCTGGCCCACGCGGGATGCACATGGCGGTCATGAAAGTACATCGCGCCATCGGTGCTGTCGGTCAGTTGCTGATTCAGCGCCTTGCGCGCGATTTCCTTGGCCACGGTGTACTGCACCGGCTCTTCCACATCGTCCGAGCGCCCGTCGCACCACCACGAGAACTGGCATGTACGCTCCTTGATGCCCTGCTTGACCACCTCGCACACGGTGCCCGGAAACCCTTCGTGCCCCAGCCGGTTCATCACAACGCTGGCCACACCCTGCATGTCCGCCGCCTCACCGCCCTTGGCCTCCCAGTAGAGGGTGCGCGCCAGGCAGGTGATCGCGTCATCCAGCGCGGCCTCGCCCTTGGGGTCGACCGCCTGCACTTCGCTGCGGGTGATGGCCTGGTCGCTGGGTACGCTGGCCTCGCGCCCCTGTTCGGCAGCCTTCTGCTCCAGCACCTGGGCCTTGTCTTCGGCTACCGCCGCAGGCGGCGCCGCGGCGGCAGAGCCCGGCAGAACAGCGATCAACCACACGGCAAGACAGCAAACTGCAGCGAATGAGCGCATGACCGAGCCTTCTTGTGAGCCTCTGATAGATGCACAGTAGCTGCAACCGGCGATTTGCGCCGCCCTACCCCAGCAGCTCGCGCAGGCGGTACCACAACATGCCCAGCGCCAGCAGTGGCGAGCGCAGGGCCGGGCCGCCGGGGAAGGTCATGTGCGGCACCTTGCTGAAGATATCCAGGCCCTGGCTATGCCCGGCGTGGATCGCCTCGGCCAGCAACTTCGCCGTCCAGTGGGTGACGTTCACCCCGTGCCCCGAATAGCCCTGGGCGTAGAACACGTTGGGGTGCTGCTGCAGGCATCCCACCTGCGGAAAGCGATTGGCGGTAATGCCGATCTTGCCGCCCCACTGAAAGTCGATGCGCACATCCGCCAGCTGCGGGAACACCTTGAGCAGCTTGGGCAGCATGTAGCCGGCGATATCCGCCGGGTCGCGCCCGGAATAATGGCAGGNNCGAACAGCAGGCGCCGGTCGGCAGTAAGACGGTAGTAGTCCAGGCCGACCTTCTGGTCGCACAGCGCCAGGTTCTGCGGGATCAGCCCGGCGGCGCGCGGTGCCGACAGCGGCTCGGTGGTGATGATGTAGCTGCCGGCCGGCAGCACCTTGCCGCTCAGGCGTGGCTCCAGGTCGTCCAGGTGCGCATTGCACGCCAGCACCAGGCTGCCGGCCCGCACGCTGCCGCGCGCGCAGCGCACCTGCACGGTGGGGCCATGCACCAGTTCGAGCACCGTGCTGTGCTCGAACACCTGCACCCCCAGCGACGCCGCCAGGCGCGCCTCGCCCTGCACCAGGTCGAGCGGGTGCAGGTGGCCGGAGCCCATGTCCAGCAGCCCGCCGGCATACACCTTCGAGGCCACCACCTCGTGCATCTGCTGCGGCCCGTAGAGCCGGGCCTGGTGCCGATAGCCCAGCGCCTCCAGGCTCTGCTGTTCACCCTGGAACGCTGCGT
>NZ_DLNW01000057.1:0-52634 GCF_002478435.1 Pseudomonas sp. UBA7500 | reverse complement strand
TGATCGATCAGCTTGTCGCAGACATGAAAAAGCCGCCCCTAGAGGCGGCTTGTTCAAGACACTCAGGCCTGCGGGCGCATGTGCGGGAACAGGATCACGTCGCGGATCGACGGCGAGTTGGTCAGCAGCATCACCAGGCGGTCGATACCGATGCCCTCACCGGCAGTGGGCGGCATGCCGTACTCCAGGGCGCGCACGAAGTCGGCATCGTAGTGCATGGCCTCGTCGTCGCCGGCGTCCTTGTCGGCCACCTGGGCCATGAAGCGCTCAGCCTGGTCCTCGGCATCGTTGAGCTCGGAGTAGGCGTTGGCGATCTCGCGGCCGCCGATGAACAGTTCGAAGCGGTCGGTGACGTTCGGGTTCTGGTCATTGCGACGGGCCAGCGGCGACACTTCGAACGGGTACTGGGTGATGAAGTGCGGCTGCTCCAGCTTGTGCTCGACCAGCTCTTCGAAAATCATCACCTGCAGCTTGCCCAGGCCTTCGAAGCCCAGCACCTTGGCGCCGGCCTGCTTGGCGATGGCACGGGCCTTGTCGATGTCGTTGAGGTCGTCGGCGGTCAACTCGGGGTTGTACTTGAGGATCGAGTCGAACACCGACAGGCGCACGAACGGCTCGCCGAAGTGGAACACCTTGTCGCCGTACGGCACGTCGGTGCTGCCCAGCACCAGCTGCGCCAGCTCGCGGAACAGCTCTTCGGTGAGGTCCATGTTGTCTTCGTAGTCGGCGTAGGCCTGGTAGAACTCGAGCATGGTGAACTCGGGGTTGTGCCGGGTCGAGACGCCTTCGTTACGGAAGTTGCGGTTGATCTCGAAGACCTTCTCGAAACCACCGACCACCAGACGCTTGAGGTACAGCTCCGGCGCGATGCGCAGGAACATCGGCATGTCCAGCGCGTTGTGGTGGGTTTCGAACGGCTTGGCCGCAGCGCCACCGGGGATGGTCTGCAGCATCGGCGTTTCCACTTCCAGGAAGTCGCGCTGGATGAGGAAGTTGCGAATATGGTTGATGACCTGCGAGCGCACACGGAAGGTGTGGCGGGTTTCCTCGTTGACCATCAGGTCGACGTAGCGCTGGCGATAGCGCTGCTCGGTGTCGGTCAGGCCGTGGTGCTTGTCCGGCAGCGGGCGCAGCGACTTGGTCAGCAGGCGCACGTTGGTCATCTCGACGTACAGGTCGCCCTTGCCCGAACGAGCCAGGGTGCCTTCGGCGCTGATGATGTCGCCCAGGTCCCAGGTCTTGACCGCTGCCAGGGTTTCCTCGGGCAGGGTCTTGCGGTTGACGTAGACCTGGATGCGCCCGGTCATGTCCTGGATCACCATGAACGAGCCACGGTTGAGCATGATGCGACCGGCAACCTTGACCGGGATCGCTGCAGCTTCCAGCTCTTCCTTGGTCTTGTCGACATACTGTTTCTGCAGGTCGTTGCAGTAGCTGTCACGGCGGAAGTCGTTGGGGAAGGCGTTGCCCTTGGCGCGCTCTGCGGCAAGCTTTTCCTTGCGCAGGGCAATCAGGGTGTTTTCTTCCTGTTGCAGGTCTTGCGGGTCGAGTTTGAGGTCGCTCATGTGGTCACATTTTCCATCAGGGGTTCATTGCCCCCGCCCGCAGGCGAGGGTCTTGTAGCGGGTCGCGAAACTTACAGCCCCTGCTTGAGGCTGGCTTCCAGGTACTCGTCGATATCGCCGTCGAGCACCTTGTCGCAGTCGCTGCGTTCGACGTTGGTGCGCAGATCCTTGATCCGCGAGGCGTCGAGCACGTACGAACGGATCTGGTGACCCCAGCCGATGTCCGACTTGCTGTCTTCCAGGGCCTGCGACGCGGCGTTGCGCTTCTGCATCTCCAGCTCGTACAACTTGGCCCGCAACATCTTCATGGCGGTGTCCTTGTTGGCGTGCTGGGAACGTTCGTTCTGGCAGCTGACCACGGTGTTGGTCGGCACGTGGGTGATACGCACCGCCGAGTCGGTGGTGTTCACGTGCTGGCCGCCGGCACCCGAGGAGCGGTAGGTGTCGATACGCAGGTCGGACGGGTTGATCTCGATTTCGACCTTGTCGTCGATCTCGGGGGACACGAACACCGCCGAGAACGAAGTATGGCGGCGTGCGCCGGAGTCGAACGGGCTCTTGCGCACCAGACGGTGCACACCGATCTCGGTGCGCAGCCAGCCAAAGGCGTACTCGCCCTTGATGTGCACGGTGGCGCCCTTGATGCCGGCGACGTCGCCTTCGGACAGTTCCATGATGGTGGCGTCGAAACCACGCTTGGACGCCCAGCGCAGGTACATGCGCAGCAGGATGTTGGCCCAGTCCTGGGCCTCGGTGCCGCCGGAACCGGCCTGGATGTCCAGGTAGGCGTTGTTCATGTCCATCTCGCCGCTGAACATGCGACGGAATTCGAGCTGGGCCAGGGAGTCTTCCAGGCCCTGGAGCACTTCGACGACGTCATTGACGGCGCCTTCGTCGTTCTCCTCGACAGCCATGTCGAGCAGCTCGCGGGCGTCGACCAGGCCGCCGGACAGTTCGTCCAGGGTGTCGACGATCTGCGCCAGCATGGCGCGTTCGCGGCCCAGTTCCTGGGCGTACTCGGGCTTGTTCCAGACGTTCGGGTCTTCGAGCTCGCGGTTGACTTCGATCAGGCGGTCATGCTTGTGATCGTAGTCAAAGATACCCCCGAATGGATTCGGAGCGCTCGGTCAGGTCCTTGATGGTGTTCAGGATCGGTTGGATTTCCATGGGCGGGCAGCTCTCGTGCGTATTCTGTGAAAAGCCGGAGAGTATAAACGAGTCTGCAGGTGCGCGGCAGCCCGTCGGGCGGCCTTTGGAGAAGCCGGCGCCTGATCGCGGATCAGCCGCCCCCACAAGGGCGGCACGATGCCCATGGGAGCGGGCTTGACCCGCGATGGCGGTCTGTCAGGCCACCCCGACCTGGTTGCGCCCGCCATTCTTGGCCTGGTACAGGCCCTTGTCCGCCGCCGAGATCAACTGTCGGCAATGGCTGCCGACTGCCGGCGTGTGGGTGGCCAGGCCGATGCTGATGGTCAGCACGCTGCCCGCCTGCGGCATGTTGTGCGAGATGGCCAGGCCCACCACGGTCTGGCGCAGCTTCTCGGCCACCAGCCGCGCCCCGCCCGGCGAAGTGTTGGGCAGCACCAGGGCGAATTCCTCGCCACCGTAGCGTGCCGGCAGGTCGCTGGGGCGGCTGCACGAGGCACGAATCGCCTCGGCCACCTGGCGCAGCGCCTCGTCCCCGGCCAGGTGGCCGAACGAGTCGTTGAAGGCCTTGAAATAGTCGACGTCGATCATCAGCAACGACAGCTGCGACTGGTCACGCATGGCCCGGCGCCATTCCAGTTCCAGGTACTCGTCGAAATGCCGGCGGTTGGACAGCCCCGTCAGGCCGTCGGAGTTCATCAGCCGCTGCAGCACCAGGTTGGTGTCCAGCAACTGCTGCTGGCTGACCCGCAGCGCCCGGTAGGCTTCGTCACGCTGCAGCAGGGTGAGGTAGGAGCGCGAGTGGTACAGGATGCGCGCGACCAGCTCGATGTTGTCGGGCAGCTTGACCAGGTAGTCGTTGGCCCCGGCGGCGAACGCGGCGCTCTTGACCAGCGCGTCTTCCTTGGACGACAGCACGATGATCGGGATGTCCTGGGTGGCCGGGTTGCTGCGGTACTCGCGCACCAGGCTCAGGCCATCGAGGCCGGGCATGACCAGGTCCTGCAGGATCACCGTGGGCTTGATCCGGATCGCCTGCGCGACGGCCTGATGCGGGTCGGCGCAGAAGTGAAAGTCGATGTTGGCCTCGTTGGCCAGGCCGCGACGCACGGCTTCGCCGATCATCGCCTGGTCGTCGACCAGCAGCACCATCGCCGAGTTTTCATTGGTGGTCGGGAACCCCACGAGCGGTAGATCATTCATGCGCGCCCTGCTCCCTGGCGAACGACCGGTTTGGTTCATTACACATCGTCATTTCGAAAAAATCTCCATCAGGCGCGGCGCAATGCGCTCCAGCGCACGTATCTCGACGGCGGCATCGATGGCCGCAGCCGCCTTGGGCATGCCGTAGACCGCACTGCTCTGCTGGTCCTGGGCGATGGTCAGAAAGCCCTGCTCGCGCATCAGCTTGAGCCCCTGTGCGCCATCGCGGCCCATGCCGGTCAGCAGTACGCCCACCGCATCGCCCTGCCAGAAGCGCGCCACGCTCTCGAAGAACACATCGATCGAAGGGCGGTAGATCGCGTTGACCGGTTCGGCGGTGTAGGCCAGGGTGCCGTCCTTCAACAGACGGATATGGTGGTTGGTGCCGGCCAGCAGCACCTGCCCGGGCTGGGGTGCTTCGCCCTCGCGGGCCAGGCGTACCGGCAGGCCGGAGGCGCTGCTCAGCCACTCGGCCATGCCGGCGGCGAACACCTGGTCGACGTGCTGAACCAGCACGATGGCCGCGTTGAAATCCTGCTCCAGGCTCTTGAGCAGCACCTCAAGCGCCGCCGGGCCACCGGCCGAGGAACCGATCGCCACCAGGCGCTGGCGTTGTGCGCCCTGGCGCTGCGGTGCTGCCACTGCCCGCACGCGGTTGCTGCCATGCTGGCCGATCAGCCAGCTGATATTGAGGATCTTGCGCAACAGCGGCGCGGCCGCCTCACGCGGGTTGCCGGCGCCTACCGCCGGGGTGTCGACCACGTCCAGGGCGCCGTGGCCCATGGCCTCGAACACGCGGTGCACGTTCTGCTGGCGGTCGACCGTGACGATGACGATGGCGCAAGGGGTCCGGGCCATGATCTGGCGCGTGGCCTCCACACCGTCCATGACCGGCATGATCAGGTCCATCAGGATCAGGTCCGGGGTGTGCTCGGCGCAGCGCTGCACCGCCTCGGCGCCATTGCCGGCCACCCAGATCACCTCGTGCTGCGGCTCGAACGCCAATGCCCGGCGCAGGGCTTCCACGGCCAGGGGCATGTCGTTGACGATGGCGATCTTCATCCCTGGGCTCCCCCGATAAGCTCCACCACGGCTTCCAGCAAGGCATCATCATGAAAACTGGCCTTGGCCAAATAGTAGTCGGCCCCGGCGTCCAGTCCACGACGACGATCTTCCTCGCGGTCCTTGTACGACACCACCATCACCGGCAACGACTGCAACCGGCTGTCGCGGCGCAGCAGGGTGACCAGTTCGATACCGTCCATGCGCGGCATGTCGATGTCGGTGATCAGCAGGTCGAAATCCTCGCTGCGCAAGGCGTTCCAGCCGTCCATGCCGTCCACCGCGACGGCCACTTCGTAACCGCGGTTGGTCAGCAGCTTGCGCTGCAACTCGCGCACGGTCAACGAGTCATCCACCACCAGCACGCGCTTGCGCGTCGCTTCGCGGGCGGCGCGCTGGCCGCGCTCGATACGTTCCAGGCGGCCGGTGCTGAGCAGCTTCTCGACCGAGCGCAGCAGGTCCTCGACGTCCACGATCAGCACCACCGAGCCGTCATCGAGCAGGGCCCCGGCCGAGATGTCCTGCACCTTGCCCAGCCGCGCGTCCAGCGGCATCACCACCAGCACGCGCTCGCCGATCAGACGCTCGACGGCCACGCCATACAGGGTGTCGCGCTCACGGATGACCACCACCTTGATGGCCTGTTCCGCCGCCTGGCTGGGCGGCCGGTTGAGCAACTGGGAGGCAGCCACCAGGCCGATGTGCCGGCCTTCATGCCAGAAATGCTGGCGCCCCTCGATCTGCACGATGGCCTCGGCGGGCAGGTCCAGGGTGCGTTCGATATGCGCCAGCGGGAAGGCGTAGGCCTCGCCCCCCACCTCGACCACCAGGCTGCGCACCACCGACAGGGTCAGCGGCACCTCCAGGTGAAAGCGGCTGCCCTGCCCGCTGTGCTGGCTGAGGTCGATGAAGCCGCGCAACTGGCGCACGCTGTGCTGCACCGCATCGAGCCCCACGCCGCGCCCGGAAACCTCGGTGACCTTGTCGCGCAGGCTGAACCCCGGCAGGAACAGGAACGTCAGCAGTTCGGCTTCGCTCATCTGCGCCACGGTGTCGGCCGGCGACAACTGGCGCTCGACGATGCTGTGGCGCAGGCGTTGCAGGTCGACGCCGCCACCGTCATCGCTCAGTTCCAGCACCAGCAGGCCGGCCTGGTGCGAGGCGCGCAGGCGGATCAGGCCCTCGGCCGGCTTGCCTGCCAGCAGGCGTTGCTCGGGCAGTTCGATACCGTGGTCCACGGCGTTGCGCAGAAGGTGGGTGAGCGGCGCCTCGAGTTTTTCCAGCACGTCACGGTCGACCTGGGTCTTTTCGCCCTCGATCTCCAGGCGCACCTGCTTGCCCAGCGACCGCCCCAGGTCGCGAACCATGCGGCTCTGCCCGTTGAGCACGTCGGCGAACGGGCGCATGCGGCAGGCCAGCGCGGTGTCGTACAGCAGTTGCGCGCGCTGGCTGGCCTGCCAGCCGAACTCGTCCAGGTCGGCGGCCTGCTGCTGCAGCATCTCGCGGGTTTCGCCGAGCAGGCGCTGGGCCTGCGCCAGCGCTTCCTGCACCTCCGGTCGCTGGCCGCCGGTGTCCAGCTCGGCCTTGAGCGTATCGAGGGCGCGAATGCTCTGGCCGTGCATGCGCTTGAGGCGCTGCAGGGTGGCCAGGTAGGGCTTCAGGCGCTGGGTTTCGACCAGCGACTTGCTGGACAGGTCGAGCAGGCTGTTCAGGCGCTCGGCCGTGACCCGCAGCACCCGCTCGCCGCCTTCGCTGCGCTTGCCCGGCGCAAGGGCCACGGGCTCGGCAGACGCCTCCGGTTGCGCGAGCGCCTCAGGCTCGGGCGCCGGGGGCACCAGCTGCGGCGCAGCCGGTGCGGGTTCAGGATTCTGCGTCGGCTCGGGCGCGTCGCCGATTGCCGGCCCCGTCGCCATCAGCGCACTGGCCGGATCGAGCAGCACGGCCATCTGCACCACGAAGGCCTGGACCGCCGCCTCGGTGGCCGCACCGCCCAGGGTGGCGATGCGCATCAGCAGGTCGGTGCCCTGCAGCAGCGCATCGATGTGCTCGGGGCGCAGGCGCAGGCGGCCTTCCTGGGCCTCGACCAGGCAGTCTTCCATCACGTGGGCGACGCTGACCCCGGCGTCGATCCCCACGATGCGCGCCGCGCCCTTGAGCGAGTGGGCGGCGCGCATGCAGGCTTCGAGCTGGTCACCCTGGGTAGGGTTGCGTTCCAGGGCCAGCAGGCCGGCGCTGAGCACCTGGGTCTGCGCCTCGGCCTCCAGGCTGAACAGCTCGAGCAGCGAAGCGTCGCGCATTTGCTCTGGGGTCATGACAGGCTCCGGTTCACGGCAGACAACAGCTGTTCTTCATCCAGCACCCGCACGCTGCGACCGCGCCACTGCAATACCGCTTCGGTGAAGCGTGCATCGGTGGCGGTGTCGCTGGCCGGCTGCCCGGGGTCGAGGGCATGGATACCGTCCACTTCGTCCACCGGCAGCACCACGGCGCCGCCGCTGGCACCCAGGATCAGCATGCGCGGCATGACCCGCGCCGACACCGCCACCGGGCTGCCGGGCTCGAGCCCCAGCAGGTCGCCCAGCGACAGGCACGGCACCAGCGCACCGCGCACATTGGCCACCCCCTGCAGCACCCGCGAGCGCTGGTGCGGCAAGGAGTGCACCGGCTGCAGCGGCGCCACCTCGACCAGGCAGCGGGTCGCCAGGGCCAGCCATTCCTCGCCCAGGCGAAACAGCAACAGCGAGCGCCCGACACTCACCGGTGCCTGCACATGCATCTGCGCATGGGCGTCCTGGGCCAGCGCATAGCGGTCCAGCAGGCGCGTGGCCGCTGCCGCGTACACCTGGCAGTTGCGACAGTGAATATGCTCGGCCAGCAACGGGCAGCTCTTGTCGCCGTGCACACCGATACGGTTCCAGCAATCGTCGATGGCCTCGACCGTGGCGGCCATCACGCCCAGCTCTGCCTGGCCGCTCATCGTTCAGGCTCCCGCTCGCTGCGCTCTCGGCGCGCCGCACGCTCCTGCAGGCGCCGGGCGCCCACCTCATCGCCCTGGGACGCCAGCAGCGCCGCCAGGTGCGCCAGGGCCTCGGGGTGCTGGGGTTGCAGGTACAGCACCTTGCGGTAGTGGCTCACGGCCTGGGCCGCATCGCCGGCGGTATCGCTGAGCAGGCCCAGCCAGTAATACACCTGCGCATCCGGTGCATGCTGCTGCAGGTAGCGTTCGCAGGCCGCGCGTGCCTCGTCGCTGCGGCCCTCGTTGGCCAGCGTGGCGATCTGCGCTAGCAGCTGTTCGGCGCCGGGCTTGCCGGCGGCTGGGGGCGCAACCCGGGCAGGCTGCGGTGCCGGGGCTGGCGCACGGCGCGCCAACGGCGCAGGCGCCCGCCGTGGACTGGGTGCAGGCATCGGGGGCGGCGGCGAAAGCACTGGGGGCGGCTCCTGCGGGATATGCCGTACATAGGCGAACGACTGCGCGATACCCAGCGGGCGCATGCCCATGCGTGCCAGCAGGCTGCCTTCGGCCGGGCCGATGAACAGTACGCCGTCTTCATGGGTGAGGCTTTTCAGTACGTCGAACACCCGTTGCTGGGTGGGTACATCGAAATAGATCAGCAGGTTGCGGCAGAAGACGAAGTCGTAGCTGCCCCTGCGGGTGCGCAGCGCCGGGTCGAGCACGTTGCCCACCTGCAGCTCGACCTGCTGGCGAACCCGCTCGTCGAGGCGATGGCCCTGCTCCACCTCGCTGAAGTGGCGCTGGCGGAAGGCGATGTCACTGCCGCGAAAGGAGTTGCGGCCATACACCGCCTGTTCGGCGCGGGCGATCGAGTTGGGGCTGATGTCGATGCCGTCGACGCGAAACCCGGGGCCGGCGATACCGGCATCGAGCAGGGCCATGGCAATCGAATAGGGCTCTTCACCAGTCGAACACGGCAGGCTGAGCACCCGCAGCGGCCGGGTGCCATTGAGCTCGGCCAGGCGCCTGAGGGCAAGCCCGACCAGCGCGCTGAACGACTCGGGATAACGGAAGAACCAGGTTTCAGGCACGATCACCGCTTCGATCAGCGCCTGCTGCTCCGGGGTCGACTGCTGCAGGCGCACCCAGTAGTCGTCCAGGTCGCGGGCCTGCAGGGCAGCACAGCGCTGGCGCAGGGCCCGCTCGACCATCGGCGCGCCAACCGAGGCGACATCCAGGCCGATACGCTCCTGCAAGAAACGAAAGAACCGCTGCTCGTCGCTCATGGCTGCACCTCCACGGGCGGGTACAGCAAGGCGCGGGCCTGGTCGCTCAGCAGGTCCTGGACGCTGATGCGTTGCATCAGGCCCTGGGCATCTTCGCGCACCGGCCCCAGGTAGGGGGCCTGGAGGTTGTCGACGCCATAGGGGCGAAACTCGTCGGGGTGGCAACGCAGGGTGTCGCTGGCCTGCTGCAGGATCAGGCCCAGCAACTGCGGCTCGGCCTGCGCCTGGCCCCGGTAGTGCACCAGCACCAGCCGGGTGCTGGTACGCAGCGGCGCCGGGGTGCCGAACCCCAGGTCGCCCACGTCGATCACCGGTACCAGCGCACCGCGATGCGCCAGCACCCCCGCCACCCAGCGCGGGGTGTGGGCGATGGGCTTGAGTGTCAGGCGCGGCAGCACCTCCACTACCTCATGGGTGTCCAGGGCAAAGCGCTGCTCGCCGATACGAAATACCAGGAACAGGCGCCCTGGCGTAGGCACCGAAGTGTCGCGGCGTGACTGAAGGTCGCTCATCGGGGCTTCAGACTTTGAACCGCGACACACCACCACGAAGGCCGACCGCTACCTGGCTCAGCTCGTCGATGGCGAAACTGGCCTGGCGCAGCGACTCCACGGTCTGGCTGCTGGCATCGCCCAGCTGCGCCAGTGCATGGTTGATCTGCTCGGCACCGGTGGCCTGGGCCTGCATGCCTTCGTTGACCATCAGCACCCGTGGCGCCAGCGCCTGCACCTGGTGGATGATCTGGGTCAGTTGCTCGCCCACCTGCTGCACCTCGGCCATGCCGCGACGCACTTCCTCGGAAAACTTGTCCATGCCCATCACCCCGGCCGACACCGCCGACTGGATCTCGCGCACCATCTGTTCGATATCGTAGGTGGCCACGGCGGTCTGGTCGGCCAGGCGGCGCACCTCAGTGGCCACCACGGCAAAGCCGCGGCCATATTCGCCGGCCTTCTCGGCCTCGATGGCGGCGTTGAGCGACAGCAGGTTGGTCTGGTCGGCGACCTTGACGATGGTGACCACCACCTGGTTGATGTTGCCGGCCTTCTCGTTGAGGATCGCCAGCTTGTTGTTGACCAGGTCGGCCGCGCCCATCACCTGGTGCATGGTCTCTTCCATGCGCGCCAGGCCCTGCTGGCCGGAGCCGGCCAGTACCGAGGCCTGGTCGGCGGCGCTGGTGACCTCGGTCATGGTGCGCACCAGGTCCCGGGAGGTGGCGGCGATTTCCCGCGAGGTGGCACCGATTTCGGTGGTGGTGGCGGCCGTTTCGGTGGCGGTGGCCTGCTGCTGCTTGGAGGTGGCGGCAATCTCGGTCACCGAGGTGGTGACCTGCACCGACGAGCGCTGGGCCTGGGACACCAGCGTGGTCAGCTCGCTCATCATTTCGTTGAAGCCGGTTTCCACCGCGCCGAATTCATCCTTGCGGTCCAGGCTCAGGCGCACGCTGAGGTCACCGCCGCGCAGCTTGTCCAGCGCCCGCACGATCAGTTGCATGGGGCCGGTGATGGCGCGCATCAGCATCAGGCCGCAGATGCCGGCTGCAATGATCGCCAGCACCAGCGAGATCATCATGCTGACCTTGGCCGTGGTCACCGCGCTGACGATGGCACCGGTGGCCTGCTCGGCCGACACCCGGTTGCCTTCGATCACCGTGTTCAGGTGCTTGCGGCCCTCGTTCCAGGCCGGGGTCATGCTGTCCTGCAGCAGGCGCTGGGCCTCGGCGTAGTTCTTCTGCCGGTAGGCCTCCAGCACGCTGTCGAGCAGCTTCAGGTAGCCCTGCTCCAGGCGCACGAACTCCTCGTAGCTGGACTGGTCTTCGGAGGACTGGATGGTCTTCTGGTAATCGGCCATGTTCTGCTTGAGGCGATCCTCGAAGCTCTTGTACAGCTCGGCGTCGGCATTGGTCAGCTCGCGGTGGTTGCTCAGGCCGAGCAACTGCTGGGTGTTGACGTAGCTGTCGACCCAGGCGCTACGGATCATCGAGCTGTAGTACACGCCAGGGATGCTGTCCGAACGCACCGCCTCCTCGCTGGACTCGATCGCCACCAGGCGCGAGTAGGCAGCGACCACCATCAACAGCATGATGGCAATGATCATGGCGAAGCTCGCCAGGATGCGTTGGCGCAATGTCCAGTTCTTCACAGTCAGCCCTCAAGGATTCTACGCGAGCAGAAAAATGCGCAGATTATAGCCCACGCACCTTATCTGCACGCGCTCTGGATCAAGACGGCTCGGGCAAAATGGCCTGCGCGATGGCCATATGCCCGCATTTGCTGACTCAGGCCTGGCGAACCTGTTTTTCCAGCTCGGCCTTGAGGGCCGGGTCGAGCTTGAGCTGCTTGGCCAGCTCGTCGAGGTAGGCGCGCTCCATGAAGTGTTCCTCGTCCACCAGCATGACGCTGGCGATGTACATCTCGGCCGCCATTTCCGGCGTTGTGGCGGCGCGGGCGACGTCGGCCGGGTCCAGCGGTCGGTTGAGTTCGGCATGCAGCCACTGTTGCAGCTCGTGGTCGTTGTCGAGCTTGACGAACTCGCCTTCGATCAGCGCCTTCTCGCGCTCGTCGACATGCCCGTCGGCCTTGGCCGCAGCCACCAGCGCCTTGAGGATGGCCTGGCTGTGCAATTCGACCTGGGCGGCTGGCAGGCGATCGAGGGTCTGCGGTTCGCGCTGCGGCGCACTGCCCTGCTGGGCCTGCCAGTTGCCGTAGGCCTTGTAGGCCAGCACACCGAGGGCGGCCAGGCCACCATAGGTGAGCGCCTTGCCCCCCAGGCTGCGCGCCTTCTTGTTGCCCAGCAGCAGGCCCATCGCGCCCGCCGCCAGCGCACCACCGCCGGCACCGGAGAGCAGCCCGCCCAGGCCACCGCCACCGGCGCCGCCGAGCAACCCACCCAGCCCGCCACTGCCCCCTGGCTTGGCGCTGGCACCTTTGCCGGCCTGGTTCTGCAGCAGCTCCTGGCCGGACTTTAGCAACTGGTCGAGCAAACCTCGGGTGTTCATCTGGACGTCCTCAAACAGGAAATGAAACGCCAGAGTAAAGCCTGACCTGCGTCGTCACGCTGCGCATTTGCTTCTGGATGTTGCATTCGCGGGAACGCACTACGCTAGTAGGGAATGCACCGCTGCAGCACCGTCATCACTGCCCCTGCACAATTCCAATAAAAGAGGGAACATCATGCTTGTGCACACCACCGCATTGCTTGGCGCCCTGGGCGCCGGGATCCTCGCCAGCGCCAGCCTGCAGGCCGCCGAGCCGCTCAAGGCCGTGGGTGCCGGCGAAGGGCAACTGGACATCGTGGCCTGGCCCGGCTACATCGAGCGCGGCGAGAGCGACAAGGCCTACGACTGGGTCAGCGGTTTCGAGCAGGACACCGGCTGCAAGGTGAGCGTCAAGACTGCCGCCACCTCCGACGAGATGGTCAGCCTGATGACCAAGGGCGGCTACGACCTGGTGACCGCGTCGGGCGATGCCTCGCTGCGCCTGATTGCCGGCAAGCGTGTGCAGGCGATCAACACCGACCTGATCCCCAACTGGAAGCACCTCGACCCGCGCCTGAAGGACGGCCCCTGGTACGTGGTCGACGCCAAGGTCTACGGCACGCCGTACCAGTGGGGGCCGAACGTGCTGCTGTACAACACCGAGGTGTTCAAGCAGGCGCCCACCAGTTGGGGCGTGGTGTTCGAGCCGCAGGACCTGCCGGACGGCAAGCCGAACAAGGGCCGTGTGCAGGCCTATGACGGGCCGATCTACATCGCCGATGCGGCGCTGTACCTGAAGACGGCCAAGCCGGAACTGGGCATCGACAACCCCTACGAGCTCAACGAAACCCAGTACAAGGCGGTGCTCGACCTGTTGCGCCAGCAACGCCCCCTGATTCACCGCTACTGGCATGACGCAACCGTGCAGATGAGCGACGTCAAGAACGAAGGTGTGGCGGCTTCAAGCTCCTGGGGCTACATGGTCAACGGGCTCAAGGCCGACAAGCAGCCGGTGGCCTCGACCATCCCCAGGGAGGGCGCCACCGGCTGGGCCGATACCACCATGCTGCACGCCGAGGCCAAGCACCCCAATTGCGCCTACAAATGGATGGACTGGTCGCTGCAGCCCAAGGTGCAGAGCGACGTGGCGGCGTGGTTCGGCTCGTTGCCGGTGGTGCCGGCGGCGTGTTCGGGCAGCGAACTGCTGGGGGCCGACGGGTGCAAGACCAACGGTTTCGACCTGTTCGACAAGATCGCGTTCTGGCGCACGCCGCAGGCGCAAGGGGGCAAGTTCGTGCCCTATAGCCGCTGGACCCAGGACTACATCGCGATCATGGGCGGCCGTTAGGGCCTCTTCGCCGTCAAGGCCGGCCCCTGCAGGCGACTCGCACACCTGCAGGGGCCGGCTTTGACGGCAAAGCGAGCGCACCGCCCTCGCAGAACCGTGGAGTACCTCGCATGCCCCCAGCCGTACAGTTCACCCAAGTGTCCCGCCTGTTCGGCGAGGTCAAGGCCGTCGACCGGGTCTGCATCGACATCGAAGACGGCGAGTTCTTCTCCATGCTCGGCCCTTCGGGCTCGGGCAAGACCACCTGCCTGCGCCTGATCGCCGGGTTCGAACAACCCAGCCACGGCTCGATTCGCATCCACGGCGTGGAAGCCGCCGGCCTGCCGCCCTACCAGCGCGACGTCAACACGGTCTTCCAGGACTACGCGCTGTTCCCGCACATGAACGTGCGCGACAACGTGGCCTACGGGCTCAAGGTCAAGGGCGTGGCCAAGGCCCAGCGCCATGCCCGCGCCGAAGAGGCCCTGGGCATGGTGGCCCTGGCCGGCTACGGCGAGCGCAAGCCGGTGCAGTTGTCCGGCGGGCAGCGCCAGCGCGTGGCCCTGGCCCGCGCGCTGGTCAATCGTCCCCGGGTACTGCTGCTGGACGAGCCCCTCGGCGCGCTGGACCTCAAGCTGCGCGAGCAGATGCAGGGCGAGCTGAAGAAGCTCCAGCGCCAGCTGGGCATCACCTTCATTTTCGTCACCCACGACCAGACCGAGGCGCTGTCGATGTCCGACCGCGTGGCGGTGTTCAACCGCGGGCGCATCGAACAGGTCGACACGCCGCGCAACCTCTACATGCAACCGGCCACCCCCTTCGTTGCCGAGTTCGTCGGCACCTCCAACGTGCTGCGCGGCGAGCTGGCCCAACACCTGGTGGCCAGCCCGCAGCCGTTCTCGATCCGCCCGGAACACATTCGCCTGAGCGCGTCGGCCATCCCGGGCGACGTCCTCCAGCTCAGCGGCGTGCTGCACGATATCCAGTACCAGGGCAGCACCACCCGCTACGAACTGCAGCTGGACAACGGCCAGTTGCTGGCGGTGAGCCAGGCCAACAGCCAGTGGCATGCCGACGCCGCCCCCTGGCAGCCCGGCCAGCGCCTGCACGCCCACTGGCCGCGCGAGGCCATGACCGCGCTGCGCGAAACCGTGCTCGACGAGGGCCGCTGAGATGATGCGGCGCCTGGCCACCTTGCTCTACCGTCGCCCCAACCTGTACCTGGCGATGCTGTTGATACCGCCGCTGATCTGGTTCGGCGCGATCTACCTGGGCTCGCTGCTGGCGCTGCTGTGGCAAGGTTTCTACACCTTCGACGACTTCACCATGGCGGTGACGCCCGAGCTGACCCTGGCCAACTTTGCCGCGCTGCTGCAGCCATCCAACTTCGACATCATCCTGCGTACTCTGGGCATGGCGGTGGCGGTGTCGATCGCCAGCGCGGTGCTGGCGTTTCCCATCGCCTACTACATGGCCCGCTACACCCGCGGCAGCACCAAGGCGTTCTTCTACATCGCGGTGATGATGCCGATGTGGGCCAGCTACATCGTCAAGGCGTATGCCTGGACCCTGCTGCTGGCCAAGGGCGGGGTGGCACAGTGGTTCGTCCAGCAGCTGAACCTGGAGCCACTGCTGCAATGGCTGCTCGGCATTCCCGGGGTGGGCGGCAGCACCCTGTCGACCTCGCACCTGGGGCGCTTTATGGTGTTCGTGTACATCTGGCTGCCGTTCATGATCCTGCCGATCCAGGCCGCGCTGGAGCGCCTGCCGCCCTCGCTGCTGCACGCCTCGGCCGACCTTGGCGCACGCCCGCACCAGACGTTCGTGCAGGTGACCCTGCCGCTGGCGGTGCCGGGCATCGCCGCCGGCTCCATCTTCACCTTCTCGCTGACCCTGGGCGATTTCATCGTGCCGCAGTTGGTGGGCCCGCCCGGCTACTTCATCGGCAGCATGGTGTACGCCCAGCAAGGCGCCATCGGCAACATGCCGATGGCCGCCGCCTTCACCCTGGTGCCGATCATGCTGATCGCCGTGTACCTGACCCTCGTCAAACGCCTGGGAGCCTTCGATGCACTCTGACAACGCCTCGCCGGGGCTGCGCCTGGCCGCCTGGGGCGGGCTGCTGTTCCTGCACTTTCCGATCCTGATCATCGTGCTGTACGCCTTCAATACCGAAGACGCGGCCTTCAGCTTTCCGCCCCGGGGCCTGACCCTCAAGTGGTTCGGCGTGGCGTTTTCGCGCCCCGACGTGCTCGAGTCGATCAAGCTGTCGCTGCAGGTGGCGTGCCTGGCCACGCTGATCGCCCTGGTGCTTGGCACCCTGGCCGCCGCGGCCCTGTACCGGCGCAGCTTCTTCGGCAAGGAGAGCCTGTCGCTGATGCTGATCCTGCCCATCGCCCTGCCCGGCATCATCACCGGCATCGCCCTGCTGTCGGCGTTCAAGACCCTGGGCATCGAGCCCGGGATTTTCACCATCGTGGTGGGCCACGCCACCTTCTGCGTGGTGATCGTCTACAACAACGTCATCGCGCGTCTGCGGCGCACCTCGCAGAACCAGATCGAGGCGTCGATGGACCTGGGCGCCGACGGCTGGCAGACCTTTCGCTACATCGTGCTGCCCAATCTGGGGTCGGCCCTGCTGGCGGGCGGCATGCTGGCGTTCGCGCTGTCGTTCGACGAAATCATCGTGACCACCTTCACCGCCGGCCACGAACGCACCCTGCCGATCTGGCTGCTCAACCAGCTCAGCCGCCCGCGCGACGTGCCGGTGACCAACGTGGTGGCCATGCTGGTGATGCTGGTGACCATGCTGCCGATTCTGGGCGCCTACTACCTGACCCGTGGCGCCGAGAACGTGACCGGCAGCGACGGCAAATGACCTGAACCAGGAGGATCGAACACCATGCAAACCCGACTGCTGATCAACGGCCAGCTCGTCGCCGGCGAAGGCCCGGCCCACAGCGTGCTCAACCCCGCGCTGGGCAGCGTGCTGGTGGACATCAACGAGGCCAGCCAAGCGCAGGTGGATGCGGCGGTGCGCGCCGCCGACCATGCCTTCGACGGCTGGTCGCAGACCGCACCGAAAGACCGCGCCGCAGTGCTGCTAAAGCTGGCCGACCTGATAGACGCCCATGCCGGGGAGCTGGCCAGGCTGGAATCGGACAACTGCGGCAAGCCCTACCCGGCCGCGCTGAACGACGAACTGCCGGCAATCGCCGACGTGTTCCGCTTCTTTGCCGGGGCCAGCCGCTGTCTGGGCGGCTCGGCGGCGGGCGAGTACCTGGCGGGACACACTTCGATGGTGCGCCGCGACCCGCTGGGTGTGGTGGCGTCCATCGCGCCGTGGAACTACCCGCTGATGATGCTGGCATGGAAGATCGCCCCGGCCCTGGCCGCCGGCAACACCGTGGTGCTCAAGCCTTCGGAACAGACCCCGCTGACCGCCCTGCGCCTGGGCGAACTGGCGGCCGAGCTGTTTCCGGCCGGGGTGCTCAACATCCTGTTCGGCAAGGGCCAGAGCGTAGGTATGCCCCTGGTCACCCACCCCAAGGTGCGCATGGTGTCGTTGACCGGCTCGATCGCCACCGGCAGCCAGATCATCACCGGCACCGCCGACAGCGTGAAACGCCTGCACATGGAACTGGGCGGCAAGGCCCCGGTGATCATCTTCGACGATGCCGACATCGACGCTGCGGTGGAAGGCATTCGCACCTTCGGCTTCTACAATGCCGGGCAGGACTGCACCGCGGCCTGCCGGATCTATGCCCAGGCCGGCATCTACGACACCTTCGTGAACAAGCTCGGCGAGGCAGTGGCCAGCCTCCGGCACGGGTTGCAGGACGACCCGGACACCGAACTCGGGCCGCTGATCAGTGCCGCACACCGCGACCGGGTGGCAGCGCTGGTGGAGCGCGCCGTGGCCCAGCCGCATATTCGCCTGGTCACCGGCGGCAAGGCGGTGACGGGCGACGGGTTCTTCTTCGAGCCGACGGTGCTGGCCGACGCCCAGCAGGATGACGAGATCGTGCGCCGCGAGGTATTCGGGCCGGTGGTGTCGGTGACCCGCTTCGAAGACGAAGCGCAGGCGCTGGCCTGGGCCAACGATTCGGACTACGGCCTGGCCTCATCACTGTGGACCGCCGATGTCGGCCGCGCCCACCGGGTGTCCGCCCGGTTGCAGTACGGCTGCACCTGGGTCAACACGCACTTCATGCTGGTCAGCGAAATGCCCCACGGCGGGCAGAAGCTGTCGGGCTACGGCAAGGACATGTCGATGTATGGGCTGGAGGACTACACCTGCGTGCGGCATGTGATGTTCAGGCATTGAGGCCCACGGCGCAGGCAGGCGTTACCTGCGCAGGAGGGCCGCTCGGCGGCCCTTTGGCATAGCCTTCAGTCGCGCAGGTCGGACTCGTGGATCGGCTGGTCGCGGTGGGTCGCACGCTGGTACTGCGCCGGCCATATGGCCTTCTGCCCGCCCAGGTCGTCGTCGGCATGCAGCGGCCAGTACGGATCGCGCAGCAGCTCGCGGGCCAGCAGGATGATGTCGGCCTGGCCGGTGCGCAGAATGTGCTCGGCCTGGGCCGGCTCGGTGATCATGCCCACCGTGCCGGTGGCGATCCCCGATTCCTTGCGCACCCGCTCGGCAAAGCGTGTCTGATAGCCAGGCCCGGTGGGAATCTCGGCATTCATCGAGGTGCCCCCCGACGAAACGTCGATCAGGTCGGCGCCCAGGGCCTTGAGGCGCTTGGCCAGCTCGACGGTTTCATCCGGGTTCCAGCCATCCTCCACCCAGTCGGTGGCCGATACCCGCACGAACAGCGGCAACTCCGACGGCCACACCTCGCGCACCGCCTCGGTCACCTGCAGGGTCAGGCGAATGCGGTTCTCGAACGAGCTGCCGTACTGGTCGCGACGCTGGTTGCTCAATGGCGAGAGAAACTGGTGCAGCAGGTAGCCATGGGCGGCATGCACTTCCACGACCTTGAAGCCGGCCACCAGTGCACGCCGGGCGGCTTCGACAAAGGCCTGGATCACCTCGTGGATCTGCCCTTCGCTCAATTCGGTGGGCGCCGTGTGCTGCGGGTCGAAAGCGATTTTCGACGGCCCCACCGGCACCCAGCCACCGTCCTCGGGCTTGACGCTGCCGTGCTTGCCCAGCCACGGCCGATGCGTGCTGGCCTTGCGCCCGGCGTGCGCCAGCTGAATGCCGGGCACCACGCCCTGGGCTGTGATGAAGCGGGTGATGCGTTGCAGGGGCGCGATCTGTTCGTCGCACCACAGGCCCAGGTCCTGGGCGGTGATGCGGCCCTCGGCCGTGACGGCGGTGGCTTCGGTGAAGATCAACCCGGCACCGCCGACCGCGCGGCTGCCCAGGTGCACCAGGTGCCAGTCGTTGGCCAGGCCGTCGACGCTCGAATACTGGCACATCGGCGAGACCGCAATGCGGTTGGGCAGCGTCAGTTGACGCAGGGTATAGGGCTCAAGCAGCAGGCTCATGGGGCACCTCTCCAGTCTCCGAATGGTGGACCGGACCGAGCGCCTTGGCTTCCCCGCGGCTCAGTGCCGGTCTCTGAGAGACTAGACCAGTTTGCCCACCCAGGGGTTCAGCGCGGCTCGATGTGGGCGATCATCAGCTGCACCGTCTCGTTGCCGCGAAACTCGTTGACGTCCAGCTTGTAGGCCAGCTCCACCCAGCGCACGGTGGGGTTGGGCCATACCTCGCGGTCGATGCCGAAGGCGATGCCGTCGAGGGTCACCGAACCGCATTCGCTCTTGAGCACCACCTTCAGGTGACGCTCGCCCACCACCCGCTGCTGCACCAGCTGGAACACGCCATGAAACAGCGGCTCGGGAAAATGCTGCCCCCACGGCCCGGCGTTGCGCAGGGCGCGGGCCAGCTCCAGGTGGAACTCCTCGACCGCCAGGCTGCCGTCGGACAGCAGCCGGCCGGTGAGGTCGTCCTCCTGCAACTGGCGGCGGACTTCTTCGTCGAACGCCTGGGCGAACGCCGGGAAGTTCTCGGCCGGCAGCGACAGCCCCGCCGCCATGGCGTGCCCGCCGAACTTGCTGATCAGCTCCGGGTTGGCCGCCGCCACGGCGTCCAGCGCATCGCGAATGTGAAAGCCCGGCACCGAGCGCGCAGAGCCCTTGAGCATGCCTTCGCCGGCGTCGGCAAAGGCGATGGTCGGGCGGTGATAACGTTCTTTCAGACGCGAGGCCAGAATGCCGATCACGCCCTGGTGCCAGTCAGCCTCGTACAGGCACAGGCCGAACGGCATCGACTCCAGCGGCAGGTCCTTGAGCTGGGCCAGCGCCTCGCGCTGCATGCCCTGTTCGATGGACTTGCGGTCCTGGTTCAGTTCGTCCAGCTGCACCGCCATCTCGCGGGCCAGGCTCGGGTCGTCGCTGAGCAGGCATTCGATGCCCAGGCTCATGTCGTCCAGGCGCCCGGCAGCATTGAGCCGCGGGCCCAGGATGAAGCCCAGGTCGGTGGAGGTGATGCGCGCCGCTTCGCGCCGGGCCACCTCGAGAATCGCCTTGAGCCCCGGGCGCGCACGACCGGCACGGATGCGCTCCAGGCCCTGGTGCACGAGGATGCGGTTGTTGGCATCCAGCGGTACCACGTCGGCCACGCTGCCCAGCGCCACCAGGTCGAGCAGCTCGCCGATGTTCGGCTGCGGGCGGTCGTCGTAGCGGCCCAGGCTGCGCAGGCGCGCACGCAGCGCCATCAATACGTAGAAGATCACCCCGACCCCGGCCAGTGCCTTGCTCGGAAACTCGCAGCCCGGCTGGTTGGGGTTGACGATGGCATCGGCCGCCGGCAGCGCATGGCCCGGCAAGTGGTGGTCGGTGACCAGCACCTTCAGGCCGGCCGCCTTGGCCGCCGCCACGCCTTCGACGCTGGAGATGCCGTTGTCCACGGTGATCAGCAGCTGCGGCGTGCGCTGCAGTGCCACCTCGACGATTTCCGGGGTCAGCCCGTAACCGTATTCGAAACGGTTGGGCACCAGGTAGTCGACGTGCGCGGCGCCCAGCAGACGCAGGCCCAGCACGCCCACGGTGCTGGCCGTGGCACCGTCGGCGTCGAAGTCGCCGACGATCAGGATGCGCTGGCGCTGGTCCAGTGCCTCCACCAGCAGGTTTACCGCCGCGTCGATACCCTTGAGCTGCTGATAGGGCAGCAGGCGTGCCAGGCTCTTGTCCAGCTCGACGGCGCTCTGTACGCCACGGGCGGCGTACAGGCGGGTCAGCAGGGGCGGCAGGTCGCCAAGAAACGGCAGGGTGGACGGCAGTGAACGCGGTTCGATACGCATGGAGTGATCAAGGCTTCTCTGGTTTGAAAAAGGTCGGCGGGCGGATCAGCCGCGCTCGCCCAGCAGCCATTGCAGCTGGACTTCGTGCTGGCCGCGGTCGTCGGTGACGAACACCGTGCCTTCGCTGATCATCACATCCCACTTGATGGCGCGTGGCATGTCCTTGGCCAGGACTTCCAGCACCTCTTGCGGCACGGCGGCGATGTTGAGGTTCTTCAGGTTCTTGACCGCCGGGATCACCTTGGTTTCCCACACCCGCAGGCTGCCGTAGGCCAGCAGACTGGTGCGCTCGGTGCGGCGCGAGCACCAGGTCAGGCGGTCGGCATCGGGCTGGCCGACTTCGATCCAGTGCAGCACCCGGTCATCCAGGCTTTTTTCCCACAGCGCCGGCTCGTCGACGTCCGACAGGCCGCGACCGAACGACAGCTGCTCGTTGTACCAGAGGGCATAGGCCAGCAGGCGCACGGCCATGCGCTCTTCGGTTTCCGAAGGGTGGCGGGCGATGGTCTGCTTGACGCTTTCGTACACGCCGCGGTCGAGATCGGTGAGGTTCAGTTCAAACTTGTAGGTGGTGGACGGCTGGGCCATGGACGGGCTTCTGGTAACAGGAAAAGTCGCCCAGTCTAACCGATGCGCTGGCAATCAACGAACCGAACCGTACAATCTGCGGCCAACAGCAGTATCTGCCGCTGCCGCCCTGTGATAAAAACTAGCGCTCTGCCCTGCTGCCACGGAAGCCCCATGTCGTTGCCCACCAAACCGCTTGCCGGCCTCAAAGTCATCGAACTCGGCACCCTGATCGCCGGCCCCTTCGCCTCGCGCATCTGCGCCGAATTCGGCGCCCAGGTGGTCAAGGTCGAATCGCCCGATGGCGGCGACCCGCTGCGCAAATGGCGCAAGCTGTACGAGGGCACCTCGCTGTGGTGGTTCGTGCAGGCGCGCAACAAGCAGTCGCTCACGCTCAACCTCAAGCACCCCGAAGGCCTGGCCATTCTCAAGCAGCTGCTGGGCGAGGCCGACATCCTGATCGAGAACTTCCGCCCCGGCGTGCTGGAAAAGCTCGGCCTGGGCTGGGAGGTACTGCACGCGCTGAACCCGAAGCTGGTGATGGTACGCCTGTCCGGCTTCGGCCAGACCGGGCCGATGAAAGACCAGCCCGGCTTCGGCGCGGTCGGCGAGTCGATGGGCGGGCTGCGCTACATCACAGGTTTCGAGGACCGCCCGCCGGTACGCACCGGCATTTCCATCGGCGACTCGATTGCCGCGCTGTGGGGCGTGATCGGCGCACTGATGGCGCTGCGTCATCGCGAGGTCAACGGGGGCCAGGGCCAGGTGGTCGACGTGGCCCTGTACGAGGCCATCTTCGCGATGATGGAGAGCATGGTGCCGGAGTTCGACGTGTTCGGCTTCATCCGCGAGCGCACCGGCAACATCATGCCGGGCATCACCCCCTCCTCCATCCATACCAGCGCCGATGGCAAGCATGTGCAGATCGGCGCCAATGGCGATGCGATCTTCAAACGCTTCATGCAGGCCATCGGGCGCGACGACCTGGCCGCCGACCCGGCGCTGGCCAGCAATGACGGGCGCGACCTGCGCCGCGACGAGCTGTATGCGGTGATCGACCGCTGGGCCCGCAGCGTGCCGCTGGACACCCTGATGCAGGTGCTCAACCAGGCCCAGGTGCCGGCCAGCCGCATCTATTCGGCCGAGGACATGTTCAGCGACCCACAGTTTCTCGCCCGCGAGATGTTCCTCCAGGCCAGGCTGCCCGACGGCAAGCCGTTCAAGATGCCGGGCATCGTGCCCAAGCTGTCGGACACCCCAGGCTCCAGCGAATGGGTGGGGCCGGCGCTGGGCGAGCACACCGCGCAGTTGCTGGGCGAGCTGGGCTATGACGCGGCGCAGATCGCCCATCTTCGCGAACAGGGCGCGGTCTGAGTCGCGCCATGTGCTGCAACCTGCACGGCGCACTGCTGGCTGTGCTGCTGAGCCTGCTGCCTGCCTCGAGCTGGGCCAAGGAAACCCTCACCTGGCTGTTGCGCGACCTGCCGCCGCTGACCGTGTTCGAGGGCCCCAAAACCGGCCAGGGCGCCATGGACCAGCTGCTGCCGCTGCTCATTGCGCAGATGCCCGAGTACCAGCACAGCATCGTGCGGGTCAACCGCGCGCGCGGCATGCAGATGCTCCAGGAGCCCTCCTTCACCTGCGACCCCACGCTGCTGCGAACCCCGGAGCGCGAGCGCTTCGTGAAGTTCTCGATACCGGCGCTGGCTGCGCAGAGCAACATGGTGATTGCCCGCCAGAGTGACCAGGCAAGCCTTGCGCCGTACCTGCATGATGGCGAAATCGACCTGGACGCCCTGCTGGCAAGCAACACGCACAAGCTCGGTGTCGTCGGCCAGCGCAGCTACAGCCCCGCCGTGGACGCGATACTGGCCAACGCCCCGCCCGCCACCATCAGCCGCCATTACGGCAACGATGCGGTGGGCAGCCTGCTGCAGATGCAGCAGCTGGGGCGCCTGAACCTGCTGCTGGCCTACTGGCCGGAAGTGCGCTACATGAACGAAAAGCAGCCGCAGCCCCAGGCCCTGACGTACTTTCCGATCAAGGGCGTGGCGCGCTACCAGCTGACCTACGTGGGTTGCTCCGACACCCCGCTGGGCCGCGAGGCCATCAGCCACCTCGACCAGTTGCTGCGCAACCTGCGCCTGCAGACCCTGGCACCGCTGTATGCACAATGGCTAGAGCCCGACCAGCGCAAGACCTACCTCGATGCGGCGCGCGAGCTGCTGAGCCAGCACTGACCCCGGCACGCGCTTTTACGCAGGCAAAAAGAAACCCCGAGCGGTGGGGAGGCCGTCGGGGTTAAACGAGGGCTGCTTGGAGCCTCGCACGAACAGCCTGGCGGCATCGGAGCAAAATGCCGTTCAACTGTCCTTAAGCTGTCTGAGTACCTGTCTGGACAAAGGTTCCCGTCACGCCGCAACGATTTGCGCGCGGCCCTGGCGGGCATGTTTGAGGGCTGCGATCACGCAGGGTTGCAGGCGTCCTTCGTGGATGCGCAGGTCACGTTGGATACCGTCCACCAGGTCGATGAGCAGGCGCTGGTCATGCAGCTGGCTGGCCTTGACACTGCGCTGCAGCACGGTGTCGCCGGCAGGGTCGACCAGCTGCAGGTCGAAGTCGGCACTGGCATGCCGGGAGGTCAGCGTGACCTGATAGGGCGTCAATGCTTCACTTAGCAACAAGCTGATATTGTCCATCCATTCACCGTTCACGTTGTTGTTGAAGGGGGTCTTTCACTGACCCTCGGCACAGGCTGAAAGTTCTGCCGCGGCGCGCTGCACGTTCATCGAGCATGCCCGGTGCACATGACAGATTCATGCCACGGGCCCGGCCTCCGGGTGTTGCAGCAGCAACGGGTGCAACTGGCTGGGGCTGGCTGGCGCGGGGGTGCTGCCCAGCACCCGCAGGCCCGACAGCTCGATCAGTTCGACAACCCCCTGGAGCACGCTGCGTCTGGCGCCACTGAGGACAATCAGGGCACTGGCGAGGCCGTGCAGCGCCAGGTGCTCGATGAAGCCCATGCCATCGTGCTCGGGCGACAGCGGGTCACAGATGACGATATCCACCGGCCCCCGTCGTTCGAGCACACCGTGCGCCTGGAGGGTCGTTTCAGCCACGCGCACGTCGTAGATGCCCAGGCCATTGAGCATCTGGTGCAGGTTCATCAGCCGATAGGCATGGGGCTCCAGAAGCAGAACCTTGAGTGAGCGCATGGGCGACTCCGGATTGGACGGGCGCCCACTCTAGGAAAGCCCGCGCGGGCGTCCCATAGGAAAAATCCGAAACCAGGGGGCGGCAACGTCCTCCTGTCGCCACGGTATCGACGCGTCGCGTCGGTTCGCCAGCAAGCCAGGTTCCTGCCGTGGCATGGCGGGCCGCGCAACAAAAAGCCCCGGGGCTTGCGCACCGGGGCCTGGTTCAACGCTGCATACCTCTGCCGTCAGAGCGGCTTGCCACGGTTGCCGTGCTGGCTGACGAAGGCCTGCACCGCTTTCAGGTCGTTGGGCAGTACCGTGCATTTCTCCTCGCGGGAGAACAGGTCGGTCAGGTGCGCCGGCAGCTCCAGGGCTTTGCCCACGCCCGCCTTCTCCACCGCCTCGGGGAACTTGACCGGGTGCGCGGTACCCAGCACCACCATCGGCGTGTCCAGGCTGCGACGGCACTCGCGGCCGGCCTTGACGCCAATCGCGGTGTGCGGGTCGAGCACTTCGCCGGTTTGCGCGAACACGTCGGCGATGGTCTCGCAGGTTTGCGCATCATCCACCGCCAGCGAATCGAACAGCTTGCGCGCCTCGGTCCAGCGGTCTTGCTCGACGCTGAAGCCGCCACCCTGCTTGAAGGTGTCCATCAGGCCGGCAATCTCGGCGCCATTGCGACCGTGCAGGTCGAACAGCAGGCGCTCGAAGTTCGACGACACCATGATGTCCATCGACGGCGACAGGGTGGCGTGCAGGGTTTCCTTGACGTACTGGTTGCCGCTCATGAAGCGGTGCAGGATGTCGTTGCGGTTGGTTGCCACGATCAGCTGGCTGATCGGCAGGCCCATGTTGCGCGCCAGGTAGCCGGCGAAGATGTCGCCGAAGTTGCCGGTAGGCACCGAGAACGCCACCGAACGCGCCGGGCCACCCAACTGCAGGGCGGCGTGGAAGTAGTACACGATCTGGGCCATGATCCGCGCCCAGTTGATCGAGTTCACGGCCACCAGGCGGGTGCCCTTGAGGAAGCCCTGGTCGGCGAAGCTGGCCTTGACCATCTCCTGGCAGTCGTCGAAGTTGCCTTCGATGGCGATGTTGTGGATGTTCTCGCCGAAGATGGTGGTCATCTGGCGGCGCTGAACTTCCGACACACGCTGGTGCGGATGCAGGATGAAGATGTCGACGTTGTCGCAACGCCGGCAGCCTTCGATGGCAGCCGAACCGGTGTCACCGCTGGTGGCACCGATGATCACCACGCGCTCGCCGCGCTTGGCCAGCACGTGATCGAGCAGGCGGCCGAGCAGTTGCAGGGCGAAGTCCTTGAACGCCAGGGTCGGGCCGTGGAACAGCTCCAGCACCCACTCGTTGCTGTTCAGCTGACGCAGCGGGGCAACCGCGGCGTGGGCGAACTCGCCGTAGGTTTCTTCGAGGATCTTCTTGAAGTCGGCATCGGCAATGGAGCCGGTGACGAACGGGCGCATCACTCGGAAGGCCAGCTCGTGGTACGGCAGGCCGGCCCACGAGGCGATTTCTTCCTGGGTGAAGCGCGGCAGGTTTTCCGGCACGTACAGGCCGCCATCGCTGGCCAGGCCGGCCAGCAGGACATCTTCAAAATTCAGGGCCGGTGCCTTGCCGCGGGTACTGATGTAACGCATGACCTATTCCTCTAACTCAAAGACGGCTCAGTTCAGTTGTTCGACGCGGATGCGCACAACGCTGCCAACCACATCCTGCAGGGCTTCCAGGGCGGTGATCGCGTCGTCCATGCGCTGCTCGAGCACGCTGTGGGTGAGCAGGATCATCGGCACCAGGCCATCGTGCTCCTCGACTTCCTTCTGCATGATCGACTCGATATTGATGCCGCGCTCGGACAGGATGCTCGCCACCTGGGCCAGCACGCCCGGACGATCCTTGGCCTGGATGCGCAGGTAGTAGGCGCTCTCGCAGGCTTCGATCGGCAGGATCGGGTGAGCCGACAGCGAGTCGGGCTGGAAGGCCAGGTGCGGCACGCGGTTTTCCGGGTCGCTGGTCATGGCACGGACCACGTCGACCAGGTCGGCGATCACCGACGAGGCGGTCGGTTCCATGCCGGCGCCGGCGCCGTAGAACAGGGTGGAGCCTGCGGCGTCACCGTTGACCATCACCGCGTTCATCACGCCGTTGACATTGGCGATCAGGCGGTCGGCCGGAATCAGCGTCGGGTGCACGCGCAGCTCGATGCCATTGGCCGTGCTGCGGGCCACGCCCAGGTGCTTGATGCGGTAGCCCAGCGCTTCGGCGTAGTTCACGTCGGCCGTGGTCAGCTGGGTGATACCTTCGGTGTAGGCCTTGTCGAACTGCAGCGGGATACCGAAAGCGATGGACGCCAGGATGGTGAGCTTGTGCGCGGCGTCGATGCCCTCGACGTCGAACGTCGGGTCGGCCTCGGCATAGCCCAGCGCCTGGGCTTCGGCCAGCACGTCGGGGAAGGTGCGGCCCTTCTCGCGCATTTCGGTGAGGATGAAGTTGCCGGTGCCGTTGATGATACCGGCCACCCAGTTGATGCGGTTGGCCGACAGGCCTTCGCGGATCGCCTTGATCACCGGGATGCCGCCGGCCACGGCCGCTTCGAAGGCGACGATGACGCCCTTCTCGCGCGCCCTGGCGAAGATTTCGTTGCCGTGCACGGCAATCAGCGCCTTGTTGGCGGTGACCACGTGCTTGCCGTTCTCGATGGCCTTGAGCACCAGCTCGCGGGCAATGGTGTAGCCGCCAATCAGTTCAATGACGATATCGATCTCGGGGTTGCTCGCGACCTCGAACACATCAGCGGTAATGGGGGTACCGGTAATCTGGCAGTTCGGGTTTGGCGTACGCATGGCGATTTGTGCCACTTCGATTCCACGCCCGGCGCGGCGGGCAATCTCCTCGGCGTTACGCTGAAGTACATTGAAGGTACCGCCACCGACGGTCCCCAACCCACAGATGCCTACTTTGACCGGTTTCACTGTGAACTCCCCATTGAACGACCGGCCATGCGCCGGTCGAAAAAACAGCCGTCTCCCCATGGTGACGGCTCACTGATTGAATTACTTGCTTGCGGTCAATGCCAGCTTGGCCACTTGCGGGGCCGGCTGATAACCCGGGATCACCTGACCGTCCTCGAGCACGATGGCCGGCGTGCCATTGACGCCGATCGACTGCCCCATCTGGAACTGCTTGCTGACCGGGTTCTCGCACTTGGCGGCCTTGATTTCCTTGCCGTCGACCATCTTGTCCATGGCCGCCTTGCGGTCGGTGGAACACCATACCGCCTGCAGCTGCTGGTCACCCGACGAGCCCAGGCCCTGACGCGGGAAGGCCACGTAGCGCACCTCGATGCCGCGCTTGTTCAGCTCGGGCACTTCGGCATGCAGCTTGTGGCAGTACGGGCAGGTGGTGTCGGTGAACACGGTGATGTGCGACTTGGTTTCGCCCTTGGCAGGGTAAACCACCATTTCGGAAGCCGGAATCGCATTGATGGTCTTGGCGATGGCCACGCGCTCGGCCTTTTCGGTCAGGTTGACCGGCTTGCCGTCCTGGATCTGGAACAGATAGCCCTGTACCAGGAACTGGCCGTCGGCGCTGGCGTACAGCACACGGCCGCCCTTGAGCTTGACCTCGTACAGGCCGTTGACCGGGCTGGCAGCGATGCTGTCGACCGGTATTTCCGACTCCAGCGACTGCAGCGACTTGCGAATCGCCTGCTCGGCATCGTTGGCCGCAGCCACGGCGAAGGAACTGGCCAGCGCCAGGGCGGCGGCGGCTAAAATCTGGGTCACGCGCATGAAAACTCCTGAAGGCGGACAGGGGGCCGAAAGCGGAACAGACGTACCGAAAAACGGCCGCGATCCAGGGCCCGGGTGTAAACCGCGAAAGCGTACCACATTCGCCGCCCTGCATTGACTGCTGGCGACGCATGCAATGTGCGATCAGCGCTCAGCCGCGCGGGTGATGACGGGCATGCAGTTCCTGCAGGCGGGCGCGGGCCACATGGGTGTAGATCTGGGTGGTCGACAGGTCGCTGTGGCCCAGCAGCATCTGCACCACGCGCAGGTCGGCGCCGTGGTTGAGCAGGTGGGTGGCGAAGGCATGGCGCAGGGTGTGCGGCGACAGCGCCTTGCCGATCCCGGCCACCTGGGCCTGGTGCTTGATGCGGTGCCAGAAGGTCTGGCGGGTCATCTGCTCGCCACGCTGGCTGGGGAACAGGACATCGCTGGGGCGGCCGTTGAGCAGTTCGACGCGGCCGTCGCGCAGGTAACGTTCTACCCACACCACCGCCTCCTCCCCCATCGGCACCAGGCGCTCCTTGCTGCCCTTGCCCATCACCCGCAGCACGCCCTGGCGCAGGTTGACCTGATCGAGGGTCAGGCTCACCAGCTCGGTGACGCGCAGCCCGCAGGCATACAGCACCTCGAGCATGGCGCGGTCGCGCTGGCCGATGGCCTCGCCAAGGTCGGGAGCCTTCAACAGGGCCTCCACATCGGCCTCGGACAGCGACTTGGGCAACGGCTTGCCCAGTTGCGGCATGTCGACCTGCAGGGTCGGGTCGAGGGCGATCAGCTTCTCGCGCAGCAGGTAGCGGTAGAAGCCACGCGCGCCCGACAGGAACCGCGCCGTGGAACGGGGCTTGTAGCCCTGGTCGAGGCGCCATGCCAAGTGGTCCAGGATCAGCTCGCGACCAGCATCGGGCAACGCCATGCCCCGCTCCTGGAGCCAGCCGTTGAACAGGGCCAGGTCGCTGCGGTAGGACGCTCGGGTGTTGTCGGAAAGCCCCTTCTCCAGCCACAGGGCGTCGAGGAACTGGTCGATCAGCGGGTGGTCGATGGCGGGCATGAAGACTCGGTGGTAGGCCGTAAAAATACCGCTAGTCTTCCATAACACCGCCGGCATAGGGAGCCCGAATGAACGAACAAGAGATATTGCTGGCATTCGGCGGGATCGGTGTCGCGGCCCTGGGCTGCCAGTGGCTGGCCTGGCGGCTGAAGCTGCCGGCGATCCTGTTCCTGCTGCTCAGCGGCATAATGGCCGGGCCGATCCTGGGTTGGCTCGACCCGCAGGAAATGTTCGGCCCGCTGCTGATGCCGCTGGTGTCGCTGGCGGTGGCGCTGATCCTGTTCGAGGGCAGCCTGACCCTGCACCTGTCGCAATGGCGCGAGATCGGCACGGTGGTGCGGCGCATGGTGACCCTCGGCGCGCTGTCCACCTGGGTGGTGATCAGCGCGGCCACCCACTGGCTGCTGGGGTTCGACTGGCTGCTGGCGATCCTGTTCGGCACCCTGACCCTGGTCACCGGGCCGACCGTGATCGTGCCGATGCTGCGGGTGGTACGGCCCAAGGCGGCGGTGGCCAACATCCTGCGCTGGGAAGGCATCGTCATCGACCCGATCGGCGCCCTGCTGGCGGTGGTGGTGTACAGTTTCATCATTGCCAGCGCCGCTGGCGACGGCCTGAGCCAGAGCCTGCTGACGTTCGCCGGGGTGATCCTGTGCGGCAGCGCCTTCGGCGTGGCCGGTGGCTGGCTGCTGGGCCAGGTGATCCGCCATCAATGGCTGCCCGAGTACCTGCACAACCTGGCCTCGCTGGCAGCGGTGCTGGGGATCTTCATCGCCTCCAACCAGGTGATGCACGAGTCGGGGCTGCTGGCGGTGACCCTGATGGGCATGTGGCTGGCCAACATGAAGGGCGTGGATGTGCGCCAGATCCTGCACTTCAAGGAGAACCTCAGCGTGCTGCTGATCTCCGGCCTGTTCATTCTGCTGGCGGCGCGCCTGGACCTGAATGCCCTGCTCGGCCTGGGCCCTGCGGTGCTGGCCCTGCTGCTGGTGATCCAGCTGATTGCGCGGCCGCTGAACGTGGCGCTGTCGACCTGGGGCTCGCAGCTCAACTGGCGCGAGCGTGCGCTGCTGGCCTGGATCGCTCCGCGCGGCATCGTGGCCGCGGCAGTGTCGGCGATTTTCGCGATACGCCTGGACGAGGCCGGGCACGCGGGGGCCTTGCTGCTGGTGCCGCTGACGTTCGCGGTGATCATCGGTACGGTGGTGCTGCAAAGCGCCACGGCGCGGCCGCTGGCGCGCCTGCTCAAGGTGGCCGAGCCTGCCCCCAGCGGGTTTCTGATCGTGGGCGCCAACGCGCCGGCCAGGGCCCTGGGCACGGCCTTGCAACAACTGGGCAGCCGGGTGCTGCTGGCCGATTCGAGCTGGGAGAACATCCGCGCGGCGCGCATGGAGGGGTTGCCGACCTATTTCGGTCACCCGGCCTCGCAGCATGCCGATGCGCACCTGGACCTTGTAGGCCTGGGGCACCTGCTGGGGCTGTCGCCGGCGGGCGAGCTCAACACCCTGGCATGCACGCGCTTTCGACATGATTTCGGGCATCAGCGCCTGTTCGTGCTGGCCAGCGGGCTGGAGCGCCAGCGCAGCGACAAGCACCGCGCCAGTGACGAACATCGCGGGCGCCTGTTTGGCAGCCAGGCGTTGACCTATGTGCAACTGGCCAACCTGTTCAACCAGGGCGCCGAGCTGTACACCACACACCTGACCGAGGCGTTTGGCTGGGCGGACTACCAGGCGTTGCATGGCGATCGCGCGACCTTGCTGTTTGCCCGCGATGCCAGTGGCTGGGTGTATGTGGTAGGACCGGATACGGCGCTGAAGCCGGGGCCTGGGTGGACGCTGGTGGCGCTGGTCCAGCCGCAGGCAGGTTGATCGCGCGGGCTTGTTGGCCGTTCAGAAGCCGGGCAACACCGGCACCGGCCGCTTGTCTTCGTCGATGGCGACGAAGCTGAACAACCCGTGAATCGCCTTCTCGCGACTGTCGCAGCTCATGCTTTCGACAAACACCTCCACCTCGACCTTCAGGCTGGTGGTACCCACCTTCACCACCGTCCCCACCAGTTCCACGATCGAGCCGGCGGCAATCGGGTGCTTGAAGTCGATGCGGTCGGTCGACACCGTCACCAGCGGCAAGCGGCAGAAGCGCGTGGCGGCAATGAACGACACCTCGTCCATCCACGCCAGCGCGGTGCCGCCGAACAGGGTGTTGTGATGGTTGGTGGTCGAGGGGAACACCGCCTTGGTCACGCGGGTCACCGACAACTGGGTACGGCGCTGGATCTCTTGCTCTCTACTGTTCATGACATCTCTGAAACACGAATGACGGACAACAAAAAAGCAGCCCGAAGGCTGCTTTCTTTTCGCATGGCGGTCCCGTGCCCGCCGGTCAAACTAGCCTCAGGCCAGTTTTTCCTTGATGCGAGCGGCTTTGCCGGACAGGTCGCGCAGGTAGTACAGCTTGGCTTTACGCACGTCACCACGACGTTTCACGGCCAGGCTGTCGATCTGCGGGCTGTAGGTCTGGAAAGTACGCTCTACGCCAACACCGTTGGAGATTTTACGAACAGTGAAAGCACTGTTCACACCACGGTTACGCTTGGCGATAACAACACCTTCGAACGCCTGCAGACGCGAACGGTCGCCTTCCTTCACTTTCACCTGAACGACAACAGTGTCGCCTGGGGCAAAGGTCGGGATCTCTTTGGTCATCTGCTCGGCTTCGAGTTGCAGAATGATTTTGTTGGTCATGCTGTGCTCCTAAGATAGGTCGTCAGACCCACCATCGATACGTTAACTATCGTCCCGCTCTCGGAGATACTCCTCGAGCAGCTTCTTCTCTTCTCCAGAAAGTGAGCGACTTTCCAGAAGATCGACGCGTCGTTCATAGGTCCGCCCAAGGGACTGCTGTAAACGCCAGCGCCGGATGTGTGCATGGTTGCCACTGAGCAACACGTCGGGAACACGCTGATCCGCATACACCTCCGGTCGGGTGTAGTGCGGGCAATCGAGCAGACCATCGGTGAAGGAGTCTTCCTCCGCCGAGTCCGCATGCCCTAAAGCTCCGGGCAGCAGCCGCGTAACCGCATCGATCAGGACCATCGCCGGCAGCTCGCCGCCAGACAGTACATAGTCGCCAATCGACCACTCTTCATCGACATGAGCCTGAATGAACCGCTCGTCAATGCCTTCATAACGACCTGCGATGAGAATCAACGACTCTGCATTCGCCAGTTCGCGTACCGCCGACTGATTCAGCTGACGGCCTTGTGGCGACAGGTAGATCACCTTCGCCGCTTCCCCTGCCTGCTGCCTGGCCTGAACCAGCGCATCTTCCAGGGGCTTGATCTTCATCACCATGCCCGGACCACCGCCAAACGGCCGATCATCCACGGTGTGGTGGCGATCTGTGGTGTAGTCCCGCGGATTGTGGCAGGTCAGTTGCAACAACCCCTGCTTCACCGCGCGGCTGGTAATGCCGTACTCACTGATGGCCGAGAACATCTCGGGGAACAACGTAATGACTTCGACACGAAGGCTCGCCATCGTCTAGAAGTCCGCGTCCCATTCCACCCTCATTTCGCCTGCAGCCAGGTCGACCTTCAACACGCACTGCCCGGTATAGGGCAACAGGCGTTCACGATCATCCAGACTGCCCACGCAGGGCTTGACCACCATTACATCGTTCGCGCCGGTCTCCAACAGGTGATCAACCGTGCCGAACAGCTGTTCGTCCTGGTTGATGACTTTCAGACCTACCAACTGGTACCAGTAGTACTCGTCTTCGGTCAGGTCGGGCAAAAGGCTACGCGAGATGCAAATCTCGTAACCGCTCAGAAGACGGGCTTCATCGCGATCGTCGAGGCCTTTGAGCTTGGCAACCAGATCCTTTTGAGTGGATCGGCCGCTGACCAGCTCGACCTGCTTGACCACACCTTCGCGCCGGAGCGTCCAGTTGCGGTAATCCAACAGGTTTTCAATCGGATCGGTAAAGGAAAAGACCTTCACCTCGCCGCGAACGCCGTGAACCGAAAAAATCTTGCCAACAACGATCAGGTCGTCAGCTTTTTCTGGCGTCGCGCTCATACTATTCAGGCAGCAGCCTTAGCAGCATCTTTCAGCAGTTTTGCAACGCGCTCGGATGGCTGTGCGCCAACGCTCAGCCAGTGAGCAACGCGATCCTGCTTAACGGACAGGCGAACTTCCTGGCCACGAGCGATAGGGTTGAAGAAACCAACCTGCTCGATGTGCGAACCGGTAACCGGGTTACGCGAGTCGGTCACGGTCAGGGTGTAGAATGGGCGCTTTTTGGAGCCGCCACGGGCAAGACGGATGGTTAGCATAGAACATCGTTCCTGTAGTCGGTGCTGCAAATCATAATGCACAGCGGGCACACGGGTGCCCGAAAGGCCGCATATTCTCAAGGAATACACGGACTTTTGCAAATGCCTTTTCACGGCGAGCGACAAGCCGCCGTGCTGATCTGCGAATGAGCCGCTTCTGTATATAGAAGGCGGCACGGGTCCCGCCAGCGGCGGGGTTCCGGTCGGTGCCCCACGGGAGGCACCGGCCTGAATGTGGTTACAGCTTGGGCATGCCGCCGCCAGGCAGCATGCCGCCAAGGCCGCGCATCATCTTCGACATGCCGCCCTTGGTGGAAAACTTCTTCATCATCTTCTGCATCTGCTTGTGCTGCTTGATCAAGCGGCCGATGTCCTGCACCTGGGTGCCCGAGCCCATGGCGATGCGGCGCTTGCGCGAACCGCTGATCAACTCGGGGTCGCGGCGCTCGGCCGGGGTCATGGAGTTGATGATCGCCTCCATCTGCTTGAACTGCTTCTCTGCCGCGCCCTGGGCATTGCCCATCTGCGACAGGTTGACGCCGCCGATGCTCGGCATCTTGTCCATCAGGCCGCTCAGGCCGCCCATGTTCTTCATCTGCTGCAGCTGGTCGCGGAAGTCCTCGAGATCGAAGCCCTTGCCCTTCTTCAGCTTCTTGGCCAGCTTGTCGGCCTTTTCCTTGTCCAGGGTCTGCTCGGCCTGCTCGATCAGGCTGAGCACGTCGCCCATGCCCAGGATCCGCGAGGCAATGCGGTCCGGGTGGAACGGTTCGAGCGCTTCGCTCTTCTCGCCCATGCCGATGAACTTGATCGGCTTGCCGGTGATCGCGCGTACCGACAGCGCGGCACCGCCACGGGCATCACCGTCGACCTTGGTCAGGATCACGCCGGTCAGCGGCAGCGCCTCGCCAAACGCCTTGGCAGTGTTGGCGGCGTCCTGGCCGGTCATGGCATCGACCACGAACAGGGTCTCGATCGGCTTGACCGCAGCGTGCAGCTGCTTGATCTCGCCCATCATCTCGGCATCGATATGCAGACGCCCGGCGGTGTCGACGATGACCACGTCGATGAACTTGAGCTTGGCTTCGCGAATCGCCGCCTCGGCGATGGCCACCGGCTTCTGGGTGATGTCCGACGGGAAGAAGGTCACGCCGATGTCGTTGGCCAGCGTTTCGAGCTGCTTGATGGCCGCCGGACGGTACACGTCGGCCGACACCACCATCACGCTCTTCTTCTTGCGCTCCTTGAGAAAGCGCGCCAGCTTGCCGGCGGTGGTGGTCTTGCCCGCACCCTGCAGGCCGGCCATCAGCACAACGGCAGGCGGCGCGCTGTTGAGCGCGAGGTCTTCGTTGGCCGCGCCCATCAGCTCTTCGAGTTCGGCCTGGACGATCTTCACGAACGCCTGGCCAGGCGTCAGGCTGCGCGACACCTCGGTGCCGACCGCGCGCTCCTTGACCTTGTTGACGAAATCCTTGACCACCGGCAGGGCGACGTCGGCCTCGAGCAACGCCATGCGCACTTCGCGCAGGGTGTCTTTAATATTGTCCTCGGTGAGCTTGGCTTTACCGGTGACATGGCGCAGCGTCTGTGACAGACGGTCGGTCAGGTTTTCAAACATGGGGATCCTTTCAGGCTCTGTAGAACCGAGGTTTATCAGCTGCCCCTGGCGCATTAGGCCAGCCTTGGGCAAGGGCAGGCCGGCGATTATAGCGAAGACTCGCGCACGCGCACACCATGGCGTCGGCCACCAGTCTTCCTTGGCAGGCGCGTTGTATGCCAAACTCAGGGCCTTTCGGGCTTGCCTAACAGGACTTATGCTCCCCTTGTCACCCAGCTTGCTACCCAATCTGATCGCCGCCTGCCTGTACGCCGCCGCGATTTTCTATCAAGGCACCCGCCTGGCCCGAGGCACCAAGGCCGACAAGCGGCTGCTCGGAATGCTCGGCGCCTTCGCCGTGGTCGCTCAGGGCACCGCGTTGTGCTGGCAGCTGCTCACGCCGCTGGGCCTGAGCCTGGACTTCTTCAGCGCCGCCAGCCTGATCGCCACCGCAGTGATTGCCCTGACCCTGGTCGCCACCCTGCGCATCCCGGTGGAGAACCTGTTGCTGCTGCTGTTCCCGCTGGGCCTGCTGACCGCGCTGATGGCGCAGTTCGCGCCCTCGGGCACGGTGCCGCTGGTCAACGAGGAGCCCGGCATCCTGGCGCATATCCTGCTGTCGATCCTGGCCTACGGGCTGTTCACCATCGCGGTGTTCCAGGCCTTGCTGCTGCTGGTGCAGGATTACCAGCTCAAGCACAAGCACCCCTCGGGCCTGATCCGCAACTTCCCGCCGTTGCAGACCATGGAGAGCCTGCTGTTCGGCTTCCTGTGGGCCGGCTGGGCGCTGCTGTCGCTGTCGCTGATCTCCGGCTGGCTGTTCCTGGACAACCTGTTCGCCCAGCACCTGGTGCACAAGACCCTGCTCGCCTGCGTGGCCTGGATCGTCTTCGGCGTCCTGCTGTGGGGCCGCACCCGCCTGGGCTGGCGCGGTCACAAGGCGATCCGCTGGACCCTGGCCGGTTTCTGCCTGCTGATGCTGGCGTATTTCGGCAGCAAGCTGGTACGCGAATTCATTCTGCATATCTGACAGGCGACCTATGAACACTCTGCCGTTAGGCCCACAGGTCGCGGTACTGGCACTGACCCTGGTGTGGTCGGCGCTGTTCAGCGCAGTGGATGCCGCCCAGCAGCAACAGGGCGGCACCCGCCGCAATGGCCCCAGAAGCGAACGTGCACTGATGCTGGGCGCCACCCTGGGCAAGCTGCTGGTGTTCGCCCTGGCCTCGCTGCTGGGCTTTGCCCATGCCGGCGAGCGCGGCTTCTGGCTGGCCTGCGCGGCAGCGGCACTGGCCGTGCTGGTGCTCACCGACTACCTCCCCCGCCAGCTGGCCCGACGCTACCCCGACGCCCTGCTGGGCCTGGGCGAGAGCCTGCTCAAGGTGCCGCTCATGCTGCTGCAGCCACTGGCCTGGCTGCTCGATGGCGTTGCACGCCTGTTGCTGCGCCCCTTCGCGGGCAAGGTCACGGCTGTCACCCAGCATGACAATCGCCACGACACCCCCGGCGCCTCCGGTGCGCCGGACGAGGAACATGCCCAGCACAGGAGCGACCTGCTCGGCAGCCTTCAGGCGCTGGACAAGGTGACGGTCAACGACATCCTGGTGCCGCGCAACGATGTCGACGGGATCAACCTCGACGAGCCGATCGAAAAGATCATCGAGCAACTGATCGTCAGCCGTCACACCCGCCTGCCGGTGTTCCACAGTGATATCAACCAGGTCGAGGCGATCCTCAACACGCGCCAGATCAGCCACCTGCTGCCCAAGGCCGAGCTGACCCTGGCCAACCTGCTGGCGGCGTGCTACGAGCCATACTTCGTGCCCGAAAGCACCCCGCTGCAGCTGCAGCTGCTGAACTTTCACAAACAGCAGCGGCGCCTGGGCGTGGTGGTGGACGAATATGGCGAAGTGCAGGGCATCGTCACCCTGGAAGACATTCTTGAAGAGATCGTGGGCGAGTTCGAGGAAGAGCACAGCCTGGACAACCCGCACATTCACCCGCAGCCCGATGGGCGCTACGTGATCGAGGGCAACATTTCGATCCGCGAGCTCAACCGCAGCCTGGGCTGGCACCTGCCCAGCGACGGCCCGAAAACCCTGAACGGCCTGGTGACCGAGGCGCTGGAAAGCATCCCCGCCAGCGCGGTGTGCCTGAAAATGGGCCGTTATCGCATGGAAATCCTCGAAACCGAGGACAATTGCGCCAGCCGCATACTGGTCTGGACCGTTTCCCGCTAGCTATACTCGAGCCCGCCGGCGCTTGCCCGCGGCAGGTGCCGGAGCCTTCGCAGCACTCGACAGGGAAACGTTCATGACGACCAGCAGCACCTATAACAACAACGATGAAACCGCAGCGCCCCCAGTCAACTCGCCCGCCCGGGTAGCCACGGCCAGCTTCATCGGCACCGCCATCGAGTTCTACGACTTCTACGTATACGCCACGGCAGCGGCCCTGGTGATCGGCCCGGTGTTCTTCCCGCAGACCTCGGGCACCGCGCAGATGCTCTCGGCCTTCCTCACCTTCGGCATCGCGTTTCTGGCGCGCCCGCTGGGTTCGGCGCTGTTCGGCCATTTTGGCGACCGCATCGGCCGCAAGTCGACGCTGGTGGCCTCGCTGCTGCTGATGGGCATCTGCACCACGCTGATCGGCGTGCTGCCGGGTTACGACAGCATTGGCGCCTGGGCACCGATCCTGCTGTGCCTGCTGCGCTTCGGCCAGGGCCTGGGGCTGGGCGGCGAATGGGGCGGTGCAGCGCTGCTGGCCACCGAGAACGCGCCCAAGGGCAAGCGGGCGTGGTTCGGCATGTTCCCGCAGCTGGGCCCTTCGATCGGCTTTCTGGCGGCCAACGGCCTGTTCCTGACCCTGGCCATGACCCTTTCCGACGAGCAGTTCCGCAGCTGGGGCTGGCGCATTCCGTTCCTGCTCAGCGCCGCGCTGGTGATCGTGGGGCTGTATGTGCGTCTCAAGCTCGAGGAGTCGCCGGTGTTCGCCAAGGCCGTGGCGCGCCACGAGCGGGTGAAGATGCCGGTGGTCGAGCTGTTCGCACAGTACTGGGCGCCGACCCTGCTGGGCGCGGCGGCGATGGTGGTGTGCTACGCGCTGTTCTACATCTCGACGGTGTTCTCGCTGAGCTACGGGGTATCGACCCTTGGCTACAGCCGCGAGACCTTTCTGGCACTGCTGTGCTTTGCGGTGGTGTTCATGGCCCTGGCCACGCCGCTGTCGGCCTGGCTGAGCGACCGGTACGGACGCAAGCCGGTGCTGATCGTGGGTGGGGTGCTGGCCATCCTGTCGGGGTTCACCATGGAGCCGCTGCTGACGTCGGGGTCGACCGCGGGCGTGGCGCTGTTTCTGGCCATCGAACTGTTTCTGATGGGGGTGACGTTCGCGCCGATGGGGGCGTTGCTGCCTGAGCTGTTCCCCACGCACGTTCGCTATACCGGGGCCTCGGCGGCGTACAACCTGGGCGGGATCGTCGGGGCCTCGGCGGCGCCGTTCTTTGCGCAGAAGCTGGTGGCCATGGGCGGCCTGAGCTGGGTGGGCGGGTATGTGTCGGCGGCGGCAGTACTGAGCCTGATTGCAGTGCTGTGCCTGAAAGAGACCCGGCATACGGAGCTCTGAAGACGGGCTGCTGCGCAGCTATCGCGGGTCAGGCCCGCCCCCACAGGCATCATCACTGTTTCTGTGGGAGCGGGCCTGGCCCGCGATGAAGTATCGAAGCCTTACAGCTCTACGTTGACTGCCTGCGAAGCCCGGGTCGCCTTGGCCCGCGCGGCTTCGATCGACTCGTCACGCGCCAGGCACACGCCCATGCGCCGCTGGCCATTCACCTCTGGCTTGCCGAACAGGCGCAGCGCGGTGTCCGGCTCGCTCAGCGCCGCGCCGAGGTTGGCGAAGGCGGTCTGCTGCGAAGTGCCTTCCACCAGAATCACTGCCGAAGCCGACGGCCCGAACTGGCGAATCAGCGGAATCGGCAGGCCCAGGATCGCCCGCGCATGCAGCGCGAACTGCGACAGGTCCTGGGAGATCAGGGTCACCAGGCCAGTGTCGTGCGGGCGCGGCGAGACTTCGCTGAACCACACCTGGTCGCCCTTGACGAACAGCTCCACGCCGAACATGCCGCGACCACCCAGGGCCTCGGTCACCGCACGCGCCACGCGCTCGGACTCGGCCAGCGCCTTGGGGCTCATCGCCTGCGGCTGCCACGACTCCTGATAATCGCCCTTCTCCTGGCGATGCCCGACCGGCGCGCAGAAGGTGGTGCCGCCCACATGGCGCACGGTGAGCAGGGTGATCTCGTACTCGAAGTCGATGAAGCCCTCGATGATGACCCGGCCCTTGCCGGCACGCCCGCCTTCCTGGGCATAGTCCCAGGCAGCCTGCACGTCATCGACGCCCTTGAGCAGGCTCTGGCCCTTGCCCGACGAGCTCATCACCGGCTTGACCACACACGGGAAGCCGAGGTCTTCGACGGCCTTGCGGTAGTCTTCGAAGGTGTCGGCAAAGTGGTAAGGCGAGGTTGGCAGGTCCAGCTCCTCGGCGGCCAGGCGGCGGATGCCCTCGCGGTTCATGGTCAGCTGCGCGGCGCGTGCGGTCGGCACCACGGTAAAGCCTTCGGCTTCCAGCTCCACCAGGGTGGCGGTGGCGATGGCTTCGATTTCCGGCACGATGTAGTGCGGCTGCTCGGCCTCGATCACTGCGCGCAGGGCGGCGCCATCGAGCATGTTGATCACGTGGCTGCGGTGCGCCACCTGCATGGCCGGGGCATCGGCGTAACGGTCCACGGCAATCACTTCAACGCCCAGGCGTTGCAGCTCGATCACCACTTCCTTGCCCAGTTCGCCACAGCCACACAGCAGTACTCGGGTCGCGGTCGGCGACAAGGGGGTTCCGATACGGGTCATCTCAGGTCCTCAGAGGGAAGGAATCCAGGGCCGCCCCAGCACGGTGCAACCCGGTGAAAAGAAGCGCCATTTTACATGGCGCAGGCGTTCTTGCGTGCGCGCCAGGCCATCGCCAGCCACACCACCGTCACCCCGGCGAACTTGGAGCCCAGCGCGGTACCGACCACGGCCGGGGTCAGTGCGCCGATCATGCCGAAGAAGATGAAGGTATCCAGCGGGATGCTCAGCGCCGAGCTGAGCCACAGGCGGTCATGCAACGGGCGCTTGGTGATGCTGAACACCAGCCAGTCGATCAGCTCCGATACCGCGAACGCGGTGGCGCTGGCCAGGGCGATGGCAGGCTCGGAGGTGATATAGGAGAGCACCAGGGCGCCAAGCATGGCCAGCAGGGCGCCGTGGCCGAAGCGGGTCTGCACCATGTCGCGCAGGATGAACACCAGCCCGCCCCAGGCGGACCAGATGACGTCCAGGTGCGGGGCACTGGAGAACGCGTAGTTGATCAGCACCACGCTGGCGATATAAGCAATCAGAAAGAACATAGAAACACCGGTTGGCAAGCCGTACAGGGTACTTGAGTGCCCCCGCACGGCCAAGCCCGGGATCAGCCGGCGGCCTTGCCCACCGTCATCACCAGCCCCGCCGCCACGGCGCGCTCATGGCACAGCACCAGCACCTGGCGCCGTTCGTCGTTGGCCATGCGGCCCCAGCGCGTGATCTCGCTGGCGGTGCGCTGGCAGCCGGTGCAGATATCCTGCTCGTCCAGCGCGCAGATGTGCACGCAAGGCGAGGCCACCGGTCGTTCAGGGCTGCTCATCAGTCCTCCTGGGGTACAAGGTCACGGGCATAGCGCTGGGCGTTGTGCACATAGTGGGCAGCGCTGGCCTCGAGCAGTTGCTGCTGCGCCGGGGTCAGTTCGCGCACCACCTTGCCCGGCGAGCCGACCACCAGCGAACCATCGGGAATCTCGCGCCCCTCGGGCACCAGCGCATTGGCGCCGATGATGCAGTGCTTGCCGATGCGCGCACCATTGAGGATCACCGCACCGATGCCCACCAGGCTGTAGTCGCCGACCGTGCAGCCATGCAGCATGGCGTTGTGGCCGACCGTCACGCCCTTGCCCAGGGTCAGTGGCCAGCCCATGTCGGTGTGCATCACCGTACCGTCCTGCACGTTGCTGTTCTCGCCGATGTCGATCAGCTCGTTGTCGCCGCGCAGCACCGCGCCGAACCAGACGTTGGCCCCCGCCTGCAGGCGTACCTTGCCGATCAGCGTGGCGGTGGGCGCTACCCAGCTCTGTGGGTGGGTTTCGACGCGCAGGTCGCCCAGACGGTATTTCATGCGTGGTTCCTCACGGTGGGAAGGCGGCGGGTGGGCCCGCTCATCTTGTAGGGGTGCGCTCAGGCGGGTGGTGCAGGCTGATGCGCGCATCGTATAGCAGGTTGACCAGCTCGACGATCATGATCGCCGACAGGCCCCAGATCTTGTACTCGCCGAAACGGTAGCTGGGCACGTACCAGCTGCGGCCCTGGTAGTCGATGCGGTGGGTATGGTCGCGCGGGTCCTGGCGGAAGAACTCCAGCGGCACGCTGAACACCGCGGCAATCTCGGCATCGTTGGCGCGGTACTCGACATAGTCGGGAATCAGCCCGACAAACGGCGTGACCTTCAGCCCGTGCAACGAAACCAGCGGGCTCAGCGGGCCGATGACTTCGACCAGCCCGGGCGGCAGGCCGATTTCCTCCTCGGCCTCGCGCAGCGCGGTGAACACCAGGTCCGGATCTTCGGGGTCTCGCCGCCCGCCGGGGAAGGCCACTTCGCCGCCATGGGTCGAGAGCCCCTTGGCGCGCAGGGTCAGCACCAGTTCGGGCGACTCGCTGCGGGTGATGGGCAATAACACGGCAGCCTCGGGGAACCGACGATCGGTCTCCAGGGTGCCCGGCGTGTGATTGCTCATTCGGCGAAGTAACTCGTCCAGCATGGTCTCTCTCGTTCTGTCGGGTCTCTGCATGATGCACCAAAGGCGCAGCCCGCCCAAGCCCCCGCGACAATCGCGCTTGCGGGCCTGCGCGCACTGGCGCGAAGATAGGCGCAGCCACCAGGAAGATAAGCATGAATTACTGCAGTGCGTGCGGCAAACCGGTCACTCATCGCATCCCCGACGGCGACACCCGCCTGCGTCATGTCTGCGATCATTGCCACACCATCCATTACCAGAACCCCAATATCGTCGCCGGCGTGCTGCCCAGCCATGGCAGCCAGGTGCTGCTGTGCCGACGCGCCATCGAGCCGCGACGTGGCTACTGGACCCTGCCGGCCGGCTTCATGGAAAACGGCGAGACCATGGAGCACGCCGCCCGCCGCGAGGCCGACGAGGAAGCCTGCGCGCGCCTGGGGCCGATGGCCCTGTACCAGCTGTTCGACCTGCCGCACATCAACCAGGTGCACGTGTTCTACCGCGCCGAGCTGGCCGACCTGGCATTTGCGGTGGGCGTCGAGAGCCTGGAAGTGCGCCTGTTCGAGGAAAGCGAGATCCCCTGGGACGAGCTGGCTTTCAGGACCGTGAGTCGTGCCCTAGAATGCTACTATCTCGACCGCCAGGGGCAGCATTACCCGGTACGCACCGAATGCCTGTCCCCGCGGGTCGAACCGCTCACTTGAACCCATACGTCGCCACTTTCAGGGATACCGTTTCATGCGCTGGTTGCTTGCCCTCTTCTGCCTCGGTGTGGCGTCGGTGTCCCAGGCGGCGTTTACCGAAACCATTGTGCGAAAACCGCTTGGCCAGGTGACGCCCTCGACCCCGGCGCCCACCCCCTCCGGCGCCCCGTTGATCGACAAGGTGCTGGTGATCAAGTCCGAACGCCGCCTGCAACTGATGAGCGGCGACACCTCGATGAAGAGCTACCGCATCTCGCTGGGCAAGCAGCCCACCGGTGCCAAGCTGCGCGAGGGCGACAAGCGCACGCCCGAGGGGTTGTACTGGCTCGACTGGCGCAAGGTGTCCGACCGTTACAACCTGGCCATCCACGTTTCCTACCCCAATGTCAGCGACTCGGCCCGTGCCCGCCGCGAAGGGGTGAAGCCGGGCAGCATGATCATGATCCACGGCACCCCGGACAGTGCGGACTACCCCGAGGCGCTGTTCCACACCCTGGACTGGACCGAAGGCTGCATCGCCATGACCAACCGCGACATGCGCGAAGTGTGGAACCTGGTCAGCGACGGCACGCTGATCGAGATTCGGCCCTGACCGAGCGTGCCCCTTCGCCGGCTCCTACCTGCCGCCCCCCCAAAACCTGCAGGAGCCGGCCTTGCCGGCGAAAAAGCGCCCACTGGCGAATCACCAGTTGAAGGACCACCGCACCGCGTGCTCTCCGGCCTGCAGCCACTGCCCGCCGACCAGCACCGGATACAATGCCGCCCCCTGCTCCACCTGCCCTTGCAGCGTACCGCCTGCCACCCCGGCATCCAGCGCCAGGTGGTGCTGCCCCGCCGCCGCCAGTCGCGCCGATAGCCGCCAGCCTTCGTTGCACACCACGCGCACCTCGCCGCGCCCCAGGGCCAGCGTCCATGGCGCCACCAGGGCCAGCTGATCCGCCACCAGCGTACCCTGCCCGCTCACGCACCGCGCGCCACGCCCACTCAGTGCCAGTTGCCCCGACCACTCCCCCCCCAGGCGATACGCCGAAGGCACACGGCTGGCCGGCCCCTGCGGCAGGACGCTCGCTTGCCAGTCCCACGGCCAGCCGCGCAATACCAGCCCCCAGCGCTGGCCCTGATACCCTGCCTGCACCTGCACCGCCCACGGGCGCACCTGCCAGCTCAACGGGCCAACGTCGCCGATCCGCCCGGCCTGCCCCTGCCACACGCTACCGGCCACGTCCTGCGCAGGCCACGGCGCAGCCTTGAACAACCAGCGCGCCGGCAACCCCGCCAGCAACGTCAGGCAGAACACCAACAGCATCCACCCCAACCTCCTGCGGCTCATCGCGCCAGCACCAGATCGAAACTCAGGCCCGACGGCGCCTGCTCCAGCCCCCATTGAAGCGGCTGAACGCCTTCACGCTGCAAGCTCAGCAACCACGCCTGAAGCCGCCGCTCGTCCTTGACCTGGCCGCGCACCTGCCACCCCGCGTCAACCGGCTGCACGTCGCTGAGCACGAGCTGCTGCGCCGCAGCCGACTGCTGCAATCGCTCCAGCGTCACCTCGGCGCCTGAGTGCATGGCCGTCGCCGAGGCGGCCAGTTCGCGCCACTGCGAAAGCTCGCGCCATTGGCCAAGGCCCTCGCGCACCACCAGGCTCAACAGCAAGAGGGCCACTGCGGTCCAGGCCAGCGGCATCAACCAGCGCCGTGCGGTGACGCTGCTCATGCTCCTGCCCCCAGGTCGAACACCAGTTGCACGGCATCTGCCGTGGCCGGCTGCACCGCCACCTGCGCCCCGGCACTGGCGGCCATGGCAGCCCACGGCGTGTCCGACGGTGCCTGCGCACCCTGCAACTGCAAGGTCCAGCGTGTGCCATCAAAGCGCGCACGCTGCAGCCGCCAGCCAGGCTGCGCCGAAAGCCACTGCACCATGGCGCCCTGCAATGCCTCCAGCTGGCGCAGTCGCAGGTTGCGCTCATCCCGCGTCTGGCGCTCGCGCTTGAGCCACTGCGTAGCCTGGCGCGGGGTGCTCAGCGGCCCGGTCACGGCCACCACCTGCGCCTTGTACAGCGTGGCCTGGCGCCACTGCAGGCCGAGCCACAGGGCACACCACACCACACCCAGCACGGCGCAAGCCGTCGCCAAGCGCCGTTGCCCCTGTGCCAGGTGCGGTCGCGCGCGGGGCGTGCGGCGCAGCTCGAACAGGCCGGGCAGACGTTCCAGCGCCGCCAGCGACGCCGGCCACGCGCCCTCGAATGCCTGCACCTGCCTGTCGCACCACACCGACGGCGGGGTTGCCCCCAACGCCGTCGGCCAGGCCAGCCACGCCTGGCGCCGGTCGGCGCCGCAGCTCTTGAACAGGCTAAGGTCCGGGCTGCGTCGCCAGCACCAGGCATCGCCGGGGGCAAGCTCCGGCAGCAGCTGGAACTCCGCCCAGCAGCGCTCGACCTGCAGGCCCCAGCCCTGGCAAGCCTGCAACCAGCCCGCCAGGCGTTGCCGGTCAATCACCGCCAGCTCAAGCCATCCCGAACCTCGCGACACACAACCGACATGGATCGCCTCGGCTGGCTGCAACACGCGATCTTCAAGCAGCAATGGCCACTCTTCACGCTTGAGACCCGGCGGCGCCTGCAAATGGAAGTGCGCGCATTCACTGCCCGGCACCACCAGCGCCACGCGACCGGCACCTTCCGGCGGTTGCCCGTGCCCCGCGCGCAGCACCTCACCGGCCCGCACCTGCAGCCAGCTCCAGCCGGCCTCATCGGGGCGCACCAGCAACCACGACCCAGGCTGGCGCCGTCGCCAGTATCGAATGTCAATCATTGGCTCTCCGGCAGGGCAAACGTACACACATAGGGGGCTCCATCACGCTGGAACTCGAGCCGTACACCACGATCGGGCGCAGCGCGTTCGGCAGAGGGCCAGGCCAGCCAACGGCTGCCCTGGCGAAACTCGAAAACGGGGCTGGACACCCCGGCCAGGCTGTCGCGCAGCACCCAGTGCGGGCGCTCGACGGCATACAGGTCGGCAGAGGTCTCCAACAGCAGGCGTGCATCGCGCCGGTCATAGCGCAGGCGTTGGCGCTGCAAGCGCGAGCCGCCTTCGGCCGCCGGCCACGCCGCCAGCGCCACCCATTGCAGCTGCAACTCGGCAGGCTGCCAGTCCAGCCAGTTCAAGGCCAGGGGCAGGCGCTGCTCGTACAACTGGCGCAGCACCGTGGCGTCGAAGCGGCGCTCCAGCCCGAGGCAGAAGCTCAGCACCGGGCTCGCCTGCGGCGCTTGGTCGAGTCGCTCACGTACGCTCAGCCAGCCATTGACCAGCGCCGCCAGCAGCACGCCCAGTACAGCGGTCAGTGCCAGCGCCACCAGCAGTTCGAGCAGGGTCAGGCCCTGCTGCCTGCGCCTCACGGGCGCACCAGAAACAGGCGGTATTGACCCAGCGGCTCACGTTCATCGCGGTCGGCAAACAGGCGCAGTTCGCCACCGCGCAGGTTGCGCACGCCGGTGGAACCCAGTTGCAACCGCCAGTGGCAGGTGCCCGGCCCCTGACGCAGCTCGCCGCTACTCAGTGCCTGCGCCGGCCAGTACTGCTCCACCACAAAGCGCGCCTGCAGTTCCCGGGCACACAGGCTGCCCAGCCAATGCTGCTGCACGCCCTGCTGCACCACCAGGCGCTGGCGCAGTACCTGGCTGCTGATGATCGCCATGGTCGCGGCGATGCCCAGGGCCACGCTCACTTCGAGCAGAGTGAAACCACGCTGGCGGGCCTTCATGGCACGTTCACCACCTGCAGGCCGGCAGCATGACGCCAGTGCCAGCGCTGCCGGCCCTCGGCCCAGCGCCACTCCAGCCTCACCGGCCGGGCCAGCCCGGAGGGGGTGAACATCACCCGTGGCGTGCTGCCCGCAGGCCAGTCCGGGCGCAGCCCGGCCGGCCACTCGCCCAGCGCCACCGGCTCCACCTGCCACTGGTCGCCCTCGACCAGGCGCACGAACTCGGGCCGCTGCCCGTTCCAGCGCAGGCCGCGCACCTGCCCGCCATGCAGGGCCAGGTCGGCCTGCGCCCGCGACGCCGCGGCCAGGCGCTCCAGGGCCTGGTGCAAAGGCGCCTTGGCACCGTCGAGCGAGGCCACCGCCAGGGCGCTCATCAACCCGGCGATGGCGATCACCACCAGCAGTTCCAGCAGGGTGAAGCCACGCTGGGCCGGCATGCCTAGAGGTCCCAGTTACCGATGTCGGCATCGATCCCCTCGCCGCCCTCCACCCCGTCGGCACCCAGCGAATAGATGTCGATGCGCCCATGCTGCCCCGGCGCCCGGTACTGGTACGGTGTGGCCCACGGATCCTGCGGGAGCCTGCGAATATAGCCATCGGCCCGCCAGGCACGCGGCACCGGCTCGGCCTGCGGCTTGCTCACCAGGGCCGACAGCCCCTGCTCGGCGGTGGGGAAGCGCAGGTTGTCGAGGCGATACATGTCCAGCGCCTGCTCCAGGCTCGACAGGTCGGCCATCACCTTCTGCTTCATGGCCTTGTCCTGGCTGCCCAGCACACTGGGCGCCACCAGCGCGATCAACAGGCCGATGATGAAGATCACCACCATGATTTCCATCAGGGTGAAGCCGTGCTGGCGGGAACGTCGTGTCTGCATGGTAGTGCTCCTATTAAAGTGTGAGGCCCTGGTTGAGCTGCATGATCGGCAACAGCACCGCCAGCACGATGAACAGCACCACCGCGCCCATGACCAGGATCATCAGCGGCTCGAACAACGCCATCACGGTGTCGACCTGACGGGCAAAGCCGCGCTCCTGGTTGTCGGCCACGCGCTCGAGCATGTCGGGCAAGGTGCCGCTGGCCTCGCCGCTGGCGACCATGTTCAGCAGCATCGGCGGGAACTGCCCGCTGGCATCCAGCGCGCGGTGCAGGCTGACGCCGCCTTGCACATCGACCTGCACCCGCTCCAGCGCCAGGCGAATGCGTCGGTTTTCCAGGGTGGCGGTGGCCACCTGCAAGGCTTCGAGCAGCGGTACCCCGCTGCCGACCAGAATCGCCAGGCTGCGCGACAGCCGCGCGCTTTCCAGCACCCGCAGCAGCGCACCCACGCGCGGCAGGCGCAACAGCAGGTCGTCACGGCGCAGGCACCAGTGCGGCCGACGCAGCAGCCGCGCCGCGCCTGCCGCCCCCAGCACCGCGGCGCCCAGCAGCCACGGCCCGGCCAGCAACAGGGCTTCGCTGGCGCCGATCAGCAGGCGCGTGATCAACGGCAGGCTCTGCCCGGAATGGGCGAATTGTTCGGTCAGCCTGGGCACCACGAAGCTCATCAGGCCGACCACCACCGCCAGCGACACCCCCATCAGCACGCACGGGTAGATCAGCGCGGTACGCGCCTTGTGCTGCTGGCGCTGCACCTGCTCAAGGTGGTCGGCCAGGCGTTCCAGCACCTGGGCCAGGCGCCCCGAGCGTTCGCCGGCCTCGACCAGCGCGCAGTACAGCGTTGAAAACACCCCGCCCTGGCGTGCCAGGCTGCGGGCCAGGCCCAGCCCCTCTGCCAGCGCGCCGCGCACCCCCACCAGCAGATTGCGCAGGGCCGGCTCCACCAACTGCCGCTCAAGGGTGGCCAGGGCATCCACCAATGCAATGCCGGCCCCTGTCAGCGTGGCCAGTTGCCGGGTCAGTTCACACAGCTGTGCGCGGCTCACGCGCTGGCGCCGTGGCAACACCTGCGCGTTGCCCTGCACCTGCAACTGGCGCGCGAACAGCCCCTGCTCGCGCAGCAACTGGCGGGCATGGCGCTCGCTTTCGGCCTGCAGGCTGGCCTTGAGGGTGCGCCCGGCGAGGTCAACGGCCTGGTATCGGTAGGTCGGCATGGCTCAGCCCTGCACCGCGCGCAGCACTTCGGCCAGGCTCGTCTGGCCCTGGCGCAGGCACTCGCTGGCCATGCCGGCCAGGCTCTGGCGCCGGCCCTGCAGATGCGCCTGCATGGCCACCTCACTGGCCCCGTCATACAGCAGGCCGATCAGCCCGGCGTCCAGCTCGATGAACTCATACAGCCCCAGCCGGCCGCGATAGCCGCTGCCCTGACACTGCGCGCAGCCCACTGCGTGATAACTGTGCTCAAGCTCGACCAGCTCCGGCCACAACGCCCGCTCGGCCGCCTGCAATGGCTGCGCCACGGCGCAACTGCACAGGCGCCGCACCAGGCGCTGGGCCATGACCCCGCGCAGGCACGAGGCAATCAGAAAAGGCTCCACGCCCATGTCGCGCAGACGCGTCACCGCGCCCACCGCACTGTTGGTGTGCAGGGTCGAAAGCACCAGGTGGCCGGTGAGGCTGGCCTGCACCGCAATCTGCGCGGTTTCGCGGTCGCGGATTTCGCCAAGCATGATCACATCCGGGTCCTGGCGCAGAATCGCGCGCAAACCGCTGGCAAAGGTCAGCCCGGCACGCGGGTTGATGGCGGTCTGGCCGATGCCGGTGATGGCGTACTCCACCGGGTCCTCGACGGTGAGGATATTGCGGCTGCCGTCGTTCAGGCTGTTGAGGCTGGCGTACAGCGTGGTGGTCTTGCCCGAACCGGTCGGGCCGGTGCTCAGCACGATACCGTTGGGTCGCCCCAGGCAGGCGCGCAGGCCCGCCTCGACGGCACCGGGCATGCCCAGGTTGCCCAGCGAGAGCAGGCTGGCCTGCTTGTCGAGCACGCGCATCACCACTCGCTCGCCGTGGATACCCGGCAGCGTCGAGACACGCACATCGACCTCGCGCCCACCCGAGCGCAGGGTGATGCGCCCGTCCTGGGGCTGGCGCTTCTCGGCGATGTCCAGGCGCGCCATGACCTTGATCCGCGACACCAGCATGGCCGACAGCGCACGTGGCGGGCGCAGCACCTCGCGCAGGTGGCCGTCGACCCGCAGGCGCACCACCAGGCTCTGCTCGAAGGTTTCCACATGGATGTCCGAGGCCTGCTGACGCAGCGCCTCGCCGAACAGCCCGTTGATCAGGCGGATCACCGGGGCTTCGTCATCGCTTTCGAGCAGGTCCTCGACCCGCGGCATCTCGCTGATCAGGCCGTCCAGGTCGACCTGTTCGCCAATGCCCTCGATCAGCGCCGCCGTGGCGTTCTCGCCGGCCTGGTACAACTGGCCCAGGCGCGTGTCGAACTCCCCCGCGTCGAAATGGCACACGGTCTGGGGCGGGCCATACACCCGCAGCAGCTCGTGCAACTGGTCGCTGTCGACATCCGGGCGCAGCCACAGGCTCCAGCCGTCGGCGCCAGGCGCCATGGCCAGCCCGCCCTGGCGCGCCAGGCGATAGGGCAGCAACGGTTTCACCAGGTGCCCTCGTCCAGGCGCTGGCGGCTGGCCGGGAACACCCGCAGCAACTCGCTGCCATCGGCCAGGCTGGGCAGGGCAAGCGGCGTGGTCTGTTGCAGGCTGCGGTATTTTTCGCTGCTGAGGCTGGTCAGGCTGGCCCCGTCACGCAGGATCCGCGGGCGGATGAACACCATCAGGTTCTGCTTCACGCCACGGCTGGCATCGGAGCGGAACAACCGGCCCAGCCCGGGGATATCCCCCAGAAACGGCACCTTCTGATGGCTGGAGGTGACCTCGTCGCTGATCAGCCCGCCGAGAATGATCAGGCCGTTGTCCTCGACCATGACCTTGGTCTTGATCTCGCGCTTGTTGGTGATCACGTCGCTGGCCGCAGCGGTGTCGGCAATCGACGAGACCTCCTGCACGATGTCCAGGCGCACGGTGTTGTCACTGTTGATCTGCGGCTTGATGCGCAGTTTTACACCGACCTCCTTGCGCTCGATGGTCTGGTAGGGGTTGGTGTTGTCCTGGGTTACCGAGCCGGTCACGAAGGGCACTTCCTGGCCGACCAGGATCGACGCCTCGGCGTTGTCCAGGGTCAGCAGGGTCGGGGTCGACAGCAGGTTGAAGCCACTGTTGCTCTTGAGTGCATTGACCAGCATGGCGAAGTTGAAGCCGCCGCCGAAGTTGCCGATGCCGGCCGTCACGCCGTTCACGCCCGACAACAGTTTGCCCAGCGCCGCGTTGTCGCCGCTGGCCACGGCCCCGGCAATGCCGGTGATGCTGGCACCGCCGGTACCGAAGTTGACCGCGCCGGCACCGAATTTCTCGTCGGCGAACAGCCACTGCACGCCCAGCTCCTGGGCCCGCGAGTCGGACACTTCGGCGATGATCGCCTCGACCACCACCTGCGCACGGCGGATGTCCAGTTGCTCGACGATGGTGCGGTAGGCCGCCAGCTCGCTGTCGGGCCCGACCATGACCACGGCGTTGGTACCCTCCTCGTATTCCAGGCGAATGCCCGAGAGGTTGACCGGCACGGGCGCCTTGGCGTCCTTGTCAGCTTCGCCCGGCGCAGCGCCGGCATCCTGGCTGAGGCTGCGCAGCACCTTGACCACCTCGCCGGCATTGGCGTGACGCAGGTAGATCACCTGAGTGTTGGAGCTGCGCAATGCGTCGCCGGGGCGGTCCAGCTGCGCCAGCAAGGCACGCACGCGCTCGCGGCTGTCGGCACTGCCGCGCACCAGCAGGGCATTGCTGCGCGGGTCGGCGACCACCTGGGCACTGTCGGCGCCCTGCTCGCGGGCCAGCAGGCGGGTGATCAACTGACCGGTATCGCTGGCGCTGGCATGGTGCAGCGGCATCACCTGCAGCGGCTCCTCGCTGACCTGATCGAGCTGGCGCAGCAGGCTGTCGATGCGCTCCAGATTGCTGCGCCAGTCGGTCACCACCAGCAGGTTGGCGGCCGGGTACGGCGTGATCACCCCCACACGGGGGTCGATCAGCGGCTTGAGGATCGCCAGCATCTGTTCGCTGGCGGCGTTGCGCACGTTGAACACCCGGGTGGCGATGCCATCGCTGCCGGCCTGGGCCTTGCGCCCGCTCTCGACGGGCACCGGCTCCAGCCGCGCCGCCTGATCGGGCACGATCTTCACGCTGCCGTTGGGCAGGTCCACTGCAGCAAAGCCCTGGGCCCGCAGCTGGGCCAGGAAGATATCGTAGATCGCCTCGCTGTCGTGACGGTCCACCGTACGTACCGTGACCTTGCCTTTTACCCGCGGGTCGACGATGAACGTGGTCCCGGTGATGCGCGACACGCTGTCGATGAACTCGCCCAGGTCGGTGTCGACGAAATTCACCTCGTACAGCGGTGTACCGTCTTCGTCCGCTACCGCTTCGGGCTCGTCGAACGCCCAGGCCAGGTTGAGCCCCAGGGCCAGTACGCCAGCCACGCAGAATCTTGCGATCATCCCTTCATCCTTGGCGCTTGAAGCCGGTCACGGCGGGCCGTGGCGGCCAGGGCAAGCGCTCGCGCCGCCCCTGGTTGTCGAAAATCAGGCCATCGTCATCGATGTCCTGCAGCACGATGCCCGGTGCCAGGCGCTGGCCGCGAACGTAGGTACGCACCGCCTGCTCGTAGCGCAGCACCACCACTGTGGCGCTGGCGGGCACGGCCTTGAGGCCGCCCAGGTAATGCACGGGCAAGCGCGTGAGCGGCAGCGCGTCACTGGCCGGCGGCGCCTGCCAATGCCCGACCAGCAGGCCGGGCAGCTCAGCCGGTTCGGCCTCTGCGGCCGGCGCCGGCAGCGGCTCGCGGGCGGCCAGCAGCACGCCCTGCGCAGCCAGCCAGCCGGCCAGGCTCAACAGCACGCCGTCGAGCACGCGGCCCGG
>NZ_DLNW01000034.1:0-117073 GCF_002478435.1 Pseudomonas sp. UBA7500 | reverse complement strand
CTGGTTGGCACGCTGGTCGAGCGCGGCATAGCTGAGCGACTGCTCGCCGAAGGCCACCGCGATGGCTTGCGGGGTCCTGTTCGCCTGCGCCGCGATGTGCTGGTGAATGCACGGCCCGGGCGCGTGCTCCGCCTCGACCGGGTTCCACGCCTGCACGATGCGCGCCTGTTCCTGGCCATCCAGCAACGCCAGTTCGGCAATGCGCTGCTGCGGCTGCTCGACGATACCCTGCAGCAACTGTCGCCAGTGGCTGGCCAGGCGCTGGATGCTCGCCTCGTCGAACAGGGCGGTCGCGTAGTTCAGCGTGGCGCCGAGCCCGTTCGCCTGCTCGACGGTCTCCAGGGTCAGGTCGAACTGTGCAGTGCCCTGCTCCCACGCCAGGCTCTCCACGGTCAGGCCCGGCAAGCTGTGACGCGCGCCCTTGACCTGGCTCTGGTGGCTGTACATCACCTGGAACAACGGCGTGTGGCTGAGGCTGCGCTGGGGATGCAACGCCTCCACCAACTGCTCGAATGGCAGGTCCTGATGGCCCTGCGCGGCCAGCGCCGTGCGCTGTACCTGCTGCAGCAACTGGGCAAAGGTGGTGTGCGAATCGAACTCGGCCTTGAGCACCTGGGTGTTGACGAAGAAGCCGATCAGGCGCTCGGTCTCCAGCCGGGTACGGTTGGCGATCGGCACCCCGACACGAATGTCATCCTGCCCGGTGTAGCGATGCAGCAAGGCCTGGAAGCTGGCCAGCAGCAACATGAACAGCGTCACGCCCTGGGCCTTGGCCAACTGCTCCAGCGCGCTGGCCAGCGAAGGGTCGAGTTCGATGCCCAGGTTGGCCCCGGCATGGCTTTGCGTGGCGGGGCGCGGCCGGTCGGTGGGCAACTCCAGCAACGCCTGGCCACCCGCCAGCTGCGTGGTCCAGTAGGCCAGTTGGCGGGCCTGCTCACCGGCCTCCATCCACTGGCGTTGCCACACCGCGTAGTCGGCGTACTGGATCGCCAGCGCCGGCAACTGCAGCGGCTGGCCCCGGCGATGGCCTTCGTAGAACTGGATCAGTTCCTCGACCATCACCGGCATCGACCAGCCATCGGAAACGATATGGTGCAAGGTGAGCACCAGCACATGCTCGCCCTCGGCCAGGGCCAGCAGCTTGACGCGCAACAGCGGCCCCTGCTGCAGATCGAACACGCGACGGGTTTCGGCCTCCACCAGCATCTTGACCCATGCCTGCGCATCGGCACCGGCCGGCACGCCGACCTGCTCGACCTGCAGGGTGAATGGCGCGGGTGCATGGATCACCTGCACCGCCTGACCATCGGCCTGGCTGAAAGTGGTGCGCAAGGTCTCGTGACGTTCGATCAGCGACGTGAAGCTGGCCTGCAGGGCATCGATGTCCAACGCGCCCTTAAGGCTCAGTGCCAGCGGCATGTTGTAGGCCGTGCTGTGGGCATCCAGCTGCCAGAGGAACAGCTGGCGTTGCTGGGCATACGACAGCCGCAGTGGCTGATTGCGCGCCACGTGCCGGAAGGCCGGCGCCGTGGCACGGCTGGCGCCCTGCACATCGGCGATGAAGTCGGCCAGCAGCGGTGCCTCGAACAGCGCACGCAAGGGCAGTTCGACCTCCAGTTGCTGGCGTAGACGCGACACCACCTGGGTCGCCAGCAGCGAGTGCCCGCCCAGCTCGAAGAAGTTGTCGTTCAAGCCCACCTGCTCGACCTTGAGCACCTGCGCCCAGATCGCCGCCACCTGCTGCTCGAGCACACTGACCGGTGCCACGAACTGCTGCTGCACCTGGCTGGTATCCGGTGCCGGCAGGGCCTTGCGGTCCAGCTTGCCGTTGGGGTTGAGCGGCAGTGTGTCGAGGAACACGAAGTACGACGGCACCATGTACTCGGGCAGCATCGCCTTGAGGTGGTCACGCAGCGCACCGCGCAACTCGGCCTGCCCTGCCCCGCTGGCCACCACGTAGGCCGCCAGCTGCTTGCCGCCCAGGCCCTGCACAGCGAGCACCACTGCCTCGCGCACGGCGGCATGCGCCTGCAGCGCGATCTCGATCTCGCCCAGCTCGATACGGAACCCGCGAATCTTGACCTGATGGTCGGTACGCCCGACGTATTCGAGTACCCCGTCGGCACCATGGCGCGCCAGGTCGCCGCTGCGGTACAGGCGCCCGCCACCCTGCACACTGGTGTCGAACGGATCGGGCAGGAAGGTCGCCGCGGTACGCCTGGCATCGCCCAGATAACCGCGCCCCACACCGATGCCGGCCACGAACAGCTCGCTGATGGCGCCGTTGGGCACCGGGTCGAGGTTGCCGTTGAGCAGGTACAGGCGGTTGTTGTCGGTGGCCACGCCGATCGGCAGGCGAATCCCCGTGGTCGAGGCCGGCAGGACGTTGAACAGCGCCACGTCGTCGGAACACTCGGCCGGGCCATAGGCGTTCACCAGGCCCACCTCGGGATAACGCTGCACCCAGCGCCGCGCCAGCTCCGGCGCCAGCGCCTCGCCGGTGGTCAGCAGCCAGCGCAGCCGACCCAGTTCCTGGCCGGGGCTGCCCAGTTGTTCAAGCTCGTCGAGCATCACCTGCAATAACGACGGCACGCTCTCGAGCAGGGTGATGCCGCGCTCGCGAACGTAGCTGAGCAACGCCCGCGGGTCATGCGCAATGCGGTTGGGCACGATATCCACCTGCGCGCCGAACAACGGCGCGGCCAGCAGCTGCCAGACCGAAATGTCGAAGCTCTGCGAGGCGGTCTGGGCGATCACGTCCGCGTCGTCCAGTTGCAGGTAAGGCACCTTGCTCAACTGGTTGTTGAGCATGCCGCGCTGCTCCACCTGTACCCCTTTGGGCGTGCCAGTGGAGCCGGAGGTGTAGATCAGGTAGGCCAGCGCTCGCCCGCCCGTATGGCGACCGGGGTAATCGATCGGCACGTCCACCGGCGGCAGTGCATCGTCGATCAGCAGCGTCGCTCGGCGAGCCTCGGGCAGCAGGGCCAGCAGGCCCTGGGCACGGGCCGCGAAGTCGCTGCTGGCCAGCAGTACCGGCGCACCGGCCAGGGCCAGCACCTCGGCCAGGCGCTGGTCGGGCAGTTGCGGGTCCAGCGCCAGGTAGGCACAGCCGGCCTTGAACACCCCCACGGCCATGCCCAGCAGCTCCAGATTGCGCTCGCTGAGCATCGCCACCGGCTGGTCCGGCTTGGCCCCGGCGGCCATCAGTGCCTGCGCCACCCGGCTGGCGTGCGCGTCCAGCTCGCGGTAGGTCCATGCCTGCGTTTCGCAGCGCGCCACCACCTGCTCGGGGTGGGCCGCCAGTTGCGCCTCGAACAGGTTCACATACCCGGCCTCCAGCGGGTATTCGGCCAGGGCCTCGGGCTGTTCATGCACCTTGGCCAGCTCCGGCGCGCCCACCAGGGCCAGCTCGTCGAAGCGACCATGAAAGCCCTCGGCCAGGGCCAGCAGCAGGCGACGGAAGTCTTCCAGCAGCGCGGCAATGGTGGGCTCGTCGAAGTAGCTCTGGTCGTAGGACAGGTGCAGGCCCAGCTCGTCGCCGGGGTAGATCACCACTGTCAGCGGGTAATTGGTGTGGGTTCGCGACGTGGAACCGGCCACGTTGAGCTGCTGCGCATTGCTCAGCACCTTGCTTTCCATCGGCGCGTTTTCATACACCAGCAGGCTGTCGAAGATCGGGTGCCCCGCTTCTACCGCACTGCACGCCTGGATCTGCACCAGCGGCAGGTACTCGTATTCGCGCAGGGTGAAGTTCTTCTCGAACAGGCGCTGCAGCCAGGCCTTCACGCTCAGGTCGTCACCGGCCTGCGGAATGTCCACGCGCAGCGCGATGCTGTTGATGAACAGCCCCACGGTGCTCTGCATCTCCGGGCGATTGACCGGGCGGCCCGCCACCGTCACCCCGAACAGTACGTCGTGCAGGCCGCTGTAGCGGTGCAGCACCAGCGACCAGGCAGCCTGGGCGAAGGTGTTGACGGTGATCTGATTGCGCTGGGCCAGTTCATGCAGCAGGCGCCCCTGCTCGGGGGCCAGGTACACGTAGTTGTCGCCGATGCCGGCCGACTCGCCATCGCCCTTCTTACGGTCGAACGGCAGCGCGGTGACTTCGCTGAAGTCCTGCAGCTCTTCGCGCCACATTGCCAGCGCCGCCTGCTCGTCCTGTTGCTGCAACCAGCCGATGAAGCTGCCGAAGCGCTCGGCGGCCGGCAGGGTCTGACCGTTGTAGAAGGTGAAGAAGTCTTCGAACAGCTGCGAGTGGCACCAGGCATCCAGCAGGATGTGGTGGTTGCTGAGGATGAACCAGTAATGGTCGGTTTCACGGCGGATCAGACGCACCCAGATCGGCGGCTGCTCCAGCAGCCTGAAGCCCTGGTCGCGCTCCTCGCGCAGCAGCGCCTGCAACGACACCTCCTGCTGCTCAGACGTCTGCTCGCTCCAGTCCAGGAAGCTCACGCTCAACTGCGCCTGGCGGTGCACGATCTGCAGCATCTGGCCATCACGGTCGAGGCTGAACGAGGTGCGCAGCGGTTCGTGACGCTGCGCCACCGCACGCCAGGCCACGGTGAAGCGCTCGAAGTCGATGGGGCTGCGGATGCTCTTGCGCGCCTGCATGAAGTAGATGCCCGAATGCGGGTCCATCAGGGTGTGCAGCAGCATGCCCTGCTGCATCGGTGACAGCGGGTAGATGTCTTCGATATCGCGCGCGGCAACCGGCAACTCGTCCAGGCGTGCCTGGGTCAGGCCGGCAATCGGGAAGTCCGATGGGGTCAGGCCGAAGCTGTCTGGCCGGACGCAATGCGCGATGAGCGCCTTGAGCTCTTCGGCATACGCCTGGGCCAGGGCCTGGATGGTCGGTTCGTCGAACATGCGGCGGCTGAAGCTCCAGCCCAGTTTCAATTCGCCGCCATACACCTGGCCATTGATCGCCAGCCAGTTGCCCAGCGGCGCCTCGGGGCTCTGGTTGGCCCCGGCGTGCTCGCTGGCCGGAGTGAGGAAGGCGTCCTGGCCGTCTTCGGCAAAGCTGCCATCGAACTGGCCCAGGTAGTTGAAGGTGATACGCGGCACCGGCAGCGCGGCCAGTGCTTCGCGGGCCTGCGCGTCACCCAGGTAGCGCAGCGCACCGAAGCCGATGCCTTTGTCCGGCACCGCACGCAACTGTTCCTTGATGCGCTTGATCGAGCCATCGAGGCTGTCGGTGGGGCTCAGCTTGACCGGGAACATGCTGGTGAACCAGCCCACTGTGCGGGTCAGGTCCACGTCATCGAACAGGTCTTCGCGACCATGCCCTTCGAGCTGGATCAGTACCTCATCACGCTCGGTCCAGCGTGCGATCACCCGCGCCAGGGCGGTCAGCAGCAGGTCGTTGACCTGGGTGCGGTAGGCGGCCGGGGCCTGTTGCAGCAACTTGCGGGTGGTGGCCGCGTCGAGCACGGTGTGGGCCGTGGCCAGATGCACGCCCTGCAGCGAACCCTGCGGATGGTCGCACGGCAGTTCGGCGCTGACGCCCGCCAGCTCGGCGGTCCAGTACGCCAGTTGCGGTTGCAGGGTGGCGGCATGGGTTTGCAAACGTTGCGCCCAGGCCTGGGTCGAGCTGGTCTTGGCCGGCAGGGTCACGGCCTGTCCGGCAGCCAGTTGCGTGTAGGCCGTTTGCAGGTCCTCCAGCAGAATGCGCCACGACACGCCATCGACCACCAGGTGGTGGATCGCCAGCAACAGGCGCTGACTGCCATCGGGCAGGGTCGCCAGTACCGCACGCAGCAGTTCACCGCGTTCGAGGTTCAGGCTGCGCTGGGCCTTTTCGCACAGCGCCTGCAACGCCTCGGCGTGTTCTGCCGCAGCCGCCCACACGATGGTCTGTTGCTGGGCCACGGCACCGTAGTGCGCGGCCCATTGGCCGTCGGCCTGGAGGCTGTAGTTCAGGCGCAGCGCATCGTGCTGGGTGGTCAGCGCCTGCAACGCCTGCTCCAGTGTCTGCGCCTGCAATGTCTGGCCGGGCTTGAGCAGCACAGCCTGGTTCCAGTGGTGCTGTTCGGGCATCTGCGCGCCGAAGAAATACTGGTGCACCGGCAGCAGCAGCGCCTGGCCGCTGGCAGCGCCCTGGTCGATCTGGCGGGCCTGCTCGCCCTGGCGCGCCACCGACGCCAGGCCCTGCACGGTCTGATGCTGGAACAGCTCCTTGGGGCTGAAATGGATGCCGGCCTGGCGCGCGCGGCTGACCAGCTGGATGGAGATGATCGAATCGCCGCCCAGTTCGAAAAAGTTGTCGGTAACGCCCACCTGCTCGACCTTGAGCACGCCCGCCCAGAGGGCGGCGAGCTGATGTTCCAGGTCGCTCTGCGGCGCCACGTAGGCCTGTTGCAGCAGGCTGGCGTCCGGTTTGGGCAGCGCCTTGCGGTCGAGCTTGCCGTTTGGGGTCAGCGGCAAGGCGTCGAGCACGATCAGGTGCGCCGGTACCATGTAGTCCGGCAGCACTGCTTTGAGGTGTTCACGCAAGGTGTTGCGCAGCTCGGTGTGCTGCTGCGCATCCGGCGCGGCCACGGGCACCACGTAGCCGGCCAGCTGTTTGCCGCTGGGGCCGGGGATGTCGACGACCACCGCTTCGCGCACCTGCGGGTGCCCCTGCAGACGGGCCTCGATCTCGCCCAGCTCGATACGAAAGCCGCGAATCTTGACCTGATAGTCGATGCGCCCCAGGTAGTCGACCAGGCCGTCGGCGCGCACCCGCGTGAGGTCGCCACTGCGGTACACGCGCGTGCCGTCGGCGGCGAACGGGTCGGGTACGAAGCGTTCGGCGGTCAGGCCGGGGCGGTCCAGGTAACCGCGTGCCACGCCCTGCCCGCCCAGGTACAGCTCACCGGCAAGGCCGTTGGGCAAAAGGTTCAGCTCGGCGTCCAGCACATAGGCCGTGCGGCGCCCCACCAGACTGCCGATGGGCGCGTAGGCGGCGCCACAGGTATCGCCTTCACGGGCCTTCCACAGCAGCGGCGTTACCACTGTTTCGGTCGGGCCGTAGCCGTTGACGATGTACTGCGGGCGCAACACACGCCAAGCCAGTGCATAGCTCGCCTGCGGCACGGCATCGCCGCCAAAGCAGTAGATGCGCACGGCCGGCGGGTTGCCGGCCTGTTCGACATGCTCGGCCACCTGCTGCAGGTATACCGGCGGCAGCGCAGTGACAGTCACGCCCTGCTCGCGCATCACCTGGCAGGCCTGCTCCGGCGACCACAGCTCGTCGCCGCGCAGCAGCAGGCGGGCGCCGTGGCTCAGGGCGGTCAGCCAACGCTCGTGGGCACCGTCGAAGGCCAGCGACATGAACTGCAGCTCGCAGTCGCGCGGGGTCATTTCATAGCGCTCGCCGATGGCCAGCACGTGCGCCACCAGCGGGCCATGCGCCACCGCCACGCCCTTGGGCTGGCCGGTGGAACCGGAGGTGTAGATCACGTAGGCCAGGTTGCCTTCGTTCAGCGCCACCTGCGGCGTGGTGTCGGCCCGCTCCTGCCAGGCCTGGGGCTGGTCCACCAGCAAGGTCGCCATCGCGCCGGGCAGCGCCAGCTGGTCGAGCACGTCGTGCTGGGTCAGCACCAGTGCAGCCTTGCAGTCCTCGATCATGTAGTGCAGACGGTCCTGCGGGTAGGCCACGTCCAGCGGCACATAAGCACCCCCGGCCTTGAGCACCGCCAGCAGGGCCACCACGGTGTCGACCGAGCGGCGCAACGCCACGGCCACGCGCACCTCGGGGCCTACGCCCAGTTCAATCAGGTGATGCGCCAGGCGGTTGGACTGGGCGTTCAGTTGCGCGTAGGTCAACTGGCGCCCTTCGCAGAGCACCGCCACCGCGTTCGGCGTCAGTGTCGCGTGGTCTGCGATCAACTGGTGAACCTGGCGCTGGCTCGACTGCTGGCCGGGCTGCCACTGGCCGAGGATCTGCCGGCGCTCGTCGGCGCCCAGCAGGCTCAGTTGCGCCAGGCGCTGACGCGGGGCCTGGCAGATGCCTTCGAGCAGGTTCTGCCAGTGCGCGGCCATGCGCTGGATGCGCGCGGCGTCGAACAGGTCGGTGCAATAGTTGAAGGTGGCCACCAGCCCGCTGGCGCGCTCGAAGGTGTTGAGCGAGATATCGAAATGCGCGGTCTGCTCGACCAGGTCGATTTCCTCGACGTGCAGGCCGTGCAGGCTGTCGGCCGAGACCTGGCCGCCAACGTCGCGCAGGTGGTTGTACATCACCTGGAACAGCGGGTTATAACCCAGCCCGCGCTCGGGCTTGAGTTCATCGACCAGTGCGTCGAACGGTACGTCCTTGTTGGCCTGGGCCTGCAAGGCAGTGTCCTTGACGGCCTCCAGCAACTGGCTGAAGGTCAGCGCCGGGTCGATGCCCACCCGCGCCACCAGGGTGTTGACGAAGAAGCCGATCAGCCCTTCGAGCTCCAGGCGATTGCGGTTGGTGACCGGGATACCGATGTTGACCTTGGGCTTGCCGCTGTAGCGTGACAGCACGATGGCAAACGCCGCCAGCAATACGTGGAACAGCGTGGCGTTGTGCTGCACCGCCAGTTCGCGCAGGCCGCTGGCCAGCGTGTCCGGCAGGCGGATGTCGATACGCCCGCCCTGATGGCTCTGCTCCTTGGGTCGGCTGCGGTCGGCCGGCAGTTCGAGCACCGCGAAGTCATCTTCGAGCTGGTCCTTCCAGTACTCGAGCTGGGCCTGTTGCAGCCCCTGGGCCAGACGCTTGCGCTGCCAGGCGGCGTAGTCGGCGTACTGCACCGGCAGCGCCTCCAAGTGCAGCGGCTCGCCGCGCACACGGGCGTTGTAGGCGTTCGCCAGCTCGCGCATCATCACCCCCATCGACCAGCCGTCGGAGACGATGTGGTGCAGCATCAGGCCCAGCACATGCTCGTCACCGGCGCACTTGAACAGGCTGACGCGCAGCAGCGGGCCGTGCGCCAGGTCGAACGGGGTGGCGGCCTCTTCGTCCAGGCGCTGCATCAGTGCCTGTACAGGCTCGGCGCTGAGGTCGTGAATCGCGATGGCCAGCGGCGCAGGCGGCAACACGCGCTGCCACGGCATGCCGTCGCGCTCGTCGAACACGCTGCGCAGCGACTCGTGGCGACCCACCAACGAATCGAAGGCCGACTGCAGGGCCGACAGGTCCAGCGCGCCGTGCAGACGCACAGCCAGCGGCGTGTTGTAGGCCGCGCTGTGCGGGTGCAGCTTCCAGAACAGCCACTGGCGGTACTGGGCATGCGAAACCGCCAGCGGCGCGCTGCGGTCCAGTACCTCGAAGTCGGCTTGCGTTACCGGCGCCAGGGCTTGCGCCACGTCGGTGAAGGCCAGCAGGTCGGCGCTGTCGAACAGCGCGCGCAGCGGGATATCCAGGCCCAGTTGCTTGCGCACCCGCGAGACCACCTGGGTGGCCAGCAGCGAGTGTCCGCCCAGGGCGAAGAAGTTGTCGTCCAGGCCCACCTGATCCATGTGCAGTACTTCGGCCCAGATCTGTGCCACCACTGCCTGCAATGGTGTCTGCGGCGCACGGTAGGTAGTCTGTGCCGCTGCCGGCTGCGGCAGGGCCTTGAGGTCGAGCTTGCCGTTGGCGGTCACCGGCAGGCGTTCGAGCAACGACAGGTGGGTGGGCACCATGTGTTCGGGCAGGGCCTGCTTGAGCGCGGTGCGGCTGGCATCGAGCAGGGCCTGCTGCGCGGCATCGCCGTGTGGCGCGTCAACCGGCACCAGGTAAGCGGCCAGTTGCTGCGCCTGGCCCTCGCCCACCACACGCACCACGGCAGCACGAATGCCGGGCAACTCGCGCACGCGACTCTCGATTTCTGCCAGTTCCACACGATAACCGCGAATCTTGACCTGACCGTCCATACGCCCGGCGAACAGCAGTTGCCCCAGGCCGTTGCGACGCACCCAGTCGCCGGTGCGGTACAGGCGCCCGCCGGCAGCGTCATCCGGGTCGGGCACAAAGCGTTCGGCGGTCAGCCCGGCACGCCCCAGGTACCCCCGGGCCAGCCCGGCCCCGGCGATGTACAGCTCGCCTCGCGCCGCGCCTGGCACCTGCTGCAGGCAAGCATCGAGCACCTTCACGCGAAGGTTGTCCAGCGGCGTGCCCAGCACCGGCTGGCCATCCATTGCATGGGTCAGCACACCCACGGTGGTTTCGGTGGGGCCGTAATGGTTGATCACCGCAAGCGTCGGGGCCAGCCCCGCGATGCGTTGCAGCAGAGCAGGCGTGCAGGCTTCGCCGCCGAGGATCAGGCACTGGCGGGGCAACGCTGCTGAACCTGCAGGCAGCATGGCCTCCAGGTGCGAAGGCACGATCTTCAGCGCATCCACCGCGTGCTCGTGCAGGTAGCGGGCGAAAGCGTCGGCATCCAGCACCGTCTGCTTGTCCAGCAGGTGCAGGGTCTTGCCGCTGCACAGTGCACCGAACAGCACGGTGTGGCCCAGGTCGGCGGCAGGCGTGGTGACCATCGCCAGGCTCCCGATGGCCTGCATCGGCAGGCGTCGACCGACCCCGCGCACGTAGTTGGCCAGCGCGCCATGGCTGATGCCGACACCCTTGGGCCTGCCGGTGGTGCCGGAGGTGTAGATCACATAGGCCAGGTTGTCCGGCGCGACCGCCACTACCGGCGCGGCAGCGTCGGGGTACACGGCATCGGCGTGCATCAGGTGTACCTGCACCGGCAATGTTTCTGCCCAGGTCGAAGCGGCCAGCACCACGCGCACGTTGCTGTCAGCCAGCATGAAGTCGAGCCGCTCGCGCGGCTGCTCGGGCTCTAGTGGCAGGTAGGCGGCGCCTGCCTTGAGCACAGCCAGGATGGCCACCAGCATGTCGATGGAGCGGTCGGCAACCACGCCGACCCGCTCGTCCACCTGCACCCCGGCCTGGCGCAACGCCGCAGCCAGTGCGTCGCTGCGCTGGCACAGGGTGGCATAGGTGATCTGCCGACCGGCGCTGATGGCCGCGATGCCCTGCGCAGTGGCTGCGCCCGCCTGCTCGATCAGCTGATGGATGCAGGTGTCGTCCAGCGCGAGGGCCGGCGTGTCGATGTGCGGGGTACCGGCGACCAGCAGCGGCAGCTCACCGACGGCACGCGACGCGTCCGCCACCAGGCCTTGCAGCAATTGCACCCAATGCTCGCCCATGGCGACGATGGTGGCCGCATCGAACAGGTCCAGCGCATAGGTGAAGGTGGCGTGCAGGCGACCGGCGCTTTCGTAGGTGTCCAGCGCCAGATCGAAACGCGCGCTGTGCTTGTCCAGCGCGACCTTCTCCAGGGCCAGGCCCGAGCGGGTGGTGATCTGCGCAGCATCGGCGATGTTGGCCTGGTGGTTGAACAGCACCTGGAACAGCGCGCCCTGGTTGGCGCTGCGTGGCAGATCAAGCGCTTCGACCAGGCGCTCGAACGGCAGGTCCTGATGCGCCTGGGCGCCGACAGCGGTGTGCTTGATGCGCTGCACCAGCTCGGCCACGTCGATCAGCGGGTCGATATCGGTGTGCAGCACCTGGGTATTGATGAAACAGCCGATCAGGCCCTCGACCTCGGCGCGGTTGCGGTTGGCCACCGGCACCCCGACGCGGATCGCGCGCTGGCCGCTGTAGCGTTGCAGCAGCAGCTTGAAGCCGCCCAGCAGCACCATGAACAGCGTTGCGCCCTGGGCGCGGGCGAGGCTGCGCAACTGCTCGGCCAGCGCCGGCTGCACTTCGAAGGCATGCCGCGCCCCGCGCTGAGTCGGTATGGCCGGACGCAGGTGGTCGAACGGCAGCACCAGCGGCGCATGGTCGTCACCGAGCTTTTCGCGCCAGTAGCCAAGCTGGCGTTCCTGCTCGCCGGCCTCCAGCCAGCTGCGTTGCCACAGCGCGTAGTCGCGGTACTGGATCGGCAGCTCGGGCAGGGCCGCTTCGCCCGAACTGCTGGCGGCGTCGTAAAGGCGGATGAACTCGTCGATCAGCACGTTCAGCGACCAGCCGTCGGCGACGATGTGGTGCAGGGTCAGCAGCAGCACGTGCTCGCACGCGTCGAGCCTGAGCAGTTGCACGCGCAGCAGCGGACCGTTGCCCAGGTCGAAGGGGCTGCCGGCATCGGACTCGACCCGTGCGCCGACTTGTGTTTCGCGGTCTGCGGGTGCGAGATGGTTCAGGTCATGGGTGACGATCGTGACCGGTGTGGGCGGCAGAACGCGCTGACGGACCTGCCCGTCGCCCTGTTCGAACAGCGTGCGCAGGGTTTCATGGCGAGCCACCAGCGCATCGAAGGCCTGTTGCAGGGCATGGTTGTCGAGTTCACCCTTGAGGCGCACGGCCATGGGCAGGTTGTAGGCGGCGCCTTGCGGGTCGAGCTGCCACAGGAACCACATGCGCCCTTGCGCGTAGGACAGGCCGTCGCGCTCGCTGCTGGTGGCGTTGGCCGGGATCGGGAACTGCGAGAAATCGACGCCCTCCTTGCGCAGTGCTTCCAGGAACAGCGGACGCTTTTCGGTTGGCAGTTCAATAAAGCGGCGAGCGAGTTTCAGCGAGTCTTGGGCATTCATGCAATGCGTCCTTGTCGATAGGATGCGGGACCACAAGGTCCAGTCGTATCCACAAGAACGAAGCAGGTGCAGGGTGATTTAGGCTGTGAAAGCGCCGGCGCATGCGTTGGCCAGCAAGGCTGGCGCCTGCACAGCGTGCACACGGCACATGCAACGTGCCGGGGCCTGCGGAACTGGAGTGGCCAGCCCCCTAATTTCCCCCCGTCTTCCCTCGTCTCCAAAGAGAACCCGCTGCAAGAAAGGCCTATGCCATGTCCACCGCCTCCTCCCTGACCCGCGCCGTCGGGCGCGGCCTGCGCAAGCTGGCCGGCGCACAGCCCGAGCGCGCCTACCGCCTGTTCGATGTCACCCTCAAGCAACGCATCCAACTGAGCCCGTCGTTGAGCCGCCTGGTGTTCACCGGCCCGGACGTGGCCCGGATGCACACCCTGGCTGCCGATCAACGCGTCAAGCTGTTCTTCCCCGCCGCCGACGGCAGCCCGCCCGAACTGCCCAACGACCTGCACTGGAACGAAGCCCGCCGCGCCCTGGCCGAGGCCAGCCGCCCGCCCATGCGCACCTACACCATCCGTGCCCTGCGCCGCGAACAGGCCGAGGTGGATATCGATTTCGTACTGCACGGGGTCAACGGCCCCGCCTCGGCCTGGGCCACCCACGCCCGCACAGGCGACCGTCTGCAGATCCTGGCACCCAACCTGGCCTTTGCCGGCGACCCCGGGGGCTACGAATGGAACCCGCCCGCTGGGGTGCGCAACATTCTGCTGGTGGGCGATGAAACCGCCTTGCCAGCCATTGCCGGCATTCTCGAAACCCTCGCCGGGCAAGATGACCCGCCCCAGGTCGAAGCCTATGTAGAGGTGCCGCTGCAACAGGACTGCCTGGCCCTGCGCTGCAATGCCAGCACCACCTTGCACTGGCTGCCACGCGACCAGCAACAGCGTATCCAGGGCCAGGCCATGGTGCATGCCGTGACCCAGCTGGCCACCCTGCCCGCCAGACGCCCGCCCGCCGACACGCGCCTCGAGGAGGTGGACATCGACCAGCAGATCCTCTGGGAACGTGCCAGCGCCAGCCACCAGAGCTTCTACGCCTGGGTGGCCGGGGAATCGGCTGCGGTGATGCAGATCCGGCGCTTTCTGATCAACGAACAGGGCCTGGACCGCAACGCGCTGACCCTGATGGGCTACTGGCGCGCCGGCCGCACGTTCGAGTAGGACCGCAGGCGTTTTCCAGGGCTCCGGGCGGCAGGCCGGGAGCCTTGGAAACATTTGCTTGCATTTTTTTGTGCAGGATTTCTGCTTCTCATTCGTCCTAACAATTACCACTGCACCCTTTCGAGCGAGCCTGAGCCCAGACACCCCGTGCTCCGGAACCTCATGCTCACCACACTCCGAATCGAAGTTGCCTGCCCAATGTCGAAAAAGTCACGTTCAAAACTCTGGTTTCTGGTCCACAGCTGGCTAGCCCTGCCGATCTGGTTCTTCGTGCTGATCGTCTGCTTCACCGGGACGCTGGCCGTGGTCAGCCAGGAAATCGTCTGGCTGGCGCAGCCCGAGGTCCGCGCCTCCAAACCCGACGGCGACCCGCCGATGCTGGGCTTCGACCAGGTGCGCGCCGCCGTCGAGGCCGCGCAGCCGGGGGTGTATGTCAGCACCATCGTGCGCCCGGACGAATCGCATTTCGCCCTGACCGTCAGCGTCACCTACCCCGACTCGCGCTCCACCACGCTCTACGTCAACCCGTACACCGGGGTGGTCCAGGGCGAGGCGGCGCAGTTCAACTTCCAGGCCTTTACCCGCGCCCTGCACGGCTGGTGGCTGGTGCCGTTCACCAATGGCTACAGCTGGGGCTGGTACCTGGTGTCGCTGCTGGGGCTGCCGATGCTGGCCTCGCTGGTCACCGGGCTGGTGGTGTACAAGCGCTTCTGGAAGGGCTTTCTCAAGCCGACCCTGCGCCTGAAGCACGGTGCGCGGATTTTCTGGGGCGACTTCCACCGCCTGAGCGGGATCTGGTCGATCTGGTTCATCGCGGTCATCTCGATCACCGGTACCTGGTTCCTGATCCAGGCGATTCTGTTCGACAACCAGATCTCGATTTCCAGCAACCAGGTGCTGCCGGTGATCGCCCGCGAGAACGTGCCCACCGCGCCCGCCGGCCAGCCGGCCCCGGTGCTGAGCCTGGATGCCATCGAAAAGATCGCCATCGACAAGATCCCGGGGCTGGACGTGAGCTTCATCAGCCTGCCGAGCAACGCCTACAGCCACACCGAAGTGGGTGGGCGCAGCTGGTACCCGCTGATGTTCCAGACCGCATCGGTCAACCCCTACAGCGGCGTGGTCGAGGCCCATGAGCTGCTGTCCGACCGCAGCAAGCTCGAATTCGTCACCGAGTCGATGCGCCCGCTGCATACCGGCGATTTCGGCGGTATCTGGATCAAGCTGATCTGGTTCGTGTTCGGCCTGCTGCTGAGCATGATGGTGCTCAGCGGCCTGCTGATCTGGACCAAGCGCACCGCCATCGCCACGGCCACCGCCCTCAAGCGCAGCGAAAAACCGGCACGCGCCAAGCGCGCCGCCGCTGCCACCCCTACCCCTTCGGAGAGCCAGGCATGAGCAAGGCAATCGCTGCACAACCGCCTTCGCGCCTGCGCCAGTTCTGGCTGAAGTGGCGCTTTCACATCAACGTCCTGCTATTGCTGGTACCGCTGGGTTTCATGCCCAAGTACTTCGCCGATGTGGCCTTGTTTCGCGGTGACGTGGGCCTGGGCGAACGCGAGATCGGCGAGGTCCAGGTCGGCCCCTGGAGCCTGAAGCTGGCCGAGCTGCGCAACGAGGCGCCGCGCCAGGACGGGCCGGCCGGCTACATGAAGAGCTTCAACGCCAGCCTGTGCGAAGCCTGTATCCCACAGGTCAAGGCCACCTACCTGCGTATCGGCAAGCCGCGCAGCCTGCGCGCCGCCGGCGGAATCTTCTTCGGTTCCCCTTACCGCATGGGCGCCACGGTGCCGGTGCCGCTCAAGACCAGCCCCGACGCCGAACTGTGGGTGACCATGGAAGGCTGGGACGGCAGCATGCACCAGGGTTCGGTCCCGCTCAGCAAGGCTTCGCCAAGCACTGTCGCCTGGCTTCAAAAACAAGGAGGCAAATGATGCCTGTTTCTGACCTGCTGCGTCGCCTGGGTGGCGCGGCACTGCTCACTTCGCTCGCCACCTTCAGCAACCTGGCGCTGGCCCACAACCCGATCTGCGAATGCAAGCAGATCGAAGGCGGCCAGATCCAGTGCACCGGCGGCTTTTCCGACGGCAGCGGCGCCCCCGGCGTAACCCTCGACGTGATCGGCTACGACGAAAGCATCCTGGTGCCCGGCAAGCTGGGCGAAGACTCCAAGCTCACCTTCAAGCGCCCCGATGCCGAGTTCTACGTGCTGTTCGACGCAGGCCCCGGTCATGTGGTGGAAATCGACCAGGCCGACATCGAGGCACCATGAGCACCCCGACCACGACCCAGACCATCCGCCCGGCCGGTGCCGGCCATGAAACGCTGTACGTGCTGCTGTTCTGCGCCCTGGTGCTGCTGGTGGCCGGCGCGGTGGTCAGCTGGCGCGGCGAAACCACCGAAACCAGCGAAGTGGCGGCCCATCAGTTCGATGCGCGCCGCGACCTCACGGCCGGCGAGCAAGGGATGTACGCCGACCTGCGGGTTACCCTGGAGGAGATCCAGCTGCGTCAGCAGGAAGAACAGCGCCTGCCCACCCCGGCCGAGCTGGATGCCGAGGGCTACGCCCCGTTCGCCCGCGACGCCAGCGCCGTGAGCCGTGGCGGCCACACCTGGCAGTTGCTCGAAGGCGGCGCCTACCTGGGGCTCAGCCAGGCCAGCGAAGTGGCCGGCTCGTTCCTGATGCGCCTGGGCGCACAGCCCGACAGCCCGGCCGATATCTGGCTCAACCGCAGCACCGACCTCACCGCCCCCCACGACCTCAGCGACGCCGCCTTGAGCGCTGCGGGCTGGCAACAGGTCGTCGCGCAATTCGATGCCGGGGTCACTCGCCAGCATCGGCACTGAACCCACGGATACACCTGAGAGAAGACCGCCTGCCCATGTCTATTTCATCGTTTCTGGTCAACCGCCGACGCATCCTGGCCGGCGTGTTCGCCCTGTGCCTGGCGCCCCTGGCGCACGCCGAAGAGGCCAAGCGCCTGCGTATCGGCATCACCCTGCACCCCTACTACAGCTACGTGGCCAACATCGTCGGCGACAAGGCCGAGGTGGTGCCGCTGATTCCGGCAGGCTTCAACCCGCACGCCTACGAGCCACGCGCCGAGGACATCAAGCGCATCGGCACGCTGGACGTGGTGGTGCTCAACGGCGTGGGGCATGACGATTTTGCCGACCGCATGATCGAGGCCAGCGAAAAGCCTGGCGTGGCCACCATCGAGGCCAACGCCAATGTGCCGCTGCTGGCGGCCACCGGCATCGCCGCACGCGGCGCGGGCAAGGTGGTCAACCCGCACACCTTCCTGTCGATCAGCGCCTCGATCGCCCAGGTCAACAACATCGCCCGCGAGCTGGGCAAGCTCGACCCGGCCAACGCCAAGGCCTACACCGCCAATGCCCGCGCCTATGGCAAGCGCCTGCGCCAGCTGCGTGCCGAGGCCCTGGCCAAGCTCACCAGCGCGCCCAATGCCGACCTGCGCGTGGCCACCGTGCACGCGGCCTACGACTACCTGCTGCGTGAATTCGGCCTGGAAGTCACCGCCGTGGTCGAGCCCGCCCATGGCATCGAACCGAGCCCCAGCCAGTTGAAGAAGACCATCAACCAGCTGCGCGACCTGGACGTGAAGGTGATCTTCTCGGAGCTCGACTTCCCGTCCACCTATGTGGACACCATCCAGCGTGAGTCCGGCGTGCGCCTGTACCCGCTGTCGCACATCTCCTACGGCGACTACAGCGCCGAAAAGTACGAAAAGGAGATGACCAGCAACCTCGATACCGTGGTGCGCGCGATCCAGGAGGCCGGGGCATGAGCGCCATCGAGCCGATCACCCTTGCCAGCCAGGGCCCCGGCGTGGAGTTCGACGCCGTTGGCCTGACCCTGGGCCGCACCACCATCCTCGACCAGGTGAGTTTCAAGGTGCGCCCTGGCAGCGTGCATGCGCTGGTGGGGCCCAACGGCGGCGGCAAGAGTTCGCTGATCAAGACCCTGCTCGGCCAGATGCCCCACCACGGCCGCCTGAACCTGCACTGGGCCGGCGCCCCCGGCTGCATCGGCTACGTGCCGCAGGCCCTGGAATTCGACCGTGGCCTGCCGATGACCGTGGACGACTTCATGGCCGCCATGTGCCAGCGCCGCCCGGCGTTCTTGGGGCTGTCGCGCCACTACGCGGCGAGCATCGGCCAGGCGCTGGAGCGCGTGGGCATGCAGGACAAGCGCAAGCGGCGCATGGGCGCCCTCTCCGGCGGCGAGCGTCAGCGCGTGCTGCTGGCCCAGGGGCTGATTCCGGCGCCGCAACTGCTGGTGCTGGACGAACCGATGTCGGCGCTGGATGAAGCCGGCATCCGCATCTTCGAACAACTGCTGCTGGACTGGCGCGCCAGCGGCACCACCGTGCTGTGGATCGAACACGACCTGGAGGCGGTGAAACGCCTGGCCGATCACGTCACCGGCCTCAACCGGCGCATCCTGTTCGACGCGCCGCCCGAGCAGGCCCTGCGCCCGGAGGCGCTGCTGCAACTGTTTTCCACCCACCCACGCAGCGCTGCGGTGACCGGGAGCCACGCCTGATGAACTATGAAGAATTTCGCCTGATGATCCAGGGCCTGGCGTCCTCGGGCTACCTGCCCGAAGCCCTGGCCTATGGCTTCGTGGTCAACGCGCTGCTCGCCGGCCTGCTGATCGGGCCGGTGCTGGGCGGGCTGGGCACGCTGGTGGTGGTCAAGCGCTTTGCGTTCTTCTCCGAGGCGGTGGGCCACGCGGCCCTGACCGGGGTGGCCATCGGCATCCTGCTCGGCGAACCCTATACCGGCCCCTACGGCAGCCTGTTCGGCTACTGCCTGCTGTTCGGCGTGCTGCTCAACTACCTGCGCAACCGCACCGGGCTGGCCCCGGACACCCTGATCGGGGTGTTCCTGTCGGTGTCGCTGGCGCTGGGCGCAAGCCTGCTGCTGATACTGGCGGGCAAGATCAACGTGCACATCCTGGAGAACGTGCTGTTCGGCTCGGTGCTGACGGTCAACGGCAACGACCTGCTGGTGCTGGCCATCGTCGGCGCGCTGGTGCTGGGCCTGAGCCTGCCGCTGTACAACCGCATCATGCTGGCCAGCTTCAACCCGCAGCTGGCGGCAGTGCGCGGGGTGGCAGTGAAGACCCTGGACTACCTGTTCGTGGTGCTGGTGACGCTGATCACCGTGGCCGCGGTGAAGGTCATCGGCGCGATCCTGGTGGGCGCACTGCTGGTGATCCCGGCCGCTGCCGCCCGCCTGCTGAGCCAGTCGCTCAAGGGGTTTTTCTGGACCTCGGTGGTGATCGCCACCCTCAGCACCCTGAGCGGCATCCTGCTGCCGATCGTGTTCGACCTGCCGTTGCCTTCGGGCGCCGCGATCATCCTGGTCGCCGGCATGGCCTTCGCCCTGGCCGCCATCGCCCGTGGCACCCTGCCCAGCCTGAAAGGAAACATCGGATGAAGCCGACATTTCGCCAACTGACCCTGGTACTGGCCCTGAGCGGCGCCTTCAGTGTTGCCGCACAGGCCGCCGAAGCCGCGCGCCCGGTGCAGGTACTGGCGTCCCTGCCCATCACCTACGGCCTTGGCCAATTGCTGCTCGACGGCAGCGAGGTGAAGCTGCAACGCGCCGCCGCGGCCAACCTGCCCGGCTCGCGCCAGACCGCCTACTTCAGCGGGCGTGGGGCGCCGGCCCTGCAGAAGCTGGCCGTGAACGCCGATGCGGTGATCGGCCTGCGCTCGGTATGGGCGGACGACCCGCTGTACCCGATGGCGCGGCGCAGCAATATCCGCATCGTCGAAGTGGATGCCGCACGCCCGGTGGATGGCAGCTTGCCCGGCATTGCGGTGCAGCCGGGGGCGCCAAAGGACGGCCTGAACAGCCAGCCGTGGCTGTCGAGCAACAACCTGGGGCGCATGGCCGACGTGACCGCCGCCGACCTGGTGCGCCTGGCGCCGGCCGCCAAGCCGAAAATCGAGGCCAACCTGGCCACGCTCAAGCAGCAGTTGCTCAAGCTCAGTGCCGACAGCGAAGCGCGCCTGGGCGAAGTCGACAACCTCAGCGTGGTAAGCCTGTCGGAGCGCTTCGGTTACCTGATCGGCGGGCTGAACCTGGAGCAGGTGGCCTACAGCGTACCCGCCGAAGACCAGTGGACCCCCGAGGCACTGCAACAGCTGACCGCCCTGCTCAAGGACAACGACGTGGCGCTGGTGCTCGACCACCGCCAACCGAGCGAGGCGGTAGCTGCGGCAGTCGCCAAGGCCGGCAGCCGCCTGCTGGTGCTGGAGGGCGGCGGCGAAAATCCGGTGAGCGAACTGCAGGGCAGTATCGATGAAGTGATCAAGGCACTCGCCGCGAAGGCCTGAAGGCCGGTAAAAACAAAGCCCCAGTGCGCAACGCCTGGGGCTTTTCAGTTGCGCCGAACGCCCGCGTGCGCGCGATCAGCGCGCCGGCAGCGGTTGCGGCACCGGCAGCGGCCTGCCAAGCAGCACACCGACCACCACGGCGAACACCAGCGCCGCCACCCCGGCGCTTTGCAGCACCGTCTCGAAGCCGCCGATGAAGGCGTGCTGTGCCAGCGGCGCGAGGGTTTCGCGCAGTGCCGGGTCGACCATAGCCAGCGCTGCCGGCAGGTCACCGGCGGCAACCCGGGTGGCCATGTCGCCGACCTTGTCCAGTTGCCCAGGCGCCACCCCTGCCACCGCCTCGCGCAGCAACTGCCCGCTGCGCGCCGCCAGGATGCCGCCCAGAATGCCGATGGCCAGCACGATGGCACCAAAGCGCGTGGTAGTGCTCAGGCCCGAGGCCATGCCGGTGCGCTCGCGCGGCACGCAGGCCATGATGTTCTTCTGCGTGTCACCGTTGAGCAGCCCGGCCCCGGCGCCCAGCACGATGCTGGCCAGGGCGAAGCTCAGGTAGCCGCCATAGCTGGCCGCCGCGCCGCACAGCAGGTTGCCCGCGCCCACCAGCAGCAGGCCCAGGGCGAACACCTGGGCGCTGCTCAGCCGCGCCGACAGGCGCATGCCCAGGCGCGGGGTCAGCAGCATCGCCAGGGCAAACGGCAGCATGCCCGCGCCGGCAGCCAAGGCCGACAGTTGCAGGCCGTTCTGCAGGTACAGCGGCAGCAGGGTCATCATCACCTGGGCACAGGCGGCGTAGGCGAACATGCCCAGCAATGCACCGATGAAGCGTGCGCTGCGCATCAGTTGCAGGTCGATCATCGGGCGCGCCTGGTTGCGCTCCACCAGAATGAACAGGCCGAACAGGAACGCTGCGATCACCAGGCGCCCAAGGGTCTGGGCACTGCCCCAGCCGACCTGGTTGGCATCGATCAGCGCCCAGATCAGGTAGCCCAGGCTGCCGGCGAAGGTCAGGCTGCCAAACGGGTCCAGCCGCGCGGCGGCGCTGTCGCGGGACTCCTCGACACTGCGCCGCACCATCACCGCCAGCACCGCCACCAGCGGCAGGTTGATGTAGAAGATCCAGCGCCAGCCCAGGGTGCTGGCGATCAGCCCGCCCAGCAGCGGCGCGAAGGTGATGGTCGCGCCCATGCACGCGCCCCAGAACGCCCAGGCCCGCATGCGCGCCTCGGGCTCGTGGAAGCGGTGGCCGATGGCAGCCAGTGCCGAGGTCAGCAGCAACGCCGCGCCCACGCCCTTGGCGGCCCGTGCGATGTCGAGAAACACCAGGGTGGGCGCCGCGCCGCAGGCCAGCGAGGCGAGGCCGAACAGGCCCAGGCCCAGTTGCAGCATGCGCCGGCGCCCGAAGCGGTCGGCCAGGCTGCCGGCGGGCAGCAGCAGTGCGGCGAAGGCCAGCAGGTAGGCGCTGACCACCCATTCGATGTCGGCGAACGAGCCGGACAGGTCGCGGGCGATGCTCGGCAGGCTGACGGCGACGATATTGGTGTCGAGAATGATCAGGGCGCACACGGCCGAAGCCGTGAACAGGGTGAAACGGGCGGAGGACATTGCAAGGCTCCCGTGCAAGGCGATCTGGGGCCGGTGTCGCGGTGTCCGAGCAGGCTGCCGCGACAGGGCCGGTGTAGCCACCGGATGCTCATCGGCGCAGCGGCTTTGCCGCCACGTCACGCATCTTGTAGTGTTACTACACATTACCGCCGCAACGGCCTGGCCTTGTTAGCCAGGATCGCCTGCGTCATTAGCCTGCAGCTAACGAGACCCCATGGAAATCCGCCATTTCCGCTATTTTCTCAGCGTCGCCCGCCTCGGCCACTTCACCCGCGCCGCCGAGCAACTGGGCATCGCCCCGCCGACCCTGAGCCGGCAGATCCAGGACATGGAAAGGCAGCTGGGTGTGCGCCTGTTCGAGCGCAGCCAGCGCGAGGTGTGCCTGACCGCCGCCGGCGAGGCGCTGCTGCCCGAGGCCGAACAGGCGGTGCGCCAGTTCGATGCCGCGCAGCTGGGCGCACAACGGGCCGGGCGCGGTGACGTGGGGCGTATCGAGTTGGGTTATGTGGCCTCGGCGGCCTTTTCGGGGCTGCTCCAGCAGCAGGTGACGCGCTTCAGCCAGTCGCACCCGGGGGTGGTGCTGAACATCCGCGAGCAACCCATGGCCGAGTCCCCCGCGCTGGTGCGTGACGGTGTGCTGGATATCGCCTACGTGCGCACGCCGATGGACCTGCCCGACGAACTGGTCGCGATGGATCTGCACGAAGAAGGCTTTGTCCTGGCCCTGCCGGCCAGCTCGCGGTTGAACGAGCTGCCGCAGATCATGGCCGCACGCCTGGCCACCGAAACCTTCATCTTGCCCGAGCAGATCTCCGGCACCCTGGCCGTCGCCGCCCAGGGTGGCTTCGTGCCGCGCCTGGGGCCGCAGCCGGGTAGCCTGGTGGCGGTCATCACCCTGGTTTCGCTGGGCCAGGGCGTGGCGCTGGTGCCCGAGTCGGTGCTGCAACACATCACCCTGCCGCAGGTCAGCTACCGGCGCATCGCCGACAGCCAACCCACCTCGTGCCTCACCGTGCTGCATCGGCGTTTCGAGAAGGCGCCCGCGGTGATGCGCTACATCGAGGCCCTGCGCAGCGGCCAGGGCTGATCGCACCCGCGCGCCTTACAGACGCTGCAGGGCCGCCGGCAAGGCGCGGGCGAAGCGCTCGGCCACGTCGTCCACCTGCGCGGCGGTAATGATCAGCGGCGGCAGAAAGCGCACCACGCAACCGTTGCGCCCACCCAGTTCGATGATCAGCCCGCGCTTGAGGCATTCGTTCTGGATCAGCGAGGCCAGCTTGCCGAACCCCGGCGCATGCCCCAGCGCATCGGCTGCCCCTTGCGGGTCCACCACCTCCACGCCGAGCATCAGCCCGCGACCGCGAATGTCGCCCAGGTGCGGGAAGTCGCGCTGCAGCACCGCCAGATGCTCGCACAGCCGTGCGCCCATGGCCTCGGCGTGGGCAGCCACGTCGTGTTCCTTGAGATAACGCATCACCGCCGAGCCTGCAGCCATGGCCATCTGGTTGCCACGGAAGGTGCCGGCGTGGGCGCCCGGCAGCCAGGTGTCGAGCCAGTCGCGGTACACCACCACTGCCAGCGGCAGGCTGCCGCCGATGGCCTTGGACAGCACCACCACGTCCGGCACGATGCCGGCGTGCTCGAAGGCGAACATCCTGCCGGTGCGGGCAAAGCCGCTCTGGATCTCGTCGACGATCAGCGCCACGCCCGCCTGCTCGGTGATGCGCCGCACGCCGCGCAGCCAGTCGAGGTCGGCCGGGATCATGCCGCCCTCGCCCTGCACCACCTCGACGATCACCGCCGCCGGCAACTGCACGCCGCCTTCGGGGTCGCTCAGCAGGTTTTCCAGGTAGCGCAGGTTGACCTGCACGCCCTGCTCGCCGCCCAGCCCGAACGGGCAGCGGTAGTCGTAGGGGTATGGCAGGAACTGAACGCCGTTGCCCAGCAGCGCGCCCATCGGTTTCTTCGGCCCCAGGCTGCCCATCAGGCTCAGCGCGCCCAGGCTCATGCCGTGGTAGCCGCCCTGGAACGACAGCACCGTGCTGCGCCCGGTGGCAGTGCGTACCAGCTTGAGCGCGGCCTCCACCGCATCGGTGCCGGTCGGCCCGCAGAACTGGATCCGGGCCTGGGCGCTGAAGGCCGGTGGCAGCAGGCCGAACAGGTCCTGCACGAACTGGTCCTTGACCGGCGTGGTCAGGTCCAGGGTATGCAGCGGCAGGCCGTCTGCCAGCACCTGCTGGATCGCCTCGATCACCACCGGGTGGTTGTGGCCCAGGGCCAGGGTGCCGGCGCCGGCCAGGCAGTCGATGAACTGGCGGCCCTCGACGTCTTCGACGTAAAGCCCCTGGGCACGCTTGAGCGCCAGCGGAATGCGCCGCGGGTAACTGCGTGCATTGGACTCCTGCTGCTTCTGTCGCGTCAGCAGTGGCGAATCTTCGAAGTGATAAAGCGTTTCGCCAGGCTCGTCGGCTGAAGAAGCCGGCTGTGCCTGGGCAAGGCAGGTAGCGACTGACATCGGAAGTAACCCTCGCAAGCAAGCGGATGGTCCCGCCACGCGCCGATGGCCAGCGTTGTGTCGGGATGTGTACTCGCTTGAAAGACGCACCAACGCCCTGCGGATTTAGCGCGCGGGGCGGTCTTCTAGAAGGTTTTGTGCATCAGTTGCAGGTGCAGGCCATGAAATCCCAGCGCCTCACCGCTGGGCGAATAACCCAGGCGTGCGAAAAAATCCTGGGCCGAGGCGGTGCTGTACAGCGATGCATGGGTACAGCCCCAGCGGCGCAAGGCGTGCTCCAGGTCCAGCACCAGTGCCCGACCGATGCCACGCCCGGTGTGGTCGCGCTGCACGAAGCACTGGCAGATCTCGCCGCTGCGCAAGGCCAGCGCGGTAGCCACCGGGCGACCCTGCCAACGCCCCAGGTTCAGGTACAGGGCCGGGTCGCCCAGCCAGTCGGTGATCTGCGCACGCTGCTTGCTGCGCGACCAGGCGTCGATCACCTGCAGGTCGCCGTGATGGTCCTGGTCGGCTGCGGTGGCGATGCTCTGCTGCATCAGCCGCTCGATCAGGGCGGCCTCGGCCGGCCGGGCCCTGGCAATGCGAATCCGTTCGTCCATGAGTGCTCCCTGGTGCTGTGCGGTCCACACCTTACGGGGGCGACCGGCGCCTGACGAGGCCGGCGGGGTTACATTTGATGTGCACGCAACGGCATCTGCAGCAACACGCGCAAGCCGTCGGCGTGGCTGTCGAACGTCAGCGAGCAGGCGCAGCGCTGCACGATCGCCTGCACGATCGCCAGGCCCAGGCCACAGCCTTCGCTATGGCCATTGCGCCAGAAACGCTGGGTCACATGCTGCAGGTTCTGTGCATCGATGCCCGGCCCATGGTCGCGTACCAGAAAGCCCACGGTGTTCGCCTCGACCTGAACATGCAGCTCCACCGGCGCATCGGCGGCGCTGTGGCGCAGGGCGTTGTCCAGCAGGTTGCGCAAGGCCGCCACCGCCAGCGCCGCGGGCATGTCGGGAAACACCTGGCCCGCCGGCGCCGCAGCCTGCAGCACGATGCGCCGGTTGTCGCCCAGGCCCGCATCCTGGATGGCCTGGCGGGCGATCTGCTCGGCGCTGTACTGCACGCCATCATCGAACGACAGACTGCCCTCCACCCGCGCCAGCAACAGCAGCTGCTCCAGGGTACGGTGCAGGCGATCGGCGCCCTGCTCGGCATGCTCCAGGGCCTGCTCGCGCACCTTGCCATCGGTCATGCGGGCCACTTGCAGGTGGGTCTTGATCGCCGTCAGCGGGCTGCGCAGTTCATGCGCGGCATCGCCGGTCAGGCGCCGTTCGCGCTCGATGGTCTGGCCGATGCGCTGGAACAGCTGGTTCTGGGTTTCGAGCAAAGGCTGCAATTCGCTGGGCAGGGCACGCACCTGCAACGGCTCCAGCGAGTCGGGGCTGCGCCTGCGCAGCGCGTCGCGCATGCGGTTGAGCGGCGCCAGGCCCTTGCCCACCCCCAGCCACAGCAGCCCGAGGCTGCCCAGCAACGCCACCAGCACGGGTGCCGAGGCCGCCAGCAGGATCGAGCGGTTCAGCGCCTCGCGCTCCAGGTGCCGGTCGGCAGTTGTGATGCGCACATCACCGCGTGCATAGGTGAAGCTGCGCCACAGTGCGCCATCGATCATCTGGTCGTGAAAGCCGCTGCGCTGATCGTCGAGGGTCTGGTCGGCATGGTTGTGGCTGCGCGCCAGGATCTCGCCGCGCAGCGAGCTGACCTGGCAGGCCATGCCATCGGGGATGCTGAACTGGTCGGTGCTCAGGCGCGTGCCCTCGCCCTTGCTGGTCAGCGGCTGCGGCAACTGGTCGATCAGCCCGGCGACCATGCGCGCCGACGCCACCAGGCGCTGGTCGAGGGAGAACATCATCTGCTGACGCAGGTCGCACAGCATCCACGTCGCGGCCAGGGCCCAGATCAGGATGAAGGCAGTGCCCAGAATCAGGCTCAGGCGCAGGCGCAGGCTCATCGTTGCAACGCCTGCGGCACCTGGGCCGGCCCCAGGCGATAACCCAGGCCGCGCACGGTCTCGACGATGCCGTTGCCCAGCTTGCGGCGCAGGTGATGGATGTGCACGTTCAGGGCATTGCTTTCGACCTCGTCGCCAAAGCCGTAGACGCTGTCCTTGAGCTGCTCGCTGGACAACACCCGGCCGCGGTTCTGCAGCAGGGCCTGGAGCAGCGCCTGTTCGCGGCGCGACAGGTCCACCGGCTGACCGGCCAGGTGCGCTTCGCAGCTGGAGGGGTCGAAGCTCAGCGGGCCGTGTTCGATGACGTTGACACAGCGCCCGGCCACGCGGCGCAGCAGGGTGTGCAGGCGCGCGGCCAGCTCGCGCAGATCGAAGGGTTTGAGCAGGTAGTCGTCGGCGCCGGCCTGCAGCCCGTCGACCCGGTCGGTGACCGCATCGCGCGCGGTCAGGATCAGCACCGGCAGGCTGTGGCCCTGCTGGCGCAGGCGTTGCAGCAGCTTGAGGCCGTCTTCGTCGGGCAGCCCCAGGTCCAGCACCATCACGTCGAAATGCGCGGCCTGCAGCATCGCCCGCGCCGCACCGGCGCTAGCCACGCGGTCGACGGTCAGGCCCTGGGCACTCAGGCCGGCAATGATGCCGCTGGCGATCAGGTCATCGTCTTCACAGAGCAGTACGTGCATGGGGCGGGCTCGGTCGTTGGCAGAAAGGCCCAGTGGGCCACAGGCGGATTAACCGGGGATTATGCCGCGCCCAGGCGCACACGTCGCCTGCGAGGCGACGGCTGCCCATCGGTTAACCCTGGGTTAATCCATGCCGGTCAGTCTTGCGGGCTTATCGCACTGCCAAGGCGTCGACATGCGCGTATTTCTTCTAGCCCTGCTGTGGCTGTTCAGTTCGCTGAGCCAGGCCCAGCCCTTCAACAACCCTTTTGCCCAGAGCGAGTTCCTGCCCGTGGAAAAGGCCTTCGTGTTCAGCAGCGAGCGCCTGCCCTCGGGGCAGATGCGCCTGCACTGGCAGATCAGCGACGGCTACTACCTGTACCAGAAGCGTCTGAAGTTCGATGGCCTGGCCCCCGAGGCGGTACCACCACTGCCGCCGGCCCTGCCCCACAGCGACGAGTACTTCGGCGAAACCCAGGTGTACCGCGGCGAACTCGAGCTGCTGATACCGGCCAACGCCACCGGCCAGTTGCGCATGGGCTGGCAGGGCTGTGCCGACGCGGGGCTGTGCTACCCGCCCCAAACCAGCCCGGTCGACCTGGGCGGGCAGGCCGCAGGCGCCGAACAGGCCAGCGACCAGGCCCTGGCCGGCAGCCTCGGCGAACACCCGCTGGCCTGGAGCCTGCTGGCCTTCTTCGGCCTGGGACTGCTGCTGGCCTTTACCCCCTGTTCGTTGCCGATGCTGCCGATCCTGGCCGGGCTGGTGATGGGCAACGGCGCCAGCACCCGCCGCGGGCTGGTGCTGGCAGGCGCCTACGTACTGAGCATGGCGCTGGTGTATGCCGCCCTGGGCGTGGTTGCCGCACTGCTTGGCGCCAGCCTGCAGGCATGGCTGCAGCAGCCTTGGCTGCTGGGCAGCCTGGCCGCGCTGTTCGTGCTGCTGGCCCTGCCGATGTTCGGCGCCTTCGAGCTGCAGCTGCCCACCTTCGTGCGCGACCGCCTGGAGCGCGCAGGCCGCAACACCCGTGGCGGCAATCTGTATGGCGCGGTACTGCTGGGGGCCTTGTCGGGCCTGCTGATGGGGCCGTGCATGACCGCCCCGCTGGCCGGCGCGCTGCTGTACATCGCGCAGAGCGGCAATGCCGTGCATGGCGCGCTGGTGCTGTTCAGCCTGGGCCTGGGCATGGGCCTGCCGCTGTTGCTGCTGGTGACCGTGGGCAACCGCTACCTGCCACGTCCGGGGGCCTGGATGAACCGGGTCAAGGCGGTGTTCGGCTTCGTGTTCCTGGGCATGGCGTTGTACACCCTGCGCGCGGTGCTCGACCCTGCGCTGTGGCTGGGCCTGTGCGGGGCCTGGCTGATCGCGCTGGCCTGGGGCGCCTGGCCCGCGGTCCACACCCTGCGCGCCCTGCAACCGGCCGTGCTGCTGGCGGGCCTGTGGGGCGCCTTGCTGGTGGTGGGCGCGGCCGGTGGCGCGAGCAACCTGCTGCAGCCCCTGCAACCCTATGCCGGTGGCACCGGCAATGCCGTGGCTGCGCCCCACGCCGACGCCTTCACCACGGTGCGCACCCCGGCCGAGCTGCAGGCGCAGCTGGACGCCGCCAAGGCCCAGGGGCAGTGGGTGTTCCTGGATTACTACGCCGACTGGTGCGTGTCGTGCAAAGTCATGGAAAAACAGGTGTTCGCCCGCCCCGACGTGCTCGCTGCGCTGGAAGGCGTGCGCCTGGTACGCCTGGACGTGACCGCCGATGCCCCGGCCAGCCAGCAGCTGCTGCAGCGCTACCAGGTGCCCGGCCCGCCGAGCATGCTGTGGATCGGCCCCGAGGGCGACGAGCGCCGGGCCAGGCGCATCACCGGTGAAGTCAACGCCGCCACCTTCCTGCAACACTGGACCGCCACCCGGAGCCAAGGCTGATGCTGACCGTTAACCTGGGCCCCCTGACCATCGCCCTCGACCACCTGCTGCTGCTCTGCGCCCTGGGCCTGGCCACGCTGGTGGGCTGGCGGGTGGCCAGGCGCGGCGGCGACAACCCCGAGGCCGCACTGTTTCGCCTGTTCCTGCTCGGCCTGCTGTGCGCCCGGCTGGGGTTCGTGGCGCGCTACTGGTCGATGTATGCCGAAGACCCGGTGCAGATCATCGACATCCGCGATGGCGGCTTTTTGCCCTGGGCCGGCCTGGTGGCGGTGCTGCTGGGGGCGGCCTGGTACGCCTGGCGCCAGGCGAGCCTGCGCCGGCCACTGGGCTGGGGCCTGTTCAGCGGCGCGCTGTTCTGGTTGCTGGCCAGCTGGGCCAGCCACCTCTACGAACAGGGCACGCAACTGCCGGACCTGGCCCTGCGCGATGCCCAGGGCCATTCGGTGGCGCTGCACAGCCACCGCGGCCGGCCGTTGGTGATCAACCTGTGGGCCACCTGGTGCCCGCCGTGCCGGCGCGAGATGCCGGTGCTGCAACAGGCCCAGCATGATTATCCGGACGTGACCTTCCTGTTCGTCAACCAGGGCGAAACCCCGCAGATCGTCACCAACTTCCTGGCCACCACCGGCCTGAACCTGTCCCATGTACTGTTCGATACCGGTGGCCAGCTGGCCCAGCAGGTCGGCTCCATGGCGCTGCCAACCACCCTGTTCTACGACGCCGAGGGGCGCCTGGTGGGCAGCCACCTGGGGGAGCTGTCCCGTGCCAGCCTGCGCCATGCCCTCGAATCCTTCGACCGCGATACCGCGCTCGCTCCCACCGTTCCAGCAAGGACGACACCATGAAAGTTTCCGCCATTACCCTCGCCCTGGGCATGTTCGCCACCCAACTGGCCGTCGCCGAAGAATTGCCCAAGGCCGTGCAGCAGATCGAGGCCAAGGGCGCCAAGGTCACCGGCAGCTTCGATGCGCCCAATGGCCTGAAAGGTTATGCCGCGCAGTTCCAGAACCGTGGCGTGGCCCTGTACCTGACCCCGGACGGCAAGCACGTGCTGGTTGGCAGCCTGTTCGACGAACAGGGCCAGGACCTGAGCGAGGCGCCGCTGGAGAAGCTGGTGTATGGACCCATGGCCAAGCAGGTGTGGGCCAAGCTCGACAAGACCGCGTGGATTGCCGATGGCAAGGCCGATGCACCGCGGGTGGTGTACCTGTTCAGCGACCCCAACTGCCCGTACTGCAACATGTTCTGGCAGCAGGCACGGCCGTGGGTGGACTCGGGCAAGGTGCAATTGCGCCACATCATGGTCGGCATCATCCGCGCCGACAGCCCGGCCAAGTCGGCCGCGTTGCTGGCCAGCGCCGACCCGCAGAAGGCCTTGCAGGCCCATGAAAGCGCGGGCAAGGCCAGCACCCTCAAGCCGCTGGCGAAGATTCCGGCGCAGGTGCAGGCCAAGCTGGATGCGAACCTGGCGCTGATGGAGGAGCTGGGGTTGTCGGCTACGCCGGCGATCTTCTACCTGGATGACAAGGGGCAGTTGCAGACCCAGCAGGGTGCGCCGCGGCCAGAGATGTTGGGGAAGATACTGGGCAAGCGCTGAGACTCACCACGCCAACAGATATCTGAAGCCGGGCACCAGGGCTGGCGATGCAAATCCCACAGGCCATGGCCTGCAGGATCGGTGTTGTCAGCCTTGTTTGTTCGGCCGAAGATCGCAGTAGGGCCATCATGGCCTTTGGGGGTTGGGGTGGCGCTACAGCATCACCAGCGTCAACACCACCAGCAACGGCAACAGCACCGCACACGACCACGCCATGTACCCGAAGAAGCTCGGCATCTTCACCCCGCGCTGCTCGGCTATCGCCTTGACCATGAAGTTCGGCGCGTTGCCAATGTAGGTCATCGCACCCATGAACACCGAACCCATGGAGATCGCCAGCAAGGTCTGCGGCATGCGCTCCATCAACACCTGCGCATCCCCAGCCGCCATGTTGAAGAACAACAAATAGGTCGGCGCATTGTCCAGGAAGCTCGACAAGGTCCCGCTCAACCAGAAGTACATGCTGTCGATCGGCTCGCCCTGCGCACCACTCACGCTCGCCACCAACCACGCCAACTGGCCGTCACTGCCGGCCCGCAATATCGCAATCACCGGGGCAATGGTGAGAAAGATGCCCGCAAACAACTTGGCCACCTCGACGATCGGCCCCCAGTCGAACTCGTTGGCAACCCGCAGGCCGCGCGGGGTGAACCACAACGACAGCAAGGCCAGTACCACCAGCAGGCCGTCACGCAACAGGTTCTGCACCTCGACCCGAGTGCCCATCAGCTCGACGCCAATCCCCGGTTTCCAGAGGCCCGACATCAATACCGCCAGCACCACGCCCGCCAACAGCAGGAAGTTGCGCTTGCCCAGCAGGCGCAACGGCGCATCCGGCGTCGGGTCTTCGGCCAGCATCTCGTTTTCGCGGCGATAGTAGTAGCGGTCGATCAGGTAGAACACGCCCAGCAACGGCACCGCCAGCAGCACCACCGGCAAGGCCATGTGCTGCAGGGTCCAGGCAAAGCTCACACCCTTGAGAAAACCCAGGAACAACGGCGGGTCGCCCAACGGGGTCAGGCCGCCGCCGACGTTAGCCACCAGAAAGATGAAGAACACCACCACGTGCGCGGTGTGCTTGCGGTTGTCGTTGGCACGCAGCAGCGGGCGGATCAGCAGCATCGCCGCCCCCGTGGTGCCCATCACCGAGGCCAGCACCGCCCCCAGCGCCAGCAACCGCGTGTTGAGCCACGGCGAGCCATGCAGGTTGCCCTCCACCACGATCCCGCCCGAAATGGTGAACAGCGCAAACAGCAGGATGATGAACGGCAGGTACTCGGCCAGCAGTACGTGCACGCCCAGCCCCAGGCTGGCGTGCCAGCCGAAGGCAAAGCAGAACGGCAGCGCGAACAGCAGCGTCCAGCCCAGGGTGATCTTGCCGAAATGGTGATGCCACAGCGGTGCGGCCACGATGGGCAGCAAGGCGATGCTCAGCAGGATGCCGGCAAACGGCACGCCCCACAGCAGGCCCATGCGCGCGCCATCGACCTCCGCGGCGCTGGCGATGCCCGGCAGGCACATCAACAAGAGGGCCGCCAGCAGCGACAGACAGGAACAACCACGAAACAAAGCAGGGAAAAGGCGCATCGATACCGACCGTGTGCAGATGAACAGCAGCGCGCCAGCCCGAAGGCTGGCGCGCATGAGCGAAGCATGGATGCTAAACCAAAATGCCCCGCTCGGCTGCCTACAACGCCTCCAGCGAAGCCATCAGGTCACTCAGCCGGTCGACCTTGTCGTCGCTCAGCACCGTGGCCTCGAGGCCCTCCACATAGATCGCCAGTTCCTCCACGCTGCTGCATTCGAACATGGCCCGCAGCGGCACGTTCAGTTGCAGCACCTTCTGCACCCGCGAAGCAATCTGGGTGGCCAGCAGCGAATGCCCGCCCAACTCGAAGAAGTTGTCGCGCACCCCCACCCGCTCGACCTTGAGCACATCGGCCCAGATGTCAGCCAGTTGCTGCTCCAGTTCGCTGCGCGGCGCCAGGTAGGCCTGGCTGTGCTGCTGGCCGAACTCGATGGCCGGCAGCGCCTTGCGGTCGAGCTTGCCATTGGCGTTGCGCGGCAACTCGGCCAGCCACGCCCAGTGCAGCGGCACCATGTACTCCGGCAGTTCGGCGCGCAGGCGCTGGCGAACCTGTTCCAGCAATGGCGCCGTGTCGGCACGGCTGTCGGCCGCCACCAGGTAGCCGACCAGGTGCTTGCCGTTGGCACCCTCCTGCACGCCCACCGCCGCGTCACGCACCTGGACCTGTTCATGCAGGCGTGCCTCGATTTCGCCCAGTTCGATGCGGTAGCCGCGAATCTTCACCTGGTGATCGATGCGCCCCACGTACTCCAGCACCCCGTCGGCACGCCGGCGTGCCAGGTCGCCGGTGCGGTACAGGCGCTCGCCCGGGGCGCCGAACGGGTGCGGGATGAACGCCTGGGCCGTGCGCAGCGGGTCGCCCACGTAGCCGCGCCCTACCCCGGTGCCGGCCACGCACAGCTCGCCCACCGCGCCCAGCGGCACCAGCTCGTGATCTTCACCGAACAGGTACAGGCGGTTGTTGTCGGTCGGCGTGCCGATCGGCAGGTAGCTGCCCTGGGTGGAGGCCGCATCGACGCGGAAGAACGCCACGTCATCGGAGCACTCGGCCGGGCCGTAGGCATTCACCAGGCCGACCTGCGGGTAGCGCTCCAGCCACTGCCAGGCCAGCTCCGGCGGCATCGCCTCGCCGGTGGGCAGCATCCAGCGCAGGCCGCTCAGGTGCTGGCGCTCGTTGGCCAGCATGCCCTGGATCAGCGACGGCACGCTTTCGAGCACCGTGATGCCGGCGGCCTGCACATGCTCCAGCAGCCCTTGCGGATCGTGCGCGATGGCATTGGGCACGATCGCCACCTGCGCGCCGAACAGCGGCGCGGCAAGGAACTGCCACACCGAGATATCAAAGCTCTGCGAGGCGGTCTGCGCGATCACGTCCGCTTCGCCCAGTTGCAGGTACGGCACCTTGCTCAGCTGGTTGTTGAGCATGCCGCGCTGCTCGACCATCACGCCCTTGGGCAGGCCGGTGGAGCCGGAGGTGTAGATCACGTAGGCGAGATTGTCCGGCGCGCTGTAGATGCCCGGGCTGGCTTCGCTGCCGTCGCCGGCCTGAATGTCCTCCCACACCAGCAGGCGCGGCCGCCCGGCACACCCCAGTTCGTCGAGCAGGGCCTGTGCCTGGGCCAGGCAGGCCCGAGTGCAGACGATCACCGGGGTGCGGCTGAGCTCGACGATGCGTTGCAGACGCGCGCCGGGCAGGCCCGGGTCCAGCGGCAGGTAGCCGGCGCCGGCCTTGAAGCTGCCGACGATCATGCCCAGCAGCGCCAGCCCGCGCTCGGCCAGCAGTGCCACCGGCTGGTCGACCTGCACCCCGGCCGCCACCAGGGCATGCCCGAGGCGGTTGGCCTGGCAGTTCAGCTCGGCGTAGCTGCACTGCTGTTCGAGGCAGCGTGCGACCACCCGATCGGGATGCGCCGCCACCCTCGCCTCGAACAACGCCGCGTAGCTCTGCTGCAGCGGATAGGCATGCTCGCTGCGGTTGCAGTCCTGCAGCAGGAAGCGCTGTTCCTGCTCGCCCAGCAGTGCCAGCTGCGCCACATCGCCGTGCAAGCCCTCCATCAGCGCCAGCAGCAGGCGCTTGAATTCTCCCAGCAGGCGTTCGACGGTGGCGCGGTCGAAGTAGCGCTGGTCGAACGACAGGTGCAGGCCCAGGTCGTCGCCGGGGTAGCACACCGCCGTGAGCGGGAAGTTGGTGTGGGTGCGGCCCGAGTCGGAGGTTGCATTCAGGCTCTGGGCGCGGTCCAGCACCGCCACTTCGACCGGGGCGTTCTCGAACACGAACAGGCTGTCGAACAGCGGCTGGCCCTTGGGCAGTTCGCTGCATTCCTGGATGTTGACCAGCGGCAGGTACTCGTACTCGCGCACCTCCATGTTGCGCTCCAGCAGGCCCTGCAGCCACTGGCGCACCGAACACCGCTGGCCGGGGGCCGGCAGGGTGACACGCAGTGCGATGCTGTTGATGAACAGGCCCACGGTGTGCTGCATCTGCGGCAGGCTGACCGGGCGCCCGGCCACGGTCACGCCGAACACCACGTCACGCTCGCCGCTGAAGCGGCTGAGCACCAGCGCCCAGGCCGCCTGGGCGAAGGTGTTGACGGTCAGCTGATGGGCCTGGGCCAGCTCGCGCAGGCGTACCCCGTCCTCCACCGCCAGGCGCGTGTAGCAGTCGCCCACCTGCATGCCGCCGTGATCGCCCGCGTGCTCGCGCAGCAGCGGGCGGTCGCTTGGAAGGTAGGTGGTGCGCTCGAAGCCCTGCAGGTTCTGCCGCCACCACTGGCGCGCCTCGTCCAGGCTCTGGTGCTGCAGCCAGCCGATGTAGTCGCGGTAGCGCGGCGGCGTCGCCAGCTGCGCCTCACGGCCCTCGCCCAGGGCCAGGTAGAGCTCGAAGAAGTCGTTCATCAGCAGCGAGCGGCACCAGGCATCGATGAGGATGTGGTGGTTGCTCATCATGAACCAGTACTGCGCCTGGCCCACGCGCATCAGGCGCAGGTGGAACGGCGCCTGCTGCAACAGCTCGAAACCGGCCTCGCGCTCCTGCTTGTGCAGGGCCTGCAGGCGTGCTTCGTGATCGGCCTGCGGGTCGGCGCTCCAGTCCTGATAGTCGATAGGCGTGGTGCCGGGCTTGTGAATGATCTGCAGCATGCCTTCGCCGGCATTCCAGCAGAACGAGGCGCGCAGGGCTTCGTGCCGCGCCACCACCGCCTGCCAGGCCTGGGCGAAGCGCTGCGGGTCGATCTCGCTGTTGATGCGGTAGCGGTCCTGCATGTAGTAGATGCCGGTGCCCGGTTCGAGCAGCGTGTGCAGCAGCATGCCCTCCTGCATCGGGGTCAGCGGGTACACGTCCTCGATCTGCGCGGCGGGCACCGGCAGGCTGTCGATCTGTGCCTGGGTCAGGCGCGCCAGCGGGAAGTCCGACGGCGTGAAGCTGCCGTTGGCGTCATCCAGGCAATGGACGATCAGGCTCGCCAGCTCGCCGAGGTAGGCGCGGGCCAGCTCTTCGATGGTCTGGGTGTCGAAGCGCTCGCGGCTGAAGGTCCAGCGCAGCTGCAACTGGCCGCCGTACACCTGGCCGTCGACGCTCAGCCAGTTGGGCAGCGGTGCGTCGAGGTCGTGGGCCAGGCCCGCGGGTTCGTCCACCGGCTGATACAGCGCCGCACTGCCGAACTGCTGGTCGAACTGGCCCAGGTAGTTGAAGGTGATGCGCGCCTGGGGCAGCGCGGCCATGGCTTCGCGGGTGGCGTCATCGGCCAGGTAGCGCAGTACCCCATACCCCAGGCCCTTGTGCGGCACGCTGCGCAGTTGCTCCTTGATCGCCTTGATCGAGGCCGCCTGCCCGGCGGCCTCCTCGATGTTCAGCGGGCTCAGGCGCAGCGGGTAGGCGCTGGTGAACCAGCCGACGCTGCGGCTCAGGTCGATCTCGTCGAACAGGGTCTCGCGGCCATGCCCTTCGAGCTGCACCAGCACCGAGGTATCGCCGCTCCAGCGGCACAGCACCCGGGCCAGCGCGGTCAGCAACAGGTCGTTGACCTGGGTGCGGTAGGCCGCGGGGGCCTGCTGCAGCAACTGGCGCGTCTGCCCCTGGCTCAGTTGCACGCTGACGGTGTGCGCCTGGCGGTGCAGGTTGGCACCCTGGGGGTGGTCGCACGGCAGCTCGCGGGTGGCGGCACTGAGCTGCGCCTGCCACCAGTGCTGCTCGTCACGCAGCGAGTCGCTGCCGGCATAGGTGGCCAGGCGTGCGGCCCAGTGGCTCATCGCGCTGGTCTTGGCTGCCAGCGGCTGGCCACGGTACAGCGCCTGCAGGTCTTCGAGCAGCACGCGCCACGACACGCCATCCACCACCAGGTGATGGATCGCCAGCAGCAGGCGCTGGGCGCCCTGCCCGTCCTCCACCAGCAGCGCACGCAGCAGCGGGCCGTCGGCGAGGTCGAGGCTGCGCTGCACATCGCTGTACAGGGCCTGGCAATCCTGCAGGTCGGCCACCGAGGCCTGCCACAGCAGTGCGCGCGTATCGGCCGGGGCGTAGCTGGCGCGGCCCTCGCAAAAGCGCAGGCGCAGTGCATCGTGATGCGCCACCAGCGCCTGCAGGGCCTGTTCCAGCGCGGCGCCGGCCAGGCGTTCGGCAGGCGCCAGCAGCACGGCCTGGTTCCAGTGCTGCGGTTGCACCACGTCGCTGTCGAAGAACCAGTGCTGGATCGGCGTGAGCGCTGCGGCGCCGCTGAGCGGGCCCTGTTCGATCAACGTGGCCTGGCTGCGGCTGGCCACCGTGGCCAGGGTCTGCACGGTCTGCTGCTGGAACAGGTCGCGGGCGCTGAAGTGCAGGCCCAGCTGGCGGGCGCGGCTGACCACCTGGATCGACAGGATCGAGTCGCCGCCCAGTTCGAAGAAGTTGTCCTGCAGGCCCACGCGCTCGACGTTGAGCACATCGCGCCAGATCGCGGCCAGTTGCTGCTCCACCTCGCTGCGTGGCGCCTCGTAGTGCTCGCGGCCCTGCTCCCTGTCCGGCAGCGGCAACGCGTGACGGTCGAGCTTGCCGTTGCCGGTCAGCGGCATCTGATCCAGCAGCACCAGGTGGGCGGGCACCATGTAGTCGGGCAGGTTCACCCGCAGTTGCGCCTTGAGGCTGTCGCGCAGCGCCGCCTGCTGTTCGGCGCCGGCCTGTGCCTGCTCGCACACCAGGTAGGCAGCCAGTTGCTTGCCGCCGGGCATGTCCAGCGCCAGCACCACGGCCTCGCGCACGTCGGCATGTTCCAGCAGGCGGCTTTCGATTTCACCCAGCTCGATACGGAAGCCGCGGATCTTCACCTGGTGGTCGATACGCCCCATGTACTCCACCAGCCCGTCGGCGCGCTGGCGCACCAGGTCGCCGGTGCGGTACAGGCGCCCGCCCCGCTGGCTGAACGGGTCGGCGACGAAGCGTTCGGCGCTCAGCCCAGGTCGATCATGGTAGCCCTGGGCCAGGCCTGCGCCACCGATGTACAGCTCGCCAATGGCGCCCTGCGGCAGCAGCGCCAGGTCGGCATCGAGGATGTACGCCACGCGGGCGCCGATCACCCGGCCGATCGGCACACTGCCGACGCCCGCTTCAAGGGCCGGTGGTGCCAGGCAGGCCAGCGGCATCACCACGGTTTCGGTGGGGCCGTAGGCATTGAAGAACTGCGCCGGCTTGAACGCCTCGCGAATGCGTTGCAGGTGCTCGCCGGTCAGTGCTTCGCCGCCGGTGATGCACAGGCGCACCGGCAGCTGTTCGTCGCGGCTGGCCAGCCATTGCGCCAACTGGCTGCCGTAGCTCGGCGTGAAGCCCAGCACGCTGACCTGCTGCTGGCGGATCAGCGTGCAGATTTCCTCGGCGCCCCACTGCCCCTGGGCGCGCAGCACCACCCGTGCGCCGCTGAGCAATGGCACCAGCAGGCGCTCGGTGGCCGCGTCGAAGTTGATCGAATAGAAGTGCAGCTCGCAGTCGTCGCTGCGCATGCCGAACGCCTCGATCACCGCCAGGCAGTGCATGGCGATCTCGCCATGGCTGACCACCACGCCCTTGGGCTTGCCGGTGGAGCCGGAGGTGTAGATCAGGTAGGCCTGGTGGCCCGGCAGGCTGAGTGACGGCAAGGCCTCGGCGCTGTAGCCGTGCAGCGCCGCCGCGTCGTCGTCCAGGCACCAGCGGGCCACGCCGGGCGGCAGCTCGCCCAGCCTGTCGAACAGCGCGCGCTGGCCCAGCAGCAGGCCGATGCCGCTGTCCTGGATCATGTACTGCAGGCGTTCGAGGGGGTATTCCGGGTCCAGCGGCACGTAGGCACCGCCGGCCTTGAGAATCGCCAGCAGGCCGATCACCAACTGCGCCGAACGCTCCAGCGCCAGGCCCACCCGCACCTGCGGGCCCACGCCACGTTCGCGCAGCACCCGCGCCAGGCGGTTGGCCCGGGCATCGAGCTGGGCGTAGCTCAGGTGTTCGCCGGCAAAGGTCAGTGCCAGTGCCTCCGGGGTGCGCTGGGCCTGTGCACTGAACAGGTCATGCACGGTGCGGTTCAGGCCCGGCGCTGCGGGGTCGCCGGCCAGGTTGTCGAACAGGGCCTGGCGCTCGCCCTCGCCCAGCAGCGGCAGTTCGCACAGGCGTTGCTGCGGGTCGAGCAGCAAGGCGTCGAGCAATCGCTGCCAGTGCGCCGCCATGCGCGCGATGCGCGGCGCGTCGAACAGGTCGCAACTGTAGGTCAGGCAGCAGCCCAGGCGACGGTCGAGGTCGGTGACTTCCAGGTTGAGGTCGAACTTGGTCGCCCGGGCGTCGTTGACCAGGTACTCCACCTGCATGCCGGCCAGTTGGCGGCTCTGCTGGAATTCCCAGCGCTGCACGTTGCACATCACCTGGAACAGCGGGTTGTAGGCGGCGCTGCGCGGTGGCTGCAAGGCTTCGACCAGGTGGTCGAACGGCAGGTCCTGGTGCGACTGGCCGTCGATCACGGTCTGGCGCACCTGCTCGATCAGGTCGGCCACGCGCATCTGCCCGTCCAGCTGGCAACGCAGCACCTGGGTGTTGAGGAAGGCGCCGATCAACCCCTCGCTTTCCGGGCGGATGCGGTTGGCCACCGGTGCGCCGATGCGCAGGTCGGTCTGCCCGCTGTAGCGGTACAGCAGCAGCGCCAGGGTGGCAGTCATGGTCATGAACAGGGTCAGGCCATGCTCGGCATTGAAGGCGCGCACCCTGGCGGCCAGCTCATCGCTCAGGTCGAAGCGGTACAGCTCGCCGCGGTGGCTCTGCACCGCCGGGCGCGGACGATCGGCGGGCAATTCCAGCACCGGGTGTTCATCGCCCAGCTGTGCGCGCCAGTAGTCCAGCTGGCGCTGGCGCTCGCCGGCCTCCAGCCACTGGCGCTGCCACACGCTGTAGTCCAGGTACTGCACCGGCAGCGGTTCGAGCGGCGAATCGCGGTCGTCGAGAAACGCTTCGTACAGCTCGCCCAGCTCGCGGGCAAAGATGTCCATGGCCCAGCCTTCGGTGACGATGTGGTGCAGGGTGAGCACGAAGTAGTGCTCCTGCTCGCCGGCCTTGACCAGGCAGGCACGCAGCAGCGGCCCGGTCTCCAGGTCGAACGGCTGGTGCGCCTGCTCGTCGGCCAGAGCCTGCAGGCGCTGCTGGCGCTGCACCTGGTCGTGGGCCGAAAAATCCAGCCAGTTCATCAGCAGCCCGGTGTCGGGCGAAACGGCCTGGTACGGTACGCCATCGATGCTCGGGAAGGTGGTGCGCAAGGTCTCGTGGCGCACGATCAGCGCCTGCAGGGCCTGTTCGAAGCGGCTGACGTCCAGCACCCCGCGCAGGCGTGCCATGCCGCCGACGTTGTAGGCCGGGCTGTCCGGCTCCATCTGCCAGAGGAACCACATGCGCTGCTGCGAGTACGATAGCGGCACCGGCTGGCTGCGGTCGATGCGCGTTATTTCGCCTTGCAGGTTGTGCTGCCCGGCCAGTTGCAGGGCCTCGATGCGCGCGGCGAAGGCGCCCAGCGCGCTGGCTTCGAACAGGGTGCGCAGTGGCAGTTCGACGTCGCAGGCCTGGCGCGTGCGGGCGATGATCTGGGTGGCCAGCAGCGAGTGCCCGCCGAGGGCGAAGAAGTCATCGTCCAGGCCGACCCGCGCCAGGCCCAGCACATCGCACCAGATGGCGGCGATCTGCTGTTGCAGCGGCGTGACCGGGGCAACATGCACGCGCTGCTGCCAGCTCGGCTCGGGCAGCGCCTTGCGGTCGAGCTTGCCGCTGGGGCCCAGCGGCATCTGCGCCAGGTGCACCAGTTGCGCGGGCACCATGTAGGGCGGCAATTGCGCCGCCAGTGCGCTCAGCAATGCTTCGCCGCAGTCGTGCGCGTGGGTGTAGTAGCCGACCAGTTGCGGGCCGGCCGCCGTGTCGCGTACCAGCACCACGGCCTGCTCCACGCCCGGCTGGGCCAGCAGGCAGGCCTGCACCTCTTCGGGCTCTACACGAAAACCGCGCAGTTTGACCTGCTGGTCGATGCGGCCCAGGTATTCCAGTGCCCCCAGGTCGGCCAGCCAGCGCGCACGGTCGCCGCTGCGGTACAGGCGCTGGCCGTCGGCGCCGGGCACGAAGCGTTCGGCGGTGAGGCCTGGCCGGCCCAGGTAGCCACGGGCCAGGCCCGCACCGCCCAGGCACAGCTCACCGGGCACCCCCACAGGCGAAAGCGCCAGCTCCTCATCGAGCACCTGGCACTGCACGTTGGCCAGGGGCCGGCCGATGGGCGAGCGCAGGCCGTCTTCACGGCGGCAGTGCCAGTGGGTGACATTGATCGCGGTTTCGGTCGGCCCATAGCGGTTGTGCAGTGCCACGTGCGGCAGTACCTGCAGCACACGGTCGCGCAGCGCCGCCGGCAACGCCTCGCCGCCGGAGAACACCCGGCGCAGGCTGGTACAGGCGGCCGCCAGGGGCTCCTGCACGAACACCTGCAACAGCGGCGGCACGAAGTGCAGCGTGGTCACGCCATGCTGCTGCACCAGTTCGGCGATGCGCTGCGGGTCGCGGTGCTCGCCGGGGCCGGCCAGCACCAGCGTGCAGCCCTGGGCCAGCGGCCAGAAGCATTCCCACACCGACACGTCGAAGCTGATCGGGGCTTTTTGCAGCAGCACGTCGTGGTCGTCCAGCGCATAGGTGGCCTGCATCCAGTGCAGGCGCTCGGCCAGGGCCGCATGGGTGTTGCCCACGCCCTTGGGCTGGCCGGTGGAGCCGGAGGTGTAGATCACGTAGGCCAGGTTGTCACCGTGCAGGTGCAGGCCCGGCGCCTGGCTGGGCCAGTTGTCCAGGTGCAGGGTGTCCATGGCGATGGTACTCACGCCCTCGACCTGGGGCAGGCGTTCGAGCACCTCGCTGTGGCTGAGCAGCAGGCTTGCGCCGCAGTCGGCGAGCATGTAGGCCAGGCGCTCGGCCGGGTAGTCGACGTCCAGCGGCACGTAGGCACCACCGGCCTTGAGAATCGCCAGCAGGCCCACCAGCAGCTGCGGCGAACGCTCGGCGGCAATCGCCACGCACACGTCCGGGCCCACGCCCTTGTCGCGCAGGTAATGGGCCAGGCGGTTGGCCTGGGTGTGCAGGCTCGCGTAGTCCAGGCTGCCGCCGGCCCATACCAGCGCGGTGCGCTGCGGGGTGCTGCGCGCCTGTTCGTTGAGTTGCTCCACCAGCCACTGGCCGGGGGCCGCTGCCGGGGCCTGGCCCCAGTCGAGCAGTTGGGCGCGGCCCGGGGCGTCGAGCAGGTTCAGCTCGGCCAGCGGCAGCTGCGGCGCGCTGCTCACCTGCTGCAGCAGGCTGACCAGTTGCGCGGCCAGGCGCTCGATGCTGGCAGCGTCGAACAGCTCGTCGGCATAGTCGAAGGAAAGGCTGATGCGGCCCTGGTGGTCTTCTTCGCTGTGCAGTTGCAGGTCGAACTTGGCCTCGCGGCTGTGCCACGCCAGTTCGTCGGCCAACAGCCCCGGCAGGCGGCGCAAGGCGCCGAGGTCGCGCTGCTGGTGGTTGAACATGACCTGGAACAGGCCCTGCTCGCGGGCCTCGGGGAAGGCTTCGACCAACTGCTCGAACGGCAGGTCCTGGTTGGCCTGGGCTTCAAGGGTGCGCTGGCGCACCTGGGCCAGCAAGGCACTGAAGGGCTGGCGCGGGTCAAGCTCGGCACGCAGCACCTGGGGGTTGATGAAGAAGCCGACCAGGCCCTGGGTTTCCAGGCGCGGGCGGTTGGCATTGGGCACGCCGACACGGATGTCGCGCTGGCCGCTGTAGCGGTGCAGCAGGGTTTGCCAGGCCGCCAGCAACAGCATGAACAGGCTGGCATCGTGGGCCTGGGCCACCTGGCGCAGTGCAGTGCCCAGCGCCGGCTCAAGACGCAGGCTCAGGCGCGTGGCGCTGTTGCGCTGCTGCACCGAGCGCGGGTGATCGGTGGGCAGGTCGAGCACCGGCTGCGCATCGCCGAGCAAGGCCTTCCAGTAGGCGAGCTGGCGGTTACTTTCCCCCTGGGCCAGCCACTGCCGCTGCCAGCTGGCATAGTCGGCGTAATGCACCGGCAATGCATTCAGTCGCGACTGCTGGCCCTGGCAGGCGGCGGCATACAGGCGCGCGAATTCGTCCAGCAGAATGTTCATCGACCAGCCGTCGGCGATGATGTGGTGCAGGGTCACCCACAGCTGATGGGTTTCGTTGTCCTGGCGTACCAGGGTGACCCGCAGCAGCGGCCCGCGCTCCAGGTCGAAGGGTTGGCGCGCCTCGTCTTCGCGCAACTGTTGAACGCGGGCCGGGGTTTCGTGCCCCAGGTCCAGGCTGTGCACCTGCAACGCCAGGTTCGCCAGCACGCGCTGCACCGGTTGCCCGTGGTGGTCGGCAAACACCGTGCGCAGCGCTTCATGGCGGGCCACCAGCGCCTGGAAGCTGCTGCGCAGCGCAGCCTCGTCCAGTTCGCCGCGCAAGCGCAGGCCCCCCGGGATGTTGTAGGCCGCACTGCCGGGCTCCAGTTGCCACAGCAGCCACAGCCGGGCCTGGGCCAGCGATTGCGGCAGCGCCTGTTCCCGGGGCAATTGCGCGATGGCGCCCTGGGCCACCCCGCCGTCGATGTGCAGGCGGGCCACCTGGGCAGTGAAGCCTGCCAGGGTCGGCGCTTCGAACAGCAGGCTCAGGCTCAGTTCCAGCCCCAGTTCGTCACGCAGGCGCGCCGTGAGCTGGGTGGCGGCGATGGAGTTGCCGCCGAGCAGGAAGAAGTGATCGTCTTCGCCCACCTCGGCCACGTTCAGTTGCTCGCACCACAGCCGCGCGATCAGCGCCTGCAACCCGTCGCCGCTCGGCGCCGCGTGGCGTGCGGCAGGCGCCTGGGCCTCCGGGAAGCGGGCGTAGCAGTCCAGGCTGCCATCGTGCAGGCGCAGGCGGCAGGCCGAACGCTGCAACTTGCCGCTGGAGGTCTTGGGCAACGCACCGGGGTTGAGCAGCAGCACCACCGCCGGTGCCTGCTGGCAGGCATCGGCGATGACCTGGCGCAGGGTGCAGATCAGGTTCGCCGGCTCGATGACCTTCTGCACGTTGCGGCTGATCTCCACCGCGATGCCGATACCCTCCTCGCCCTGGTCGTCGACGGCGAACACTGCCACGCGGCCCTTGCGCAGCACGTCGACCTCGCGCTCCAGGGTCTTTTCCAGGTCCTGCGGGTAGAGGTTGTGCCCGCGCACGATGAGCATGTCCTTCAGGCGCCCGGTGACGAACAGTTCGCCGTCACGCATGAAGCCCAGGTCGCCGGTGCGCAGCCAGGTGCGCCCGCCGTGCTCGACGAAGGTCTTTGCGCTGGCCTCGGGGTTGCGCCAGTAACCGTGGGCGATGCTCGGGCCGGCGGCCCAGATCTCGCCCACCTGGTTGTCGCCCAGCACAGCCAGGGTGTGCGGTTCGACGACCTGCACCGCGTGCAGCGGCTGGCTGAAGCCGCAGCTCATCTGCACGCTGCCCTCGCCTGCTTCGGCGCGGTTGTGCGCCAGTGCCGCGCTGTCCAGCGCCAGCGCGGGGATACCGCCGCCGCGCACGCTGCCACTGACGAACAGGGTGGCTTCGGCCAGGCCGTAGCTGGCGAAGAAACTCGAGGGCACAAAACCGCACGCGGCGAATTTGTCGGCAAAGCTGTCGAGGCTGTCCTGGCGGATCGGCTCGGAGCCCGAATAGGCCACGCGCCAGCAGCTCAGGTCGAAGCTGGCCAGCGCCGCACTGCTGACGCGCTCGTTGCACAGGCGGTAGGCGAAGTCCGGCCCGCCGCTGATGGTGCCGCGGTAATCGCTGATCGCCTGCAGCCAGCGCTGCGGCCGCGCCAGGAAGTAGGCCGGGGCCATCAGCACGCAGGGCACGCCGCTGAAGATCGGTTGCAGCAGGCCGCCGATCAGGCCCATGTCGTGGTACAGCGGCAGCCAGCTGACGATCACGTCGTCGGGGTTCACGTCGATGCCGAAACCGTGGCGGATCAGCACTTCGTTGGCCACCAGGTTGCCGTGGCTGACCTGCACGCCCTTGGGCAGCGCGGTGGAGCCGGAGGTGTACTGCAGAAAGGCGATGTCGTCCGGCTTGAGCGACGGGGCCTGCCACTGCTCGCCCAGGCCGGCGTCAAGGTGATCGACGCTGAGCAGCTGCGGCGCATCCTCGCCCTTGAGTGCATCCAGGGCCAGCAGGCTGTTGTGCAGGTTATCGACGGTCAGCAGCAGGCGCGGCTGGGCGTCCTCGATGATCGACAGCAGGCGGGCCTGGTGGTGGGTGCGCGAGGATTCCGGCGGATAGGCCGGCACGGCGATCACCCCGGCATACAGGCAGCCGAAGAACGCGGCGACGTAGTCCGGGCCACTGGGGAACAGCAGGATCGCGCGGTCGCCCGGCACCGCACGCGCCTGCAATGCGGCGGCGATGCTGCATGCACGCAGGTGCAGGTCACGGTAGCTGAGCACGGCCTGGTCGCGGGCGTCTTCGGCGAGAAAGCGCAAGGCCACCCGCTCAGGGGTCAGCGCAGCACGCTGGGTGAGGGCCTGGACCAGCGTAACCGGGAGTTCGAAGGCGTCCGTCATGGAAAGTTCCTGCCAGTGTCTGTACGTGAAAATCGGCATCGCGGGGCGCAGGGAGCCGGGTGTTCGGGCACCGGCACACGCCCTTCAGGGGCCGAGGATGTACACAGGGGAACGGATGAACGGGTGAAATAATTAGGCGCCACTGTGGCGCGGCGACAGGTGATTTTCGAAGCGGATCACGGGGTGGTGCTTAGAACCAAAAAACAGTTTGAAGTATTACTTTTCGCATTTGACAATAATTATCATTAAGAATAGCTTGTCGCACGTCGTAGGAAGCATCTCCTCGCGGAGTGCTTCGCTTCCCTCTTCGAGAACAAGGTGAAATTTCCATGGCGGAACAACTGTCCACAAGTAAGTGCGATTCACCGTTACTCCAAGCGTTCGTCGACAATCGCAGCATTCTGGTGAAAATTGCCGCCCGGATCACCGGGTGTCGCTCACGCGCCGAGGATGTCGTGCAGGACGCTTTCTTCCGGCTCAGTGCAGCCCCGCAGATCACCTCGTCGTTCAAGGCGCAGTTGAGCTACCTGTTCCAGATCGTGCGCAACCTGGCCATCGACCATTACCGCAAGCAGGCGATGGAGCTGAAGTATTCCGGCAGCGAAGAGGAAGGTCTGAATGTGGTCATCCATGGTGCCTCGCCCGAAGCCACGCACATCAATTTCGCGACGCTTGAGCACATTGCCGATGCGCTGAGCGAGCTGCCGCAGCGCACCCGCTATGCGTTCGAGATGTACCGCCTGCATGGCGTGCCGCAGAAGGACATCGCCAAGGAGCTGGGCGTGTCGCCGACCCTGGTGAACTTCATGATTCGCGATGCGCTGGTGCATTGCCGCAAGGTGTCGCTGGCGCGGGGTGAGGTGGCCTGAAGGGGCCACCCTGCGCCGCTGCTGCCCTGTAGGAGCCGGCGTTGCCGGCGACCCTCCAGGCCAGATGCCGGGTGTCCGGCAGCACGAGCGCCTTGTGCTGGTTCGCCGGCAACGCCGGCGCCTACAGGATCGGGTGCCGGCCTATACCAGCCTGCAGCGCTCGAAGAAGCGCTCGCGCCCCAGGATCATCAGCGCCGCACGCTTGTGCGGGAAGTCGAATTCCTTCTCGCAGTGAAAGCACTGGTCATGCATGTAGCCGATCATCTTGGCATTGTCGGCCCGAGGCTCGGCCACCACGCGCTGGGTACGCGGGTCGTCCAGGAACAGGTAGTGCACCAGCGCCGACAGCCAGCTGGCCACCTTGTGCGGCCCGCGGTGCGTCTGCTCCCCTACCAGCATGTGAATGCCACGGTCGTAGTCGTCGGCCGCATAGAACGGTGCAATCCGGTCCTCCTTGGCCCAGTAGGCTTCGAAGTAGGCAAACGGCTGGTCGTCGAAGCAGCCGATCAGGGTCAGTGTGTGCGGGTCGGCCTCAAGCTTGCTCAGGTAGTCGCGGTGCTGTTCGAGGCTGCCGCCCTCCTGCCAGAAGCTCAGCACCCGCGGGTTGTTCTGCCAACGGTTGAAGCGCTCCAGGTCGTGGTCGATTTCCAGGGTCCGCAACGAGATCCAGGCCCCCAGCCGCGCATCGAAGCGCCGATACACTTCCCCCCGCGGCTTGGGCGCACGGCGCGGATGACGCTTGCCGGCACTGATCTGCATCTGCTGCGGGTACACGCCCGACAGCGATTCGCCCAGCCACGGTTGCGGCAACTGCCAGAACAGCGTGCGCTCGCAGCGGTAGCGCCCCGCCTGTTCGTCGGCCACCAGCAGGCCGCTGGCCAGTGCCGCCTCGGGCTCCTGCGCCAGATGCCAGCACAGGCGCTGACACCCCGGATCGCGGGAAAACAGCCAGTAGCACGCGGCCCACAACGCCTGCTGTGGGCGCTCGGGGCAGGTGTATTGCAGGTGCACGTTGAGGTCGTCACCGCGCTCCAGACGCAGGCGCACCAATGGCGTGTCTTCGAGCACCAGGCTCAGGTGGCAGTCGGTTTCATCGGCGCTGAGGCTGCGCCAGCGCGGCAGGGACAACGCGCAGGTTGCGGTATCGGAAGGCATGGTCTTGGGCTCACGAAGTGGAAGAGACAATCTCACTGCTGTTGACGTGAAAACCGTGGGCGAATTTAGGGCGAATGGGCCGCGCTGACACCGATCTGGTAAGGCCCGAAGATGTCCTGCAACTGGCCGTTCTCGTGCAGTTGCTGCAACAGGCGGGCAAAGGCCTCGCCACTGATCGGTGCCTGGGGACGCAGCAGTGCGTAATGGTGATAGGTCTGGTCGGTACGCTCGGAGGCCAGGAACTGGCCTCGGTAATCCTCGTGGCGCGCCAGAAAGTCGTACAGGTACGAACGGGTCACCAAGGCCACGTCGGCGCGGTCGCGCTGCACCATCATCAGGTTGCTGTCGTGGGAATAGGTCAGGGTGGCGCCGAATGTTTGCTGCAGGTACCTGGCGTCGGCATTGAAACCGGCGAAGGCGTAGTGATAGCCGCTGTACAACGCCAGGCGCTTGCCCTGCAGGCTGTCGAAGTAGCCCTGGCCGCGGCCTTCGATATTGTGCGTGACGAAGACTTCGGCATCTTCGAGGCCGAGATCGACCTTGACGAAGTCGATGCCTTTCCAGCCCCAGTCAGGGTTTTCGAAGATCGCCATGTCGATGCGACCCTCGTTGAAGTCGCGAAAGCGTCGCGGTATGGAGGTGGGCACCAGCGTGAAATGGTAGGTGTCCTGAAGCGCGTTCAAGGCCTGGATCAACTGCGCCAGCAGGCCGCTGCCGGTATCGCGTTCGGGATTGACGGTGTACGGCGGAAAGTGCGCTGCGCCGATCCTGATCTGCTCCTGGGCACACGCCGGTGTGGTCAGCCACGCCACCGCGAGCATCGACAGGGAGAGCACGACCTGTGGCAGTGACGCTGAACTCAAGGCAACACACTCTTTACGGGTTCGCGCCTAAACTAGGCGTTTTCCTACGCTTGCACAACTGGCAGAACCATCAGGCAAATGGCCACGGGATACCGCACAGGCCACAGATTGGCTACGCTCAGGCGAGTATCTGTCAAGGAGCCTGCCATGGGCCACTGGTTGGTGATCGACCTGGAAGCTACCACCGACGAGGGTGGCTGGCCGATCGAAGACATGGAAATCATCGAGATCGGCGCCAGCCTGGTCAACCGCGAAGGCCGCGAGGTGGACCACTTCCAGCGCTTCGTCAAACCCCGGCGGCGCCCGCTGCTGACGCCCTTTTGCCGTGAGCTGACGCATATCGCCCAGACGGACATCGACGCCGCCGCCTCCTTTGCCAAGGTGTGGGACGGGTTCGAGCACTGGCTGCAGCATCAGCAGGCGCACCTGCAGGGCTGGGTCAGCTGGGGCGACTACGATCGCCGCCAGCTGCTGCAGGAATGGCAGGTGCACCAGGTGCACAGCCTGCTGGCCGACACCTGCCACCTCAACCTCAAGCAGCGCTTCGCCAAGGCCCGCCACCTGAAACGCCCGCCCGGGCTCAAGGGCGCGCTGGCCCTGGCCGGGCTGCAGTTTGTCGGGCAGCAGCACCGCGCCCTGGAAGATGCGCGCAATACCGCACGCCTGCTGCCGCTGAGCCTGCCGGCCCAGGGCGCCTGAAAGCGGATGACGCCACCGGGAGGCTTGGGCATACTGGCCAGCCCTTTTTTGCCCCTTTCAGGAGTCGCCCATGTTTAAGGTCAACGAGTACTTTGATGGCACGGTCAAGTCGATCGCCTTCACCAGCGCCGAAGGCCCGGCCACTGTCGGCGTGATGGCCCCGGGCGAGTACGAGTTCGGTACGGCCAAGCGCGAGATCATGCACGTGGTGTCCGGCGCCCTGATCGTCAAGCTGCCGGGCAGCGACAACTGGGAAACCTTTACCGCCGGCAGCCAGTTCAATGTGCCGGCCGACAGCAAGTTCCAGTTGCAGGTGAAGGTCGATACCGCCTACCTGTGCGAATACCGCGACTGATTCAAAGGCTTCGCCGGCAAGGCCGGCTCCTGCAGGGGACTGCGGTCGTTGCAGGAGCCGGCCTTGCCGGCGAAGCGGCCATCAGCGTAAAAACGCCACGATGCTGTCCGCCGCCGCCCCCAGGTGGTGCGCATGGCTGAACCCCGAGGCCTTCAGCGGCTTCAAGTCATGATCCCCTGCCACCAGCCAGCACAGCTCGATGGCTGACGACAGTGCATACCCCTCCACCGTCTCGCGATTGCCCAGCGCATCACGCTCGCCCTGCACGATCAGGGTTGGCGTCTTCAGTTCGGCCAGGTGCGCCACCCGCGGCTTCTCGGGCTTGCCTGCGGCATAGAACGGATACCCCAGGCACACCAGCGCATCCACCCCCAGTTCGTCCGCCACCAGGCTGGCCATGCGCCCGCCCATGGACTTGCCGCCGATCACCAGCGGCCCAGCGACCAATGGTCGCACCTGGGCCACCACTTCGCGCCAGCAGTCGAGCAGGCGGGCCTGGGGGTTTGGCGGCCTTCTGCCACCATCGAGCCGGCGCTGGGCCATGTAGGGAAACTCGAAGCGCAGTACCGCCAGCCCTTGCGCGGCAAGCCTCTGCGCCATGTCGGTCATGAACGCGCTGTCCATGGGTGCGCCCGCGCCGTGGGCCAGGATCAGGCACCCCAGGGGCGACGCATCTGCCTGATTTTGCGGGGCATCGTACAACCAGCCGCGTTGTTCGACCCACTGCGCCCATTGATCCCCGTCAATACCGGCCACTTGCCCATTACTCATGCTTGCCTCGCTGTTTAGCCTGCCTATAACCGTGGATGGGAACCCATACATGAACACAACCAGCAGTACCGCCTACAACTACCAGGTGGTCCGCCAATTCGCCATTATGACGGTGGTGTGGGGAATCGTCGGGATGGGGCTCGGCGTTTTTCTCGCCGCGCAGCTCGTCTGGCCTTCACTCAACTTCGACCTCCCGTGGACCAGCTTCGGGCGCCTGCGCCCCTTGCACACCAACGCGGTGATCTTCGCCTTCGGGGGCTGTGCACTGTTCGCCGCCTCCTACTACTCGGTACAGCGTACCTGCCAGACCGTGCTGTTCTCGCCACGCCTTGCCGCCTTTACCTTCTGGGGCTGGCAACTGGTGATCGTGCTCGCGGCCGTCAGCCTGCCGCTGGGTTATACCAGCTCCAAGGAATACGCCGAACTGGAATGGCCGATCGACATCCTGATCACCATCGTCTGGGTGGCCTACGCCGTGGTGTTCTTCGGCACCCTGATGAAGCGCACCACCAAGCACATCTACGTGGGCAACTGGTTCTTCGGTGCGTTCATCATCACCGTGGCGATCCTGCATATCGTCAACAACCTGGAAATCCCGGTCAGCCTGACCAAGTCGTACTCGCTGTACGGCGGCGCCACCGACGCGATGGTGCAATGGTGGTACGGCCACAACGCCGTAGGCTTCTTCCTGACCGCAGGCTTCCTGGGCATGATGTACTACTTCGTGCCCAAGCAGGCCGAGCGCCCGGTGTACTCGTATCGCCTGTCGATCGTGCACTTCTGGGCCCTGATCACCCTGTACATCTGGGCCGGCCCGCACCACCTGCACTACACCGCCCTGCCCGACTGGGCGCAGTCGCTGGGCATGGTGATGTCGCTGATCCTGCTGGCGCCCAGCTGGGGCGGCATGATCAACGGCATGATGACCCTCTCGGGCGCCTGGCATAAGCTGCGCAGCGACCCGATCCTGCGCTTTCTGGTGGTATCGCTGGCGTTCTACGGCATGTCGACCTTCGAAGGCCCGATGATGGCGATCAAGACCGTCAACGCCCTGTCGCACTACACCGACTGGACCATCGGCCACGTACACGCCGGCGCCCTTGGCTGGGTAGCGATGATCTCGATCGGCGCGCTGTACCACATGATCCCGAAAGTGTTCGGCCGCGAGCAGATGTACAGCCTGGGCCTGATCAACGCGCACTTCTGGCTGGCGACCATCGGCACCGTGCTGTACATCGCCTCGATGTGGGTCAACGGCATCGCCCAGGGCCTGATGTGGCGTGCAGTCAACGCCGACGGCACCCTGACCTACTCCTTCGTCGAAACCCTGGTGGCCAGCCACCCTGGCTTCATCGTGCGGTTCGTGGGCGGTGCGATCTTCCTCACCGGCATGTTCCTGATGGCCTGGAACACCTGGCGCACCGTGCGTGCCCCAGCGGGCGAGACCGCCAACGCCACTGCGCAGCTGGCCTGAGGAGAACCTGATGAAACACGAAGTAATCGAGAAGAACGTCTTCCTGCTGGTGCTGTTGATGGTGTTTGCCGTCAGCATCGGCGGCCTGACCCAGATCGTCCCGCTGTTCTTCCAGGACGTCACCAACAAGCCGGTCGAAGGCATGAAGCCCTACACCGCGCTGCAGCTGGAAGGCCGCGACATCTACATCCGTGAAGGCTGCGTACAGTGCCACTCGCAGATGATCCGCCCGTTCCGCGCCGAAACCGAACGCTACGGCCACTACTCGGTAGCCGGTGAAAGCGTGTGGGACCACCCGTTCCTGTGGGGCTCCAAGCGTACCGGGCCTGACCTGGCCCGCGTCGGCGGCCGCTACTCCGACGACTGGCACCGTGCGCACCTGTACAACCCGCGCAACGTGGTACCCGAGTCGAAGATGCCGGCCTACCCGTGGCTGGTGGCCAACCCGGTCGACAGCAGCCATACCGAGACCAAGCTGCGCGTGATGCGCACCCTGGGCGTGCCCTACAGCGACGACGATATCACCGGCGCCGTGGCCTCGCTCAAGGGCAAGTCCGAGATGGACGCGCTGGTCGCCTACCTGCAGGTGCTCGGCACCGCGATCAAGAACAAGAGGTAAGCGCCATGGACTTCACACTGGATATCGGCCAGTTGCGCGGCCTGGGCACCCTGCTGGTAGCCATCGCCTTCATCGGCCTGGCGCTGTGGGTGTTCAGCGGCCGGCGTGACCGCGAGTTCGCCGAAGCGAGCCTGCTGCCGTTCGCCGACGATCGCCTTGTACCTGCCGCCAAAGAATCCGAATCGAGGAGTAACGGGCAATGACCACCTTCTGGAGTACGTACATCTGCGTACTGACCATCGGTAGCCTGATCGGCCTGACCTGGCTGCTGCTCAGCACCCGCAAGGGCCAGAGCAAGGGCACCACCGACCAGACCATGGGCCACAGCTTCGACGGCATCGAGGAGTACGACAACCCGCTGCCCAAGTGGTGGTTCTGGCTGTTCGTCGGCACCCTGGTGTTCTCGGTGGGCTACCTGATCCTGTACCCGGGCCTGGGCAACTGGAAAGGCATCCTGCCCGGCTACGAGAACGGCTGGACCGGCGCCAACGAGTGGCAAAAGGAAATGGACCGCGCCGACGCCAAGTTCGGGCCGATCTTCGCCAAGTTCGCCGCCATGCCGGTGGAGGAAGTGGCCAAGGACCCGCAGGCGCTGAAAATGGGCGGTCGCCTGTTCGCCTCCAACTGCTCGGTGTGCCACGGCTCGGACGCCAAGGGTGCCTACGGCTTCCCCAACCTCACCGACAATGACTGGCGCTGGGGCGGTGACCCGGAAACCATCAAGGCTTCGATCATGGGCGGTCGTCACGGCGTGATGCCGGCCTGGGCCGAAGTGATCGGCGAGCAGGGCGTGGCCGATGTGGCCGGGTTCGTGCTGACCAACCTCGATGGCCGCAGCCTGCCCAAGGACGCCAAGGCCGACGTGGAAAACGGCAAGCAGCTGTTCGCCACCAACTGCGTGGCCTGCCACGGACCGGAAGGCAAAGGCACCCCGGCGATGGGCGCACCTGACCTGACCCACCCGCAGGCATTCATCTACGGTTCGAGCTATGCCCAGCTGCAGCAGACCATCCGTTACGGCCGTCAGGGCCAGATGCCGGCGCAGCAGGACATTCAGGGCAACGACAAGGTCCACCTGCTGGCGGCCTATGTCTACAGCCTGTCGCAACCGGCAGAGAACGTAACTGCCAAGTGAAACGATGATGTAACTGAGCCTTGACTCAAACCGCCGCATCGACAACGGTGCGGCGGTTCCCACCGCCCCTTGCGACCAAGTGTCGCACCCCGCCGCACACCCGCCTTGCACCCCCCCTGATCGAGACTAAGCTTGTTGCCACAGTGGCTTGAAGTCTTGCACCTGAATGCACCTTTTTGGCGCACTTTCTGTTCGCGAGCCACCACCAAAGGCTGATGGATCCCGGCCCAAGTGCGAATTGCCTGCCCTGACCACGCAGGACGATAGTGCCAAGGCAGCTTAATGCGTGCACAACGAAAGCGGAATAATGGTGCACATTATCGCCTTGCGATTGTGTACAATTCCCACCGCCAATCGGCTGGAAACGCCGTAAAATCGGCCTTCGCAAGGTGCGGCGCGATTTCCATCGCGTTGCAATAACCACACGGTTTATACATACTTGCGCCGATTTTTTAACCAACAAAAACACCCAAACCGTGGAACCTTAGAATGAGCACAGCAATCAGTCCGACTGCTTATAACTATAAGGTCGTCCGCCAGTTCGCCATCATGACGGTGGTCTGGGGGATCCTTGGCATGGGCCTCGGTGTCTTCATCGCCTCGCAACTGGTCTGGCCTCAGCTGAACCTGGACCTGCCGTGGACGAGCTTTGGACGCCTGCGCCCCCTGCACACCAACCTGGTGATCTTCGCCTTCGGTGGGTGCGCACTGTTTGCCACTTCCTACTATGTCGTGCAGCGAACCTGCCAGACGCGACTGATTTCCGACAGCCTCGCGGCCTTCACCTTCTGGGGCTGGCAAGCGGTGATCGTCGGCGCGCTGGTCACCCTGCCGCTGGGCTACACCACGACCAAGGAATACGCAGAACTGGAATGGCCTATCGCCATTTTGCTGGCCATCGTGTGGGTTACCTACGGTGCGGTGTTCTTCGGCACCATCGTCAAGCGCAAGACCAAGCACATCTATGTGGGCAACTGGTTCTACGGTGCCTTCATCGTGGTGACCGCGATGCTGCACATCGTCAACCACGCCTCGCTGCCGGTCAGCCTGTTCAAGTCGTACTCGGCCTACTCGGGCGCGACCGACGCGATGATCCAGTGGTGGTACGGCCACAACGCCGTAGGCTTCTTCCTGACCACCGGCTTCCTGGGCATGATGTACTACTTCGTACCCAAGCAGGCCGAACGCCCGATCTACTCGTATCGCCTGTCGATCGTGCACTTCTGGGCGCTGATCACCCTGTACATCTGGGCAGGCCCCCACCACCTGCACTACACCGCACTGCCCGACTGGGCGCAGTCGCTGGGCATGGCGATGTCGATCATCCTGCTGGCCCCGAGCTGGGGCGGCATGATCAACGGCATGATGACCCTGTCGGGCGCCTGGCATAAGCTGCGCACCGACCCGATCCTGCGTTTTCTGGTGGTGTCGCTGGCGTTCTACGGCATGTCGACCTTCGAAGGCCCGATGATGGCGATCAAGACCGTCAACTCGCTGTCGCACTACACCGACTGGACCATCGGCCACGTACACGCCGGCGCTCTGGGCTGGGTAGCGATGATCTCGATCGGCGCGCTGTACCACATGATTCCGAAAATCTATGGCCGCGTGCAGATGCACAGCGTGGGCCTGATCAACGCGCACTTCTGGCTGGCGACCATCGGCACCGTGCTGTACATCGCCTCGATGTGGGTCAACGGCATCACCCAGGGCCTGATGTGGCGCGCCATCAACGACGACGGCACCCTCACCTACTCCTTCGTCGAAGCGCTGCAGGCCAGCCACCCGGGCTTTATCGTGCGTGCACTGGGCGGTGCGTTCTTCGCCTCCGGCATGCTGCTGATGGCCTACAACGTTTGGCGCACCGTCCGCGCCTCGCAGCCGGCCGAAGCTGAAGCCGCCGCTCAGATCGCTGTCGTTGGAGCTCACTGATGAAGCACGAAGTAGTCGAGAAGAATATCGGCCTGCTGGCCTTCTTCATGGTCATCGCCGTGAGCATCGGCGGCCTGACCCAGATCGTCCCGCTGTTCTTCCAGGACGTCACCAACAAGCCGGTCGAGGGCATGAAGCCCCGCGTCGCGCTGGAGCTGGAAGGCCGCGACATCTACATCCGTGAAGGCTGCGTGCAGTGTCACTCGCAGATGATCCGTCCGTTCCGCGCCGAAACCGAGCGCTACGGCCACTACTCGGTAGCCGGTGAAAGCGTATGGGACCACCCGTTCCTGTGGGGTTCCAAGCGTACCGGGCCTGACCTGGCCCGCGTCGGCGGCCGCTACTCCGACGACTGGCACCGCGCGCACCTGTACAACCCGCGCAACGTGGTGCCGGAGTCGAAGATGCCGGCCTACCCGTGGCTGGTGGAGAACACCCTCGACGGCAAGCTGACCGCCAGGAAAATGGAAGTGTTGCGTACCCTCGGCACGCCCTACACCGACGAGGACATCGCCGGTGCCCGCGACGCGGTCAAGGGCAAGACTGAAATGGACGCTCTGGTTGCCTACCTGCAAGGGCTGGGCACCATCATCAAAAGCAAACGGTGACCTTGATGGATATCGGGATGATTCGTGGCCTGGGCACCGTCGTGGTGATGGTGGCCTTCATCGGCCTGGCGTTGTGGGTATTCAGTTCTCGGCGCAAGTCCGAGTTCGACGAAGCGACCATGCTGCCCTTCGCGGATGATCCCGAAGCCAGCAAGCACGTCGAGCAAGCGCAAGCGAGCGCTTCTAGGAGTAACAAAGAATGACTACCTTCTGGAGTCTGTACGTCACCGTTCTGAGTCTGGGTACCATCTTTGCCCTGACCTGGCTGCTGCTGTCCACCCGCAAGGGCCAGCGCAGCGAAACCACCGAAGAAACCGTGGGCCACGCCTACGACGGCATCGAGGAATACGACAACCCGCTGCCCAAGTGGTGGTTCATGCTGTTCGTGGGCACCATCGTGTTCGCCCTGGGCTACCTGGTGCTGTACCCGGGCCTGGGCAACTGGAAAGGCCTGCTGCCGGGCTACCAGTACCTGGACAACGAAAACAAGGTGGCCTTTGCCAACGGCGAGTCGGGCTGGACCGGCGTGCACGAGTGGGAAAAGGAAATGGCGCGCTCGGATGCCAAGTTCGGGCCGATCTTCGCCAAATTTGCAGCGATGCCAATTGAAGAAGTGGCCAAGGACCCGCAAGCCCTGAAGATGGGTGGCCGCCTGTTCGCCTCCAACTGCTCGGTATGCCACGGCTCCGACGCCAAGGGCTCCTACGGCTTCCCCAACCTGACCGACGACGACTGGCGCTGGGGCGGCGAGCCCGAGACCATCAAGGCCACCATCATGGGCGGTCGTCACGGCGTGATGCCGGCGTGGGCCGAAGTGATCGGCGAGCAGGGCGTGGCCGATGTGGCCGGGTTCGTGCTGACCAACCTCGATGGCCGCACCCTGCCCAAGGACGCCAAGGCCGACGTGGAAAACGGCAAGAAGCTGTTCGCCGCCAACTGCGTGGCCTGCCACGGGCCGGAAGGCAAAGGCACCCCGGCGATGGGCGCGCCCAACCTGACCCATCCGCAGGCGTTCATCTACGGCTCGAGCTACGCCCAGCTGCAGCAGACCATCCGTTACGGCCGCCAGGGCCAGATGCCGGCGCAGCAGGACATTCAGGGCAACGACAAGGTCCACCTGCTGGCGGCCTATGTCTACAGCCTGTCGCACCAGCCAGAGAAAACCGCCGAAGCGCAGTGAACATGCCCCGGCTGTGAAAAGGCCCCGCCAGTGTTGCTGGCGGGGCCTTTTTATTGGCGCAGGCCCCTTCTGCCGGCAAGCCGGCCAAGGGGCCGGATCTGCCACCCACGTGACTCAGGTCAATTGACAAGCTCCACTACACTATCGCCCGCCACTAACCAACGCGACCAAAGGTCGCACTGCACCCTGTACCGCAATGACAGGCGTATCATGCGCCCTAGAGCAGCAACAACTTCTGACTGCGGTCGGCATGTACTGGCCGCGGCACTTTTCCACTGCCGTGGGACTCAATGATGAGCAAACAGATTCCAGTACATGACGTCACCCCACCTGCCAAGAAAGATGCCGGCGGCGTCGACCTCTATGCCGCACGGGAAAAGATCTACACCCGCGCCTTCACCGGCCTGTTCCGCAACCTGCGCATGGCCGGCGGGGCCCTCCTGTTTCTGCTGTACTTCGGTACCGTCTGGCTGAACTGGGGCGGGCACCAGGCCGTGTGGTGGAACCTGCCCGAGCGCAAGTTCTACATCTTCGGCACCACCATCTGGCCCCAGGACTTCATCCTGCTCTCGGGCATCCTGATCGTCGCGGCCTTCGGCCTGTTCTTCATCACCGTGTTCGCCGGGCGCGTGTGGTGCGGCTATACCTGCCCGCAAAGCGTGTGGACCTGGATCTTCATGTGGTGCGAGAAGGTCACCGAAGGCGACCGCAACCAGCGCATCAAGCTCGACAAGGCGCCCATGAGCGCCAACAAGCTGCTGCGCAAGCTGGCCAAGCACAGCCTGTGGCTGAGCATCGGCTTCGTCACCGGCATGACCTTCGTCGGCTACTTCAGCCCCATTCGCGAACTGAGCATCGAATTCTTCACCGGCCAGGCCGACGGCTGGGCCTACTTCTGGGTCGGCTTCTTCACCCTGGCCACCTACGGCAACGCCGGCTGGCTGCGTGAGCAGGTGTGCATCTACATGTGCCCGTATGCGCGCTTCCAGAGCGTGATGTTCGACAAGGACACGCTGATCGTGTCGTACGACCCGCGTCGCGGCGAAACCCGCGGCCCGCGCAAGAAGGACATGGACTACAAGGCCAAGGGCCTGGGCGACTGCATCGACTGCACCATGTGCGTGCAGGTGTGCCCGACCGGCATCGACATCCGCGACGGCCTGCAGATCGAGTGCATCGGCTGCGCCGCCTGCATCGATGCCTGCGACACCATCATGGACAAGATGGAGTACCCGCGCGGGCTGATCAGCTACACCACCGAGCACAACCTGTCGGGGCAGAAGACGCACATGCTGCGCCCGCGCCTGATCGGCTACTTCGTGGTGCTGCTGGTGATGATCGGCCTGCTGGCCACCGCCTTCCTCATGCGCCCGCTGGTGGGCTTCGACGTGAGCAAGGACCGCGTGCTGTACCGCGAGAACGCCCAGGGCCGCATCGAGAACGTGTACAGCCTCAAGGTGATGAACAAGGACCAGCGCGACCACGTGTACGTGCTCGATGCCTCCGGCCTGCCGGACCTCAAGCTCGAAGGCGCGCGGGAGATCCGCGTGGCGGCCGGCGATATCGTCAGCCTGCCGGTACAACTGTCGATGGCACCGGAAGATCTGCCTTCGACTGCCAACGAAGTCACCTTCACCCTCAAGGACGCCGACGACAACGGCACCCAGGTCGAAGCCAAGAGCCGTTTCATCGGCCCCAACATTCGCTAAGAGAGTAGAGACATGCCTGCAAACGCCTCCAGCCCCTGGCACCACCACCTCTGGCCGTGGATCATCATCGGCGTGCTGGCCACGTCGGTGACCTTGAGCCTGACCATGGTGACCATCGCGGTGAACAACCCGGACAACCTGGTCAACGACAACTACTACGAGGCTGGCAAGGGCATCAACCGCTCGCTGGACCGCGAGCTGCTGGGGCAGAGCCTGAAGCTCAAGGCCAGCGTGCACCTGGACGAGCTGACCGGCGAAGTGGACCTGCGCCTGAGCGGTGACAGCCAGCCGCAGACCCTGGAGCTGAACCTGATCTCGCCGACCCAGCCGGAGAAGGACCGCAAGATCATGCTGACCCGCAGCGAAAGCGAGCCCGGACGTTACCTGGGGCAGTTGAGCGACAAGGTCGAGGGCCGGCGTTTCGTCGAGCTGCTGGGTACCGAAAAGGGCCAGGTATGGCGCCTGTTCGAAGAAGAGCAAGTGGCGCACGACACCACGCTGATGCTGGGTGACGAGGCGCTGCAAGGGGCTGAACACCTCGAGAAATGAGTCGACTGCAATCGCGGGTCAAGCCCGCTCCCACAGGGTTTTCGGTGCTCAAACACCCTGTGGGAGCGGGCTTGACCCGCGACAAGGTCACCACCCATCTGCGATAGATAACAATGACCAGCCCCACGCCTTGCTACCACTGCGCCCTGCCCGTCCCGGCCGGCAGCCACTTCACCGCCGTGGTACTCGGCGAACCCCGTGCATTCTGCTGCCCCGGCTGCCAGGCCGTGGCCGAAGCCATCGTCGCCGGCAACCTGGAAAGCTACTACCAGCACCGCAGCGAAGCCAGCGCCAACCCCGACGCGCTGCCCGTGCAACTGGTCGACGAACTGGCCCTGTACGATCGCAGCGACGTGCAGAAGCCTTTTGTGCGCCACACCGGCGAACTCGCTGAAACCACCCTGATGATCGAAGGCATCAGTTGCGCCGCCTGCGGCTGGCTGATCGAAAAGCACCTGCGCAACCTGCCGGCGGTGGCCGAGGCGCGACTGAACCTGTCCAACCATCGCCTGCAGGTGCAATGGGCCGACAGCCAGCTGCCGCTCTCGCAACTGTTGGGTGAACTGCGCCATATCGGCTACGCCGCCCACCCCTACCAGGCCGACCGCGCCGCCGAGCAGTTGGCCAGCGAGAACCGCACCGCCCTGCGCCAGCTCGGCGTGGCCGGCCTGCTGTGGTTCCAGGCCATGATGGCAACCATGGCCACCTGGCCCGAGTTCAACATCGACCTGAGCCCGGAGCTGCACACCATCCTGCGCTGGGTGGCACTGTTTCTCACCACGCCTATCGTGTTCTACAGCTGCGCGCCGTTCTTCAAGGGCGCCGCCCGCGACCTGCGCACCCGCCACCTGACCATGGACGTCTCGGTGTCGCTGGCCATCGGCCTGGCCTACTTCGCCGGCATCTGGACCGCCATCACCGGCAGCGGCGAGCTGTATTTCGATGCGGTGGGCATGTTCGCGCTGTTCCTGCTGGCCGGGCGCTACCTGGAACGCCGTGCCCGCGAGCGCACCGCCGCAGCCACCGCGCAACTGGTCAACCTGCTGCCGGCCTCGTGCCTGCGCCTGGATGCCGACGGCAACAGCCAGCGCATCCTGCTGCGCGAGCTGCAGACCGGCGACCGGGTCCTGGTACACCCGGGCGCGGTGCTGCCCGCCGACGGGCGCATCATCGACGGCCAGTCGAGCGTCGACGAATCGCTGCTGACCGGCGAGTACCTGCCGCAACCGCGCCAGCGCGGCGATGCGGTGACGGCCGGCACGCTGAACATCGAGAGCGTACTGACCGTGCAGGTGCAGGCCCTGGGCCAGGACACCCGACTGTCGGCCATCGTGCGCCTGCTCGAACGCGCCCAGTCGGAAAAACCTCGCCTGGCCGAGATCGCCGACCGTGCCTCGCAGTGGTTCCTGCTGTTCTCGCTGGTGGCCGCCGCGGCCATCGGCCTGCTGTGGTGGGAACTGGACCCCTCGCGGGCGTTCTGGATCGTGCTGGCCATGCTGGTCGCCACCTGCCCCTGCGCACTCTCGCTGGCCACCCCCACCGCGCTCACCGCGGCCACCGGCACGCTGCACAAGCTCGGCCTGCTGCTCACCCGCGGCCATGTGCTGGAGGGCCTGAACCAGATCGACACGGTGATTTTCGACAAGACCGGCACCCTCACCGAGGGGCGCCTGACATTGCGCGCCATCCGCCCGCTGGGGACGCTGGACGCCGACCAGTGCCTGACCCTCGCCGCCGCCCTCGAAAGCCGCTCCGAGCACCCGATCGCCCGCGCCTTCGGGCGCACCATCACGGTCGCCGACGACGTGCAGAGCACGCCGGGGCTGGGTCTTGAGGGGCAGGTGGAGAACCGCCGCCTGCGCATCGGCCAGGCCGACTTCGTGTGCGCCCTGAGCCACAGCGCAGCGCCGGCGATGCCCGATGAACCCGGGCAGTGGCTGCTGCTGGGCGACAGCCACGGGCCGCTGGCCTGGTTCGTGCTCGACGACCGCCTGCGCCACGACGCCGCGGACCTGCTGGCAGCCTGCCGTGCCCGCGGCTGGCAGACCCTGCTGCTGTCGGGCGACAGCTCGCCGATGGTGGCCAGCGTCGCCGCCGAGCTGCGCATCGACCAGGCCGTCGGCGGCCTGCGCCCGGACGACAAGCTGCAACGGCTCAAGGCCCTGCAGGCCAAGGGACACAAGGTGCTGATGCTGGGTGACGGGGTCAACGACGTGCCGGTGCTGGCCGCGGCCGACATCAGCATTGCCATGGGCTCGGCCACCGACCTGGCCAAGACCAGCGCCGATGCGGTGCTGTTGTCCAACCGCCTGGAGGCGCTGGTGCAGGCTTTCGGCCTGGCGCGCCGCACGCGCCGGATAATCATCGAGAACCTGCTGTGGGCTGGCCTGTACAATGGCCTCATGCTGCCGTTCGCCGCACTGGGCTGGATCACTCCGATCTGGGCGGCGGTCGGCATGTCGGTCAGTTCGCTGATCGTGGTGCTCAACGCCCTGCGCCTTACGCGCATCCGCGAGCTGCCTGCCACCGCCCCTATCGTCGACGCCGCACACCCCGCGACGGCCTGACCCGGAGACCCCATGCCCGCGCTCTACGTCATGATTCCCGCCGCGCTGCTGATCGTCGCGATCGCCGTGTACATCTTCTTCTGGGCCGTGGACAGCGGCCAGTACGACGACCTCGAAGGCCCGGCCCACAGCATCCTGTTCGACGACCAGGACCCCAAGCACCAGGCCGCCCTGGACCAGGCCGAGCCGCGCAAGCCCGACGACAGCGGCGCCCCGCCCCATGCTTGACCTGTTGCCGCTGCTGAGTTCGGCGCTGATCCTCGGCCTGCTGGGGGGCGGCCACTGCCTGGGCATGTGCGGCGGCCTGATGGGCGCACTCACCCTGGCCATTCCCAAGGCGCAGCGCAGCCGGCGCTTTCAGCTGCTGCTGGCGTACAACCTGGGGCGCATCCTCAGCTATGCCGCTGCCGGCCTGCTGCTGGGCCTGGCCGGCTGGGCGGTGGCGGGCGGCCCGCTGGCCACCGGCATGCGCGTGCTCGCGGCGCTGCTGCTGATCAGCATGGGCCTGTACCTGGCCGGCTGGTGGAGCGGCCTGACCCGCATCGAAAGCCTGGGGCGCGGCCTGTGGCGGCACATACAGCCGGTGGCCAATCGCCTGCTGCCGGTGTCGAGCCTGCCGCGCGCGCTGCTGCTGGGCGCGCTGTGGGGCTGGTTGCCGTGCGGGCTGGTCTACAGCACCCTGCTGTGGGCCGCCAGCCAGGGCAACGCCACCCACAGCGCCCTGCTGATGCTGGCCTTCGGCCTGGGCACCTGGCCGGTGTTGCTGGCCACGGGGCTGGCTGCCGAGCGCACCAGCGCCCTGCTGCGCAAGCGCGGGGTACGCGTGACGGGGGGCCTGCTGGTGATCCTGTTCGGCCTGTGGACCCTGCCGGGGCCGCACCAGCACTGGCTCATGGGGCACTGAACACCCGTTGATACAAATCAACACGCCCTGACACAACGCTCCCTAGACTCCGGACACTGCCGCCATTCCAGGGACTGCCACCATGCTCGACGCCCTCCACTGGGACCCCGACCTTATTCGCCGTTACGATCTGGCGGGCCCGCGCTACACTTCCTACCCGACCGCCGTGCAACTGCACAGCCAGGTCGGCTCGTTCGACCTGTTGCACGCCCTGCGTGACAGCCGCCGCGCCGCGCGCCCGCTGTCGCTGTACGTGCACGTGCCGTTCTGCGCCAACATCTGCTACTACTGCGCCTGCAACAAGGTGATCACCAAGGACCGCGGTCGCGCCCAGCCCTACCTGCAGCGCCTGGAGCAGGAAATCCAGCTGATCGCCTGCCACCTGGACCCGCGCCAGACCGTGGAGCAGTTGCACCTGGGCGGCGGTACACCGACGTTCCTCAGCCACGCCGAACTGCGCCAGCTGATGACGCACCTGCGTCAGCACTTCAACCTGCTGGATGATGATTCGGGCGACTACGGCATCGAGATCGACCCGCGCGAGGCCGACTGGTCGACCATGGGGCTGCTGCGCGAACTGGGCTTCAACCGTGTCAGCCTGGGCGTGCAAGACCTCGACCCCGTGGTGCAACGGGCCATCAACCGCCCGCAAAGCCTGGAGCAGACCCGCGCGATCATCGAGGCCGCGCGCACCCTGCAGTTTCGCTCGATCAACCTCGACCTGATCTACGGCCTGCCCAAGCAGAGTACCGAAGGCTTTGCACGCACCGTCGAGGAAGTGATCAAGCTGCAGCCCGACCGCCTCTCGGTGTTCAACTATGCGCACCTGCCCGAGCGTTTCATGCCCCAGCGGCGCATCGACAGCAGCGACCTGCCGGCGCCTGCGCTGAAACTGGAAATGCTGCACAACACCATCGAGCAGCTGACCGAGGCAGGCTATCGCTACATCGGTATGGACCATTTCGCCCTGCCCGACGACGAACTGGCCATTGCCCAGGAAGAGTCGACCCTGCAGCGCAACTTCCAGGGCTACACCACCCACGGCCACTGCGACCTGATCGGCCTTGGCGTGTCGGCCATCAGCCAGATCGGCGACCTGTACTGCCAGAACAGCAGTGATCTGAACGAATACCAGAACACCCTCGGCGCCTCGCAGCTGCCCACCAGTCGCGGCCTGATCTGCAACGAGGACGACCGCATCCGCCGCGCGGTGATCCAGCAGCTGATCTGCCATTTCGAACTGGAGTTCGAGACCATCGAGCGCGCCTTCACCCTCGATTTTCGCGGTTACTTCAACGCGCAGTGGCCTGCCCTGCTGGGCATGGCCAAGGACGGCCTGATCAGCCTGGATGCCAACGGGATCAAGGTGTTGCCGGCGGGGCGCCTGCTGGTACGCTCGGTATGCATGGTGTTCGATGCCTACCTGGACCTGCACAACCGCCAGCGGTTTTCGCGGGTGATTTGAATCAGCCCATCAACTCGAACACCTTCGCGACCTGATCAAGGCTCAGGTTCTCCTGCTTCATGGCCTTGTTCAGGTTGGCGGTGGCGGTGGTGATTGCCCCCGTCAGCGTGGCGATCTCACCCTGCAGCGATGAGACCTTTTGCCGCATCTGCTCGGGGGTCAGGGAGTTGTCTCGCATGACGGCCTGCATCTGCTGCATCTTTTCAGCCAGTTGCTGCTGCAGCTTGCGGATGGTCTTGAGGGTCTGCTGGATGGTCTGGGGCAGACCGCTTTCCTCGATGTCCTTGTTGCCACCGCTGCTTTTGGACGCCTGCAGGCCCGCCAGGGACAGGTTGACCCTGACCCCCTCCTTGGCAGGAGCCTCGGCCGGTTGGGCGCTCTGGGCACCGTCGACATTGGTCTTGGCGACAGGGGGTTTGAGTTGGGTTGCAGCGCTATTCAGAGGATTTGAATCGATAGAGAGCATGGACAGTCTTTCCTGTTAAGGACACTATTCCAGGTCATCGGCCAAACATCGCCGATCTTGAGCCCAGCACGCACCAAAAGCGCGCACGCTGGCCTGAACCCGGCCGTCTGAGTTACCCTTACGGCTTATGTGTGCTTTCCCCAGAAGGATCGAATGAAAATGTCCGAGCCAGTTAAACTGCGCCCTCACAACCAGGCCCATTGCAAGGATTGCAGCCTGGCGCCCTTGTGCCTGCCTCTTTCGCTGAATCTGGAAGACATGGACGCACTGGACGAAATCGTCAAGCGCGGGCGTCCGTTGAAAAAAGGCGAGTTTCTGTTCCGCCAGGGCGACAACTTCGGCTCGGTTTACGCCGTGCGCTCCGGCGCCCTGAAGACCTTCAGCCTGAGCGACGCGGGCGAGGAGCAGATCACCGGCTTCCACCTGCCCAGCGAACTGGTCGGGCTGTCGGGCATGGACACCGAGGCCTACCCGGTATCGGCGCAGGCCCAGGAAACCACTTCGGTGTGCGAGATCCCCTTCGAGCGCCTGGACGAGCTGTCGGTGCAACTGCCGCAGCTGCGTCGCCAACTGATGCGGGTGATGAGCCGCGAGATTCGCGACGACCAGCAGATGATGCTGCTGCTGTCCAAGAAGACTGCGGACGAGCGCATCGCCACCTTCCTGGTCAACCTGTCGGCGCGCTTTCGCGCACGCGGCTACTCGGCCAACCAGTTCCGCCTGAGCATGTCGCGCAACGAGATCGGCAACTACCTGGGCCTGGCGGTGGAAACCGTGTCACGGGTGTTCACGCGCTTCCAGCAGAACGGCCTGATCGAGGCCGAAGGCAAGGAAGTACGCATCATCGACCCGATTCAGCTGTGCGCCCTGGCCGGCGGCTCGCTGGACAGCTGACACCTGGCGCAGCAGGTATACTGGCTGGCGTTTGCCCTTCAGGATACCTGCCCCATGCCGACCGATGCGTTCGACCTCAAATCCCTGATCCGCCCGGTAACGGACTTTCCCAAGCCGGGGGTGATCTTTCGCGACATTACTCCGCTGTTCCAGTCCCCTCGGGGCCTGCGCCACGTTGCCGACCAATTCATCGAACGCTATGTCGAGGCTGACTTCAGCCATGTCGGGGCGCTGGATGCGCGCGGCTTCCTGATCGGCTCGATCATTGCCCACCAGCTCAACAAGCCGCTGATCCTGTTTCGCAAGCAGGGCAAGCTGCCGGCCGATGTGCTGGCCGAGGGTTACCAGACCGAATATGGCGAGGCGTTTCTGGAAGTGCATGCCGACAGCCTGTGCGAGGGCGATGCGGTGCTGATCATGGATGACCTGATCGCCACCGGCGGCACCCTGCTGGCAGCGGCCAGCCTGATACGGCGCATGGGGGCGGCCGTGTTCGAGGCGGCGGCGATCATCGACCTGCCGGAGCTGGGCGGCTCGCAGAAGCTGCAGGCGGCAGGGGTGCAGACGTTCTGCCTGACCGAGTTTTCGCTCAGCGAATATTGATGGGGCCGCTGTGCAGCCAATCGCGGGTCAAGCCCGCTCCCACAAGGTGTTACGCAACCCCTGTAGGAGCGGGCTTGACCCGCGATTGGCCGGCACGGTCACAGCGTGATCGGCTTGCGCCCCGCGAACGAATGCGCCAGCGTTCCGCCATCCACCAGTTCCAGCTCCCCGCCCAGCGGCACACCATGGGCGATGCGTGAAGCCACCAGCCCCTTGTCCGCCAGCAGCTGCGCGATGTAATGCGCCGTGGCCTCCCCTTCCACCGTGGGGTTGGTGGCCAGGATCACCTCGGTGAAGCTGCCCTGCTCGGCAATGCGCGCCAGCAACTGCGGAATCCCGATGGCCTCCGGCCCCAGGCCGTCCAGTGGCGACAGATGCCCCTTGAGCACGAAGTAGCGGCCGCGATAACCGGTCTGCTCCACCGCGTACACGTCCATCGGCCCCTCCACCACGCACAGCAGGGTGTCGTCACGCCGTGGATCGGCGCACTGCGGGCACAGCTCCTGCTCGGTCAGGGTGCGGCACTGACGGCAATGCCCCACCCCCTCCATGGCCTGGCTCAACGCCTGGGCCAGGCGCACGCCGCCGCTGCGGTCACGCTCCAGCAGTTGCAGGGCCATGCGCTGGGCGGTTTTCTGACCCACACCCGGCAGCGTGCGCAAGGCGTCGATCAGTTGGCGAATCAAGGGGCTGAAGCTCATGGTAAAAGGCCTGGCAGATCATCGGTTGAACGGAAAAACGACGATGGGAGCGACAACCGACTGGCTGTGCTCCCACCGAGGGTCACGCAGGCAATGCCTCAGAACGGCATCTTGAAGCCCGGCGGCAGTTGCATGCCGGCGGTCATGCCACCCATCTTTTCCTGGCTGTTGGCCTCGACCTTGCGCACCGCATCGTTCACGGCCGCAGCGATCAGGTCTTCCAGCACTTCCTTGTCTTCCTGCATCAGGCTGTCGTCCAGGCTGATGCGCTTGACGTCATGGCGACCGGTCATCACCACGCTGACCAGGCCGGCGCCCGATTGGCCGGTCACTTCGGCGTTGGCCAGCTCTTCCTGCATCTTGGCCATTTTTTCCTGCATCTGCTGTGCCTGCTTCATCAGGCCGGCCATGCCACCTTTCATCATGGGAATCACCTCGGTATCAAGTTACTTGGCACACCGCGGCAGACCGCGGTGCTGGGGTAAACGGGTTATTCGCCCTGGGCCACCAGGGCGTCGACAGGTTCAATAGTATCGTGACGCACGGTGGCGCCGAACTGCTGGATCATCTGCTGGATGAACGGATCGTTCTCGATCGACGCCTCGGCCTCGCGCTGACGGTCGGCACGCTTGCGCGACGCGGCCTGGGCCGGGGTTTCCTGCTCGGGGCGGATCAGCTCGATGCTCAGGTTAAGGGTACGCCCAAGGTGCTGGTTGAGCGCATCGTTCAGGCGCCGCTGCTGGGTGGCGTTGAACAGGGCGCTGTGCGCCGGGTCCAGGTGCAGCAGCCAGTTGTCGCCGTCCATCGCGATCAGCGTGCAGTTGGCGGCGATGCTGCCGGTCATGCCCGAAATCGGCAGCAGCGGGAACATCTCCAGCCATTGCAACGCCAGGCCGGTGGCCGGTTGCGCAGCAGGCTCTGGCTCGGGCTCCGGTGCAGGCTCCGGCGCGGTCTCGCTGGCCAGCTCGTCCAGGTAGCTGTAGCCCACCGGGTCGATCTCGGCGTCGTAGTAATCTTCGTCCAGCGGTGGCTCGTCGTCGCGCTCCATGCCCGCCGGGCTATAGCTGGCGTGGTCGGCGATCGGTGGCTCATCGTGATGCGCGATGGCCGGCGCGGGCGCGGCTGGCACGGGCGCAGCAATCGCCTCGGGTTCAGGTTCGGGTTCCGGTTCGGGTTCAGGCGCCGCAGCAAGCTCGGGCGCAGGCGCGGCCGGCTCGTTCCAGGGCAGGTCGACCTCGGGCGCGGGCGGCTCGGCAACCTGCGCTTGCAGTACTGGCGCAGCCTGCACCGGCGGCTCGGGTTCGGGCTGCGGGCGGGCAACAGGTTCGGCAACGGGCGTGGGCACGACCGGTGCAGCCACCACCGGCGCGGCGACCGCTGCCACCGCGGGTGGGGAGTCAGCTGTGGCCTGGCTGATCCCCGTCGACTTTAGCGTCGGTGTCGGCGCATCGACGGTGTCGGCCGGGCGGAACGCCAACATGCGCAACAGCACCATCTCGAAGCCGCCACGCGGGTCGGGGGCCAGCGGCAGATCGCGCCGGCCGATCAGGCCCATCTGGTAATAGAACTGCACATCTTCGGCCGGCAGAGCGCCGGCCAGCGCCAGCACGCGGTCACGATCACCCTGGCCGTTGTCCACCGCCTCGGGCAGCGCCTGGGCCACCGCCACGCGGTGAAGCACATTGAGCATTTCAGACAGCACGCCGTTCCAGTCCGGCCCCTGCTCGGCCAGGTGCCGCACGGCTTCGAGCAGGGCCCGTGCGTCCCCTTCGAGCAGGGCCTGGAGCACGCCATAGACCTGGCCGTGATCGAGGGTGCCGAGCATGGCGCGCACATCCGCCGCCAGCACCTTGCCTTCGCCAAAGGCGATGGCCTGGTCGGTGAGGCTCATGGCATCGCGCATCGAACCGTCGGCGGCGCGGCCCAGCAACCACAGGGCGTCGTCTTCGAACGGCACGTTCTCGACCCCGAGCACATGGCTCAGGTGCTCGACCACCCGCTCGGGGGTCATGTTCTTGAGCGAGAACTGCAGGCAGCGCGACAGGATGGTGGCGGGCAGCTTCTGCGGGTCGGTGGTGGCAAGAATGAACTTGACGTAGGGCGGCGGCTCTTCAAGCGTCTTGAGCAAGGCGTTGAACGAGTGGCTGGAGAGCATGTGCACTTCGTCGATCAGGTAGACCTTGAAGCGCCCGCGGCTTGGCGCGTACTGCACGTTGTCGAGCAGCTCGCGGGTATCCTCGACCTTGGTGCGGCTGGCGGCGTCGATCTCGATCAGGTCGACGAAGCGCCCCTCGTCGATCTCGCGGCACACCGAACAGGTGCCGCACGGTGTCGAGGTAATGCCGGTTTCACAGTTGACGCATTTGGCGATGATGCGCGCGATGGTGGTCTTGCCCACCCCGCGGGTGCCGGTGAACAGGTAGGCGTGGTGCAGCCGCTGGTTGTCCAGCGCGTTGATCAGGGCCTTGAGCACATGGGTCTGGCCGACCATTTCGCGGAACGAGCGCGGACGCCATTTACGTGCAAGAACCTGATAACTCATCGAAAACCGTCGGATAGATAGACCAAAGACCGCTAATCCTAGCGGAGCAGGGGCAAAAATGCATCCGCCGTGCATGGGCACGCCGGCCAGTCACCGTTGATCGGACAACGGCCCGGGCTGGCCGGTTGCCTGTCCTCTGACTGAACACGCGCCAGGCAAAGCTTGGTAACCTATGTGCCAATCGTGAAACAAACTGATATATGTCAGCACGACTTATCAGTCATTTCCTACAAGCTAGGCTAAGCTTTATGCCGTTCGTGCCGACCTTGTTCAAGAACGGCATCCATCGTGCAGATGCGCTGCACAGGCAGCGACAAAATAGTCAAACTTATGGCGGTATTTTTTTAACTCGGCGAAAATGCGAAAAACCAGCCCAGAAATAAACAAAATATTGACACTATCAGTTTGATATCACACATTAGCATCCTAGCAGTGTGACAGACCTTATCTGCCCCAGCAGTTGATCAGATAGCCGTAGGCCGGGATTACACATATGAGTCATGCAGACGACATTGGAAATCTGTTCACCAGGTTTGGGGCAAGTGCGGACAGCTATAAAGAAATCGACACCGAGTTCGAATACCTCGAACCCGCGCTGACGGTGGCTGAACCGATCACACCTGCTGCCGCGCCCGAGCCGGTTGCCCCGGTGGCCGCGACCCTGGCGGCCCTGAAGCTGCCGCCGACCCTGGCATCGGTGCCTGCGCCGGTACAGGCACCAGCTCCTGCGCCGGCAGTCGTTGCGGTGCCCGCGCCCGTGAAGCGTATACCGCCCGCTCCCGAACCGGCTGCACAGCCCGCCGGCGCCCCCCTGTCGCTGCGTGAACAACTCGAAGCGGCGGCTCGCCTGCGCCATGCCACGGCCCAGGGGCTGAATCAGGGTGCACTGGAGCATGCCATGCACAAACCGGCACCGACACGCCCCCAGGCCAGCATCATCGCTGTGGTTTCGGCCAAGGGTGGTGTGGGCAAGACCACCTTTGCCGCCGCGCTGGCCAAGCTGCTGGAGCGCCCGCACGGTCGCGTGGTGGCACTGGACCTGGACCCGCAGAACAGCCTCGCCAGCCAACTGATGCTGCCGCGTACCGCCCCCGGTCTGAGCCAGGCTACCGACAGCGACGAACCCTGGAGCATCCACTGCCACCCAGTGCCCGACTCGACCGCCGAATGCCTGCCATTCGGGCACGCCGACGCCACCCAGTTGCGCAGCCTGGAGCAGCGCCTGGCCAACCAGCCTAGCTGGCTGCTGCAGCAATTGGCAACGCTGGCACTGACACCCGCTGACGTACTGATCATCGACCTGCCCACCGGCGCCACCCCATGGCTTGCGCCAGTGCTGGAGATGGCCGACCAGGTGGTGGCCCTGACCCTGCCGACTCCAGCCGCCTACCGCGTGCTGGATGAACTGCAGGCCTGGCTTGCGCCCCTGCACCAGCGCAGCCCCGCGCCGCGCTGCGGCTACCTGATCAACAAGGTCGACCCCACCCGCGCGCTGGACCTGGACATGTGCCAGGTATTGCGCCAGCGCATCGGTCGCGAGCTGCTGGGCATGGTCCGTCTCGACCACAGCCTGGACGAAGCCCAGGCCTTCGAATTCGATCCGTTCGTCAAGGTGCCCGACAGCCCTGCCTGCCAGGACCTGCGCGACGTGGCGCATGCCCTTGGCGCCCACCTCGCCCATCACCACCAACAGTCCGGTACCCCATGACCGCCCCCTTAGACCAGGCGTCTGCAGTGCAGGCGCCCAACACGGTTGCGCGCTTGAATGTCTGGCTCGAACGCTTCGGGCAATGGCCCGCCCCGGTGCTGCGCGCGCTGAAGATCGGTGCCGGCCTGATCGGCGCCCTGCTGCTGGTGGCCGTGGTCACCGCCCCCCTGGAGCTGGAGCGCCAGTTCGCCTTCGCCGCCCTGTGCTTCGCCGGCCTGCTGATACTGCGCAAGCTGCCCGGGCGCCTGCCGGTGCTGGCCATGGTGGTGTTGTCGCTGGTGGCCACCCTGCGTTATGTGTACTGGCGCGTCACCGACACGCTGGGCTTCGACAGCTGGCTGGACATCGTGTTCGGTTACGGCCTGGTGGCAGCAGAGTTCTATGCCCTGGTGGTGCTGGCGTTCGGCTATATGCAGACCGCCTGGCCCTTGCAGCGCAAGCCCAAGATTCTTACCCAGGACCCCAAGGACTGGCCCACGGTGGATGTGTTCATCCCCACCTACAACGAAGCGCTGAGCATCGTGAAGCTGACGATCTTCGCCGCCCAGGCCATCGACTGGCCGCGCGACAAGCTGCGCGTGCACGTGTTGGATGATGGCCGCCGCGACGATTTTCGCGAGTTCTGCCGGCAGATCGGGGTCAACTACATCGTGCGCGCCGACAACGTCCACGCCAAGGCCGGCAACCTCAACGAGGCCCTGAAAGTCACCGACGGCGAGTACATCGCCATTTTCGACGCTGACCACGTGCCCACGCGCTCCTTCCTGCAGGTGGCGATGGGCTGGTTCCTCAAGGACCCGAAACTGGCCCTGCTGCAGACCCCGCACTTCTTCTTTTCGCCCGACCCGTTCGAGAAGAACCTCGACACGTTCCGCTCGGTGCCCAACGAGGGCGAGCTGTTCTACGGCCTGGTGCAGGACGGCAACGACCTGTGGAACGCCACCTTCTTCTGCGGCTCGTGTGCAGTGATCCGCCGCAGCCACCTGCTGGAAGTGGGCGGCGTGGCCATCGAGACGGTGACCGAAGATGCGCACACCGCGCTCAAGCTCAACCGCAAGGGCTACAACACCGCGTACCTGGCGATCCCCCAGGCTGCGGGCCTGGCCACCGAGAGCCTGTCGCGGCACATCAGCCAGCGCATCCGCTGGGCACGCGGCATGGCGCAGATCTTCCGTACCGACAACCCGTTCATCGGCAAGGGCCTGAGCTTCGGCCAACGCGTGTGCTACGTGAACGCCATGCTGCACTTCTTCTACGGCCTGCCGCGCCTGGTCTTCCTGACCGCGCCGCTGGCGTACCTGATCTTCGGCGCGCAGATCTTCCACGCCTCGGCGCTGATGATCACCGCCTACGTACTGCCGCACATCTTCCACGCCAGCCTGACCAACTCGCGTATCCAGGGGCGCTTTCGCCATTCGTTCTGGAACGAGGTCTACGAGTCGGTGCTGGCCTGGTACATCATGCGCCCGGTACTGGTGGCGCTGATCAACCCCAAGCTCGGCGGCTTCAACGTTACCGACAAGGGCGGCATCATCGACAAGGAATACTTCGACTGGGAGCTGGCGCGCCCCTACATCATCCTGCTGACCCTGAACCTGATCGGCATGGTGTTCGGTGTGGTGCAACTGATCTGGGGCGACCCGGCCGCGGCCATCACCATCATCATCAACCTGGCCTGGACGATCTACAACGTGATCATCACCAGCGCTGCCGTTGCGGTTGCCAGTGAAACCCGCCAGGTGCGTTCCGAGCCGCGCGTGCGCGCCGAGCTGCCGATTCAGGTGCAGACCGCCGACGGCACCACCATCGACTGCACCACCGTGGACTTCTCGCAAAAGGGCGTGGGCTTCAAGCTTCCCGAGGGCCAGAGCCTGCACAAGGGCCAGGACATCCAGGTGATCCTGATGCGCAAGCAGCAGGCCTGCGTACTGCCGGCCACCGTGGTGTTCAGCCGTGGCGCCATGGTCGGGGTGCAGTTCAAGCCGCTGACCTTGCGCCAGCAAAGCGACTTCGTGCGCCTGACCTTCTCGCGGGCCGATACCTGGGCCGCAACCTGGGGTGGCAGCAAGCCCGACACCCCGTTGAGCGCCCTGCACGATGTGAGCCGCATCGGCGTGCGCGGCATCATGGACCTGGCCCAGGCGACCCTCAGCGCCCTGCGCCATCGTCGCTACAAGCGCAAGCAAGCCCCCACCCACCTCGAACCTTCGTTGGACTCGCAATGACCGTCATGCTTCATACCGACCAACAAGTGAACCTGTCGCGCCGTTCTCGCCGTCTGCTCGCCGGCTCGCTGCTGTGCCTGGGCAGCCTGCTGCAACCTGCCCAGGCCGATGAGGTCGCGGCCAGCGCAGCGGCGCCCGCCACGGAGCCCGCCGCCAGCGAAACGGCGCCGGCGGCACCGGATGCGGCCGGCGAAAAGTACCAGCTCAGCCTCAAGCAGCTGGGCAAGAACTACACCATGAGCCTGCGTGGCGTGGAGTCGACCGACACGGTCAACTTCGACGTGCGGGCCGACGAGGTGGTGACCGGCGCGCAACTGACCCTGCAATACACCTATTCGCCAGCGCTGCTCAGCGACCTCTCGCAGATCAACATCATGGTCAACGACGAAGTGGCCGCCAGCCTGCCGTTGCCCAAGGAAAACGCCGGCGTCCTGCAAAAGCAGGTGATCGACATTCCGCCGTACCTGATCACCGAGTTCAACCGGCTCGGCGTGCAGTTGATCGGCCACTACACCATGCAGTGCGAAGACCCGCTGCATTCGAGCCTGTGGGCCAAGATCAGCAACGAAAGCCAGTTGAGCCTGCAGGTCAAGCCGGTGGTGCTGCCCAACGACCTGGCCCTGCTGCCGCTGCCGCTGTTCGATCGTCGCGACCCACGCGCCCTGAGCCTGCCGTTCGTGTTTGCCGTGGCCCCCGACAACACCACCCTCGAAGCGGCGGGCGCGGTGTCGTCGTGGATCGGTGCACTGGCCAGCTACCGTGGCGCAAACTTCCCCACCAACCTGCACAGCCTGCCCGCCAGCGGCAACGCAGTGGTGCTGGTCAACACCGCCGAGGCCAACCAGGTCGAGGGCCTGACGCTGCCCGACCTCAAGGGCCCGACCCTGTCGCTGGTGAGCAACCCCAACGACCCGCACGGCAAGCTGCTGGTCATCGCCGGACGCGACAGCGCCGAACTCAAGCGCGCCGCCACCGCCCTGGTGATCGGCTACCGCAGCTTCTCCGGCCCCAGCGTGCAGATCGACACCGTCAATGCGCTGCAGCCACGCCAGCCGTATGACGCGCCCAACTGGCTGCCGACCGATCGCCCGGTGCGCCTTGGCGAGCTGATCGACCCGCGTCAGCTCAATGTGTCGGGCTACAACCCCGGCATGATCACCGTGCCGGTGCGCCTGCCACCCGACCTGTTCAACTGGCGCGAACAGGGCGCCCGGCTGGACCTCAAGTACCGCTACACCCCACAGCAGACCTCGTCCAACTCTTCGCTGCTGGTGAGCTTCAACGACACTTTCATCAAGTCGATGAACCTGCCCTCGATCGAGCGCCTGGGCGGCGGCGACAGCCTGCTGGCAGCCCTGAAGAAAGACGACAGCATCGCCCGCGAGGCGAGCATGCTGCTGCCGCTGGACTCGGTCGCCCTGCAGTCGCGCCTGCAGTTCCGCTTCATGTACGACTACATCAAGCAGGGTGAATGCCGCGACATCATCATCGACAACATGCGCGGCGCCATCGACCCGGACTCCACCCTGGACCTGAGCGGCTACGACCACTTCATCGCCATGCCCAACCTGGGCGTGTTCAAGGACAGCGGCTTCCCGTTCACGCGCCTGGCCGACCTGTCCGACTCGGCGGTGATACTGCCCGACAACGCCGGCAGCGCCGACTGGAGCGCCTACCTCACCGTGCTCGGACGCTTTGGCGACTCCACCGGCTACCCGGCCACCGCCGTCACCGTGGCCCAGGCCGGCCAGGTCGATGCCCTGGCCGACAAGGACCTGCTGGTGCTGGCTTCCGGCGACAACCAGCCACTGCTCAAGACCTGGGCCGACTACCTGCCCAGCAGGACCCAGGACGCCAGGCATTACGTGGAGTTCTCCGACCTGCCGATGCGCCTGCGCGAATGGATCAGCCCCGATCCCAAGGCCAACCTGCGCGCCGCGCGCGGTGCGCTCACCTTCACCGGCGAGAACCGCAGCTCGTACGTCACCGGGTTCGAGTCGCCGCTCAAGAGCGGGCGCAGCGTGGTGGTGCTGTCCAGCCCGCAGCCGCAGAACCTGGTGGAGGTCACCGACGCCCTGATCGGCGGCGAACAGTACACCCAGGCACTGCAAGGCAGCCTTGTGGTGATCAACGGCAGGAATGTCGAATCGCTGGTGGCCGAGCAGGCCTACTACGTGGGGCACCTGGGGCCGTTCCGTTACATCCAGTGGCTGCTGTCCCAGCATGTACCGGCGCTGCTGCTGTTGACCCTGCTGGGGGTTGCCCTGGTCAGCCTGGTGGCGTTCTTCTCGCTGCGCGCCCAGGCCAAACGTCGCCTCAACATCGAGTAATCGCATGCCTCTGCCAACCGGACACACCGCACCGTTGCCCGCCAGGCGTCCGCGCTCGCTGCTGCGCCGCCTGCTGGGCGCCAGCGCCCTTACCCTGCTGCTGCCCGGCGTGAGCCAGGCCAACAGCTGCCAGGCCGACCCCTGGCCGTTGTGGCAGGTGTTTCGCCAGCACTTCGTGCAACCCGACGGGCGCGTGCTCGATGCCAGCACGCCGCAGCAGCACAGCTCGTCCGAAGGCCAGTCCTACGCGATGTTCTTTGCCCTGGTGGCCAACGACCAGGCCAGCTTCGACAAGCTCTGGCTGTGGGCCAGCAACAACCTTGCCGGTGGCGACATCAAGCAGAACCTGCCGGGGTGGATCTGGGGCCTGGACGACAAGGGCCAGTGGCGCCTGCTGGACCACAACTCGGCCTCGGACGCCGACCTGTGGTTCGCCTACGCGCTGAGCGAGGCCGCGCGGCTGTGGAACACCCCGGCCTACAACGCCCAGGCTGCCCAGCTGCTGGCCAATATCAAGGCCCGCGAAGTGGCCGAGCTGCCGGGCCTGGGCATGATGCTGCTGCCCGGCGTGGAGGGCTTTGCCAAGCCCGATCACTTCTGGCAGCTCAACCCCAGCTACCTGCCGGTGCCGGTGCTGCGACGCCTGGCGGTGGTCGACCCCAAGGGGCCGTGGAGCCAGATCGCCCGCAGCACCGCCAGCCTGATCAAGGGCGTGAGCCACAACGGCTATGTGGCCGACTGGGTGGGCTACCGTGGCACCGGCCCGGACAAGGGCCTGTTCGTGATCGACCCGGTCAAGGGCGAAACCGGCAGCTACGACGCCATCCGCACCTACCTGTGGGCCGGCATGACCCCGGCCAAGGACCCACTGGCCAAGCCGATCCTCGACAGCCTCGACGGCATGGCGCGCAGTGTCGCGACCCACGGCGTACCGCCAGAGAAAGTGCAGGTGCAGGCCAACACCAGCAGCGGCGATGGCCCGTTCGGCTTTTCTGCCGCCCTGCTGCCGTATTTCAAGGCGCGCCAGCAACCCTGGCTGCAGGAACAGCAGCGTGCCCGTGTCGACCAGCTGATGAGCAAAAGCCTGAGCCCCGAAGCGCTGCAGGCCAGACAACCCCCTTACTACGACTTCGTGCTGAGCCTGTTCGCCCTCGGCTTCATGGATGATCGTTACCACTTCCTCGACGACGGGAAGCTGCAACCACTCTGGGAGACTTCATGCCCTCGCGCCGCCAAACCCTAGCCATTGGGGTGCTTGCCGCCCTGATCCACAACAGCAGCTTTGCCGAGCTCAGCGAGAACGGCAAGGTCCTGCTGGAACAGGGTCAATACTGGCAGGCCCGCAAAGACATCACCCGCGCCACCGAGGCATGGCGCAAGCTGCTGCTGATCGATCCGCAGCAGGCCGACGCGTTGTACGGCCTTGGCCTGCTGGAGCTTGATGGCAATCGCCCGCAGGGCGCCAAGCGCTACCTCGACCAGCTCAGGCAGGCGCACCCCGGCGAGCGTCAGACCCTGTTGCTGCAACAGGAGATCGCCCTGCACAGCGCCGATAACACCGCGCAACTGGAGCAGGCCCGCCAACTCGCCGAATCGGGCGAGCTGGATCAGGCCGTGGCGGCATACCGCACGCTGTTCAGTGGCAGTGCACCCCAGGGCGAACTGGGCCTGGAGTTCTACAGCTACCTGGGCTACACCGCCACCGGCTGGCAGGAAGCGCGCCAGGGCCTGGAGCGCCTGCAGGGCCAGTCGCCGGACAACCCCAAGATCAAGCTCAACCTGGCCAAGCTGCTGCTGCGCAACGAAAGCACGCGGGTGGAGGGCATTCGCCGGCTGGCGTCCTATGCCAACGACCCGGTGATCGGCAGTGAATCGATCGAGGGCTGGCGCCAGGGCCTGTCCTGGCTGGGTGCGCCGCGCCCCGCCGAGGTGCCGTTGTTCGATGCCTACCTCAAGGCCTACCCGGACGACGAAGAGATCCGCAACCAGCTCAAGAGCGGTGCCCGTGCCAGCCAGGCCAGCGCCGTCCAACGCCAGAACAGCCACCTGGTGCGTGGCTTCAAGGCGCTGGACGCCAACGACCTGCCCCAGGCCGAGCAGTCGTTCCAGGCCCGTTTGCGCGAGCAGGCGCAGGATGCCGACGCCCTCGGCGGGCTGGGCATCGTGCGCCAGCGCCAGGGCCGCCTGGGCGACGCCGATGCACTGTTCAAGCAGGCCATCAGCCGTGGCAACAGCAGCCGCTGGCAGAGCGCCCTGCAAGGCAACCGCTACTGGGTGCTGCTGGACCAGGCCAATGCCGCCCGCGACGCCGGCAATCCGCAAGACGCCCGCGAGCTGCTGCAACGCGCCATCGCGATGAACCCGCGCCAGGTGCAGGGGCCTGTCAGCCTGGCCGACCTGCAGGCCGCCCAGGGTCAGTTCGACAGCGCCGAAACCACCTATCGCCAGGCCCTGAGCCTGGATGCCGGCAACCCCGATGCGCTGCGCGGGCTGGTCAGCGTGCTGGCGCAGAACGGCAAGCTGGGCGAAAGCCAGCGCCTGATCGACGGGCTCAGTGATGCCCAGCGCGAACGCCTGGGCGACCTGCGCGTGCTGCGCGCGGCCATCGCCGTAGGCCAGGCCCGCGACGCCGAGCGCAGTGGCGACCTGGCCGGCGCTCGCAAGGCGCTGGAAGAGGCCGTGCGCAACGACCCGCAGAACGTGTGGGCGCGTTACGACCTGGCGCAGGTCTACCTCAAGAGCGATGCCTCCGGCAAGGCGCGCCAGACCATCGACGAGATGCTCAAGGCCAACCCGCAGCGGGCCGAGGCGCTGTATGCCAGCGCGCTGTTCTCCAGCCGCCTGGGCGAGTGGCAGTCGGCCCAGCGCAGCCTGGCGCAGGTGCCCGCGGCCCAGCGCAGCGCCGCCATGCACACCCTGGCCGAAGAGATCGAACTGCACCTGCTGACCCGCCAGGCGGCAGACCTGGCCAAACAGGGCCAGCGCCAACAGGCCATGAAGCTGCTGCAACGCGCCGAACCGGCAGCGGCCAACAACCCCGGCATGCTCTCGGCGCTGGCCGCGACCTATATCGATATCGGCCAGACCGAACATGCGCTGGGCATGCTGCGCACCGCCATTGCCCAGAGCAGCACGCCCTCCCCGTCCCTGCGCCTGGCCTATGCCGGCGCACTGCTCAAGGCCGGCGACGACGTGCAGGTGAACCAGATTCTGCGCGAGCTGCGCAGCCAGCCACTGCAGGCCGGCGACCAGCGCAGCTACGACGACCTGGTGTTCCAGTACACCGTGCGCCAGGCCGACCTGCTGCGTGAAAAGGGCGACCTGGTGGCCGCCTACGACACCCTCGCCCCGGCCCTGGCGCAACGCCCGCAAGACCCGCAGGCAGTGTCGTCGCTGGCGCGCATGTACCTGGACAACCGCAACCCGGCCAAGGCGGTGGAGCTGTTCACCCCGCTGCTGCGCCAGTACCCGGACAATGCCGACGTGCAGATGGGCGCCGCCCAGGCCTTCGTACAGGCCGGCGATGCCGACAAGGCCGAGCGCGCCGTTGAAAAGGCCCTGCAACTGGCCCCGCAGAACCCGCAGATTCTCACCAGTGCTGCCGGCTATTACCGTGGCCGCGGCAAGCTGGCCAAGGCCGAGCAGCTGTATGCCCAGGCCCTGGCCTTGCAGGCGCCGCCGGAGCAGAACGTGCTCAACCCCTTCGGCCAGGCGATTGCCGTCAACCCCTTCGTCGGCCAGCCGGGCCAGCGCAAGCAGTCGCGCCTGAGCGAAACGGTGCTGGCCGAGATTCCCGAGCCGGCACAGACCCAGGTCAGCAGCCGCGACAATGAGGCGTTCGACGCACCGGTGCTGCTGGCCAGTCGCGACAGCGAACCTGGCCTGCGCACGGCCAGCCAGGCCACGCCGCAGCTCGCCACGCCGGCCCCGGTCGACCCGCGCGCCGCGCTGCAGACCGAGCTGGATACGATTCGCGAGGCGCGCAGCCCGCAAATCAAGCAGGGTGTCACTTTCCGCGGTAACGACAGCGAATCGGGGCTGGGCAAGATCACCGATGTGGAGGCGCCGCTGGAGATCAGCGTGCCGTGGAACGACGATCGACTGGCCCTGCGCATCACGCCAGTGTCGCTGAACGCAGGGGGGGTGAAAAACGAGCTGAGCGCCAATTCGCGCTTTGGCGGGATCACCAGCGAAATGGCCAGGAACATACTCGCCATGCCGCTACCCGACCTGCTTGCAGAAGCAGAGGACTTCTACATCGACAGCCCCGGCTCGCAGAAGGACAGCGGCGTCGGCGTGGCCGTAGCCTACGAGAACCCGTCGCAGGGCCTCAAGGCAGACCTGGGCGTGAGCCCGGTAGGCTTCCTGTACAACACCGCCGTGGGCGGTATCAGCCTGGATCGCCCCTTTGCAGAAGGCAGCAACTGGCGCTACAACCTCAACCTGTCCCGGCGCTCGGTCACCGACAGCCTGACCTCCTTCGCCGGAGCCCGCGACAAGCGCACCGACCTGCAATGGGGTGGCGTAACCTCCAACGGTGGTCGTCTGCAGCTGGGTTATGACAATCAGACCTACGGCATGTACGGCTATGGTTCCTGGCACAAGCTGCTGGGTCACGACGTGGAGTCCAACACCCGCAGTGAACTGGGCAGCGGCATCTACTGGTACCTGCTCAACAATCAGGATGAACGCCTTACCGCTGGCCTGAGCGTGTCCGGGGCGCATTACGCGAACAACCAGAGCTTCTTCACCTACGGCCACGGCGGCTACTTCAGCCCGCAGAACTTCTTCTCCATCGGTGTGCCGGTCAGCTGGGCGCAGCGGGGACCGAACTTCAGCTACCAGGTGCAGGGTTCGGTGGGCATGCAGCACATCGAGCAGGACAGCGCACCGTACTTCCGCGACAGGCAGTCACAAGCGGCGCTGGAACGAATTTCCCAGGCCTTTGCCACGGACGGTACGACCCTGCGCACCACCTATGCCTCGCAGAGCAAGACCGGCATCGGCTACTCGCTGGGCGCCAGTGGCGAATACCGGCTGGGCGATGGGTTCTTCTTCGGCGGCACCCTGGGTGTGGACAACGCCCGCGACTACCAGCAATGGACCGGTGGCCTGTACCTGCGCTACCTGTTCGACGACGGCCGCGGCGCCATGCCGTTGCCCGTCAACCCGTACCGTTCCCCTTATTCGAATTGATTTGCAGGAGTATCAACCATGGCTAGTTCACTTCTCGCAGGCCTGACCATTCTGATGATCGGCGACAGCCACCTGGCGACCCCCGATTACCTGATCAAGAGCCTGCACGACAACCTCGTGCAGCAAGGTGCCCAGGTGCACTCGCTGGGTATCTGCGGCGCCAATGCCGGCGACTGGCTCAAAGCCACCCCTGGCACCTGCGGCGGTGCCGAGCGCCGTGGCACCGAAAAGCCCGTGGTACTGGGCAGCAAGGCGGCCACCCGGCCGATCGGCGACCTGATCAAGGCCGACAAGCCGGACCTGGTGGTCGTGGTGATGGGCGACACCATGGCCAGCTACACCAAACCGGCCTTCCCCAAGGCCTGGCTGTGGCAGCAGACCACCAGCTTTGCCAAGGAAATCGCCAACACCGGGGCCAAGTGCGTATGGGTCGGCCCCAACTGGGGAACCGAAGGCGGCAAGTACGGCAAGACCTACGCCCGCGTCGAACTGACCTCCAAGTTCCTCGCCGCCAACGTGGCGCCGTGCGACTACGTCGACTCGCTCAAATTCTCCAAGCAAGGCGAGTGGGCCACGGTCGACGGTCAGCATTTGACCGCCCCGGGCTACCTGGCCTGGAGCAAGAAGATCAGCGAAGAGATCGTCAAGGCGCCGGTCGTGACGAGCATCAAGAAATGAAGCGCGCCCTGCACGCTGTACTGCTGGCCCTGCCCGCCGCCCTCGGCGCGGGCCTGGCCCAGGCCGAGATCGCGCTGTACCCCACCGGCCCCAGCGAAGACTCGGCGTTCTTGCGCTTCGTCAACGCGGCCCCCGGCACCCTGCAACTGGTGGCGGACGGCTCCAGGGCCAGCCTGCAGCTGGACGCGGCCAAACCGGTGTCGGCGTACCTGCCGGTACCGGCCAACAAGGCCATCAAGGGCACCCTGAGCCGTGACGGCCAGCGCTCGGCCCTGCAGCTGAGCGTTGCCCCTGGCGAATTCGCCACGGTAGTCGCCCTGCAGGACGCCAGCGGCATCCGGCAACGCGTGGTACGCGAGCAACCCGACGACTTCAATGCGCTGAAGGCTTCGCTGGCCTTCGTCAACCTCGACCCTTCCTGCCAGGGCGCAAGCCTGCGCCCTGCCGGGCGCACGGCGGACCTGTTCAAGGACGCGCCAGAGGCCAGCGTGCAGCGTAGATCGATCAACCCGGTGAAGCTGTCGGTGCAACTGGTGTGCGCCAATGCCAACGTCGGCGGCCCGGTGGACCTGGGCGAACTCAAGGCCGGCGAGCGCTACAGCGTATTGCTGCTGCCCACGGCGAGCGGCCCGCAGCTTGTGCCCGTCACGGACACGCTCTCCAACTGATCGGACGTCTTCACCACCATGGTATTCGCCTCACTCGAGTTCCTGACGCTGTTTTTGCCGATCTTCATGCTGGTGTACGCGCTGAGCCGTCCGGCCTGGCGCAACGGCGTACTGCTGATCGGCAGCTGGCTGTTCTATGGCTGGCTGAGCCCGCTGTTCCTGCTGCTGCACATGGCGCTGACCGTGGTCGCGTGGGTTGGCGGGCTGCTGGTGAACCGCAGCCATGAGGACTCGCGCGGGCGCATACGCCTGCTGGCCGCGCTGATCGTGTTCAATACGCTGGTGCTGTGCTGGTACAAGTACGCCAACATCCTGGCCGCCAACTACAACGAGCTGATCACCTATTACGGTGCATTGCCGATGGAGTGGCAGCGGGTGGCGTTGCCGGCGGGGCTGTCGTTCATCGTGCTGCAGGCGATTTCCTACCTGGTGGATGTGCACCGCCATACCGTGCCGGTAGAGCGCAGCTTCGTGAACTTCGCCACCTACATCTCGATGTTCGGCCACTCGATCGCCGGCCCGATCATCCGCTACGACTGGGTACGCCGCGAGCTCAACCAGCGCTACTTCAACTGGCAGAACTTCTCGCTGGGCGCGCGCCGCTTCATGATCGGCATGTGCATGAAGGTGCTGGTGGCCGATACCCTGTCGCCGCTGGTGGACGTGGCCTTCCACCTGGACAACCCGTCGTTCCTGGACGCGTGGCTGGGCTGCCTGGCGTATTCGCTGCAACTGTTCTTCGACTTTGCCGGCTACAGCTGCATGGCCATCGGCCTGGGCCTGATGCTGGGCTTCCACTTTCCCGAGAACTTCAACCGGCCGTACCTGGCCAGCAGCATCCAGGACTTCTGGCGGCGCTGGCACCTGTCGCTGTCGAGCTGGCTGCGCGACTACCTGTACATCGCCCTGGGCGGCAACCGTCACGGCACCTGGAACACCTACCGCAACCTGTTCCTGACCATGGCCATTGCCGGCCTGTGGCATGGCGGGGACAGCTGGAACTACCTGCTGTGGGGCTCGGCCCACGGTATCGCGCTGTGCGTCGACCGGGCCTGGAGCCGTTCCAGCCTGCCGGAGATCCCCAAGGTGCTGTCGCACACCCTGACGCTGCTGTTCGTGTGCCTGGCCTGGACGCTGTTCCGCGCCCCGGACTTTCATACGGCGCTGTCGATGTACGCCGGCCAGTTCGGCCTGCACGGCTTTGCCCTGGGCGAGGCACTGGCAGCCACCGTACGCCCGGTGCACGGCCTGGCGGCGTTGCTGGGCGTGGCGTGCATCATCCTGCCGATCTGGCAGGCACGCGCCGAGCACCGCTTCGCCAGCCGCGCGTGGTTCGTGCATGCCGCTGCCCTGTGGCCCGTGGCCGGCTTCGTGCTGTCGTTCGCGTTGATCGCCAGCCGTGATTCGGTCCCCTTCCTGTACTTCCAGTTCTGATGACGATGAAGACACCTCCTCCCAGTACAGCGCCCACGCCCCCCAGTGCACTGGCCCTGCGCACCAGCCCGATCGCCGGCGTCACCCTGGCGCTGTTCCTGGGTGCCGGCCTGCTGTCGTGTGGCTGGCTGGTGGCCAGCGGCAAGCTCGAGCTGATGCCCGACAAGCACCTGTCCAATGGCCAGGTGCTGCACGGCGAAATCACCCACCGCATTGCCAAGGAGCTGGCCAAGGCGCCGCTGCCGAGCGAGGCCGCCGACCTGGAACGGGCCGGCAGCTGGCTGCTGCTGGGCGACACCGGGCCGCGGGTGCGGCCGGGCTGCACGCAGTGGCTGTTTCTGAGCGATGAACTCAAGCTCGACCGGCACGCGGCCGACAACGCCCAAGCCAAGGCCGATGCGGTGATCGCCCTGCAACGCAGCTTGCAGCAACGGGGTATCCGCCTGCTGGTGAGCGTGGTGCCGGACAAGAGCCGTATCGCCGCCAGCGAGCTGTGCGGGTTGACTCGCCCCACGGCCTCGCAGGCGCGCATCCAGCAGTGGGTGCAGAAACTCCAGGCGGCCGGCGTGACCACCCTGGACCTGACTGCCAGCCTGCAGCCGCTGGGCGCCAGTGCGTTCCTGCGTACCGATACCCACTGGAGCGAAGCCGGCGCCCAGGCCGCCGCGCAGGCCATTGCCGAGCAGGTCAAGGGCATGGGCTTGAGCGCCACCCCCAGCAAGACCTTCGACACCCGCCAGGAGCCTCTGGCACCGCGCCCCGGGGACCTGGTGCGGCTGGCCGGCATCGATTGGCTGCCAGTGGCCTTGCAGCCGCCACAGGAACAGGTGGCGCCAACGGTCATCACCGAGCGGGCCGAGGCCGTCAGCGATGCGGGCGACAATCTCGATGACCTGTTCGGCGACGACAACCTGCCTAACGTCGCGCTGATCGGCACCTCGTTTTCGCGCAACTCGAGCTTTGTCGGCTTTCTGCAACGTGCGCTGTCGGCGCCTGTGGGCAACTTCGCCAAGGACGGCGGCGAATTCTCCGGAGCCGCCAAGGCCTACTTCGACAGCCCGGCGTTCAGGCAGACGCCGCCACAGCTGGTGATCTGGGAGATACCCGAGCGCGACCTGCAGACGCCCTATGCGGGTGACGTGCAGCTGCCCTCCAAGCCATGACGCACCACGCCCGCTGCGCGCGTTGACACGGCGCGGCGGGCGCTGGCGAATGCTCAGGCAAGCTTTTTCAGATCTGCCGCTGAATCGAACGTGGTGAAGTGGTAGATGCCGTGGATCTTCTCCAGCTGGCAACACCAGCCCTCCTGCTCGCCGGCTTGCACCACGAACCTCAGTTCTTCGATACCCGCCATATTGGCGGCAGCTTCGAGCAGGGTCTTGACGCGCTTTTCGACAAGGGCGTCGTAGGCCAGTTCGTATGACTTCTCCCAGGTGGCGTCGGCATTGCGAAATCGCTTCCAGTTATCGTCCTTGAGCACCTTGCAAAAGGCCACGCGCTGAACTTCGCCGGTATTGGACAGGTCGAGGGACAACAGGCAGAGGGTCATGGTGGGCTCCCATAAGCAGTGAAATTCCCTTGCAACCTAGTCACTCGCTTTTCATCCATCAATGCTAAATGGCCATCACCTGAGAGTTAAAATAATTCAAGAATTTACCAAAAAACAGCAACTAAACAACTTAACCAAGACCATGTAGGAAAGTTACTACGCAAAGAAACACGAGCTATAAAGTTCTTTTATGGAACAAAGGGCTTTCAGGCACTTTAAAATAAACAGAAACATTCAAAGGCGTGCCGTTTCGGCGCAATTACAGCGTCTTGAAGCGAGCGCTGCGCTTCTGCAATCATGCCCGCCGGGCGCTGCCAGCGGGCAGCGTCGTCCCTTAGCGCACCGCACAAAGGAATGACTCAATGATCAGGGTATTGCTTTCGCTGGACCTCACCAACAAGGAATCGGAACGAGACAACTTCAACAACTTCCTGGCAGAACAACAATGGAAGAAGTTGGCTGGTGTGAATACCGTCTGGGCCATCGAGTATGATGATTTCAGCCAGACCAACGAGCAACATGTGACAAGCGTCAAAAGAGACCTGTCCAAAGTGCTGCTCACCGCGGCACGGGAATTCAAACCGGACCGTATTACCTACGTTGCACAGATAGCCAACATTGAATGTATCGGGCGCTATATCTACCGGGAGGGTGGCGATTACAAGGCGTTCATTTACGAGCCCTGCTGATAGCGCTGAAGAGAGTGAGGTGTCTGCGACAGTGATAAGGTCGCAGGCATTTTTCGTGCGTGCGAAGGGAAAGCAGTGCACTGCATGCGTATTCGGGGGAAAGGGAACTGGATAGAGGCGGCCCCTGGCAGACAAGGGCTTGCGTTATGGAGGCAACCCCACCAGCCACACCCCGGCACACAATGTTCCCGCTGTGGCTGCTTCCTTCCGGGCCTGACCAGGTCGCATGCAAGCATGCTCGGGAATCAATGCGGGCCTTATCGGGCAAGGGTTTCAGGCTGATGAGGTAGCTAGCCATCTACCCCTGCAGACACTCAGCACGGTCGCTCAAAACTTGGGGTGTAGCCAGCACTGTCACACTTTGCTGTAACACTGTAGTGGTCTAATGATTCCGGAGCCCACATCCGAGGCTTACAAAATCCTCGTTTAAAAATATTATTAATATGTATACCGCTAAGAAGCTCCAAGTCTCTCGAAAAGCATGCCATCAGCGCTTTACCCTTGAACTCTCCCGACAACCACCCAGACTGTTCCTCTCGGTTGTAACCACCAAGATCCCGACCTTCATTGGTGCCAAAATTAAATAACCAACCCTTACGCTCCTTAGGGTAATTAGTCGAGACATATTGAGCTAAGCCTGAGCATTCGCTCCTTGAGCATATAGTCAATAGCTGTATGAGCTGAAGTATAGTGATACAAATATTTATTATGATCAGTAACATTACAATTCATATACCCTCCGACTCAAGCTCAGCACCACTAACAAAAAGCCAGTAACTGTTCACGACACCTATCTAGACGGCAGTGTATATAATTTAGACTTACCTACATCGCCAGGAAACTTAAGTACTTCCTTGATATAGTGCTTCATTGCCATGCAAAGCTCTTCAGGCGCCCGAGGATCAAGCATTACAGTCTCTATGAGTTCAAAGCCATTTACAGGCACCTCTATTCCGGTCACTGCTGGCTGCTCATCGCGCATTACCTTGGCGTTGAAAAATATCGCTCTAACCTCTTGCTCATGCTTGAATGCGGATCTTTTTACACATAGTAAGTCTGCAGCTTGGGCGGGACCGAAAAAATCATCATCAGCCATTATAGCTTCAATACCAGCGATTTCTTTTTTGTAAGCAGCCGGTGCAAGATATCTAACGTTTTGGAGCTTTCGCTCAAACCCGCTACCCTTTGATGTATGCACCGTCATCGCGCCGGCTAACTTCTTCTCGGTCGTCCTGAGACGTACACCAAGATAGTCGGGAGAATAAATTCTCCACATAGCATCAGACCGACTAGCTGTAGACCAGCACTGAGCAAATACTGCATGATCATAGCCATGCTTTATATGTGTCTCATAAGGATCCTCCCACCGAGAGGGATGGGAGAAATAAAGCTTTCCTTTCAAAGCCGCTACAGCATGATCAAACCTTATGATCCTATAAAGGTAGCGATCACCGCTCTCCAATTTCATATCTCTACTTATTCTTTCACACCAAGAAATTGTAAATTGTTACTTCGACACCAATCAAACAGTCGAAGCAACAGCAACCCTACTCATAAAGGGATATAGTCGCCTTTAGCTGCTCTGCAAATCCATAGATATCATCTAACGACGCTATAGGATGGCGCGTCTCATTTTTCTCGGAATTAAAAACCCCAAGATACTTTTGGCTTCGATTAAAATGCAACCGACAAATTGGCTTGCGATTATTATCATCCAGCAATATGCCGAAATAGCTCTGGGTATCGCGATGCACTATTCGCTTCGCATCAACAACTGCCCTTACAATAGCCTTGACGATATGAAAACCTTCAAGTTCTTCGAGCGTGGTTTGGATGCGATCTTCATCAGCCTCTTCAGCGGGCTCTGCCGACACTGTGGATTGAACTGCACTCATGGCATAGGATGGCTCGACTGCGCCGCTCATTGCAGACTTAAGTCGATCATTAACCTGATCCCCTAGAAACTGAATAGCTGCTTTACGGGTCAAAGTCGTGAATTGTTCTCTAACCTTCTGGGTGATAATCCCATCGTAGACCCGAGTAGCGAAGAACTTCACGAACTCGTCATTAGGCTGACTGAATTGCGAAGCCATCTCTTTCTTGATCTGGCCAACGTACTTCAGTTCTCCAGCCGCACTGATGATCGAGTCAACATCGAACGCAGACTTGGTTAGCTTCTGAAGCTCTGGTAGGGCGTGCTCGTCCAGATCGAGAAGGTCCAGCTCCAAGAACGGCTTCTCATCCATCTTGTTAGGGGCATCGAGGTCGGTGAAGAACCGGTAGACCTGGCCATTGGTGAGGATCGAGATACGGGCGGTGGTGACGTGGAAATACCGGAAGAGCTGGCTCGCATGATTGATATGCAGCGGCTCGCCGATCTTCTTGCACTCGATCAGGATCTGAATCTCGCCGTTCTTCATGATGGCGTAGTCGATCTTCTCGCCCTTCTTCGTCCCCACGTCGCAGACGTACTCTGGGGTAACCTCTGAAGGATCGAAGACGTCGTAGCCCAGGACGGAGTTGATGAAGGGCATGACAAAGGCAATTTTGGTTGCCTCTTCAGTTTGGATAGCAGGACCCTGCTGGCGGATTTTGGCTGATAACGCGTTCAATCGCTCTACGAATTCCATCTCTAGCTCCTCGCTCAGATGCCACATCCTATTAGCACAGCTACCGTACTGGCAATTGCAAATCACTGCGAGAGACAAGGGAAAAACGCCATTTGAGCGAATGATAAGGTAGCGCTGAGGTTGGCGTAGCCAGAGAGGGTATTGGAGAGGCAAGATGACGAAGCTAAAATGACTAGCACAGTGCACCACTTAGGTGTACTACGGCACTGGTCCACTTCGAGATTTTCTAGCGAGAAAGTCCTTCAAAATTAAGGACTTACAGAATGGAGGCAACCCCACCAGCCACACCCCGGCACACGATGTTCCCGCTGTGGCTGCTCCCTTCCGGGCCTGACCAGGTTTACGGGTAATCGTTGCGGGGGGACCGATGGGGTCACCATAACGATGCTCGCCTGGCAGCGAGCGGGGCCATTGTACCGGTCTGACGCGAAGTTACAACCTCTGTACCGTGAAAAAACCACTCTGGCTCAAGGACTTGTGACTGCCGCCGGGGCATCGCCCTGGATCACGCGGTGAATGAAGTGCAGCTTGGCCACCACCGGCGCACTCAGCACGAACGGGTAGAAGTCGGTCTGGCCCATGCTGCGTGACAGCTCGTTGAGCATCGCCGACAGCTCCACCCAGGCATTGATGAACGCCAGGAACGCAGGCGCCCCAGGGTGCTCGGGCTGGTACAAGCTGCGGGCATCGAACGGCGGATAGTCCAGGTCCATCACCGAGGCGTCCATGCCCAGCGCAAGGGCGGTGTCCACCGCATCGGTCATGTGCAGGTAGTGCGCCCAGGTTTCGGCCCAGTCCTCCCAGGGGTGCATGGTGGCATAGGCGCTGACGTGGGCGACGGCCCAGTCCAGCGGTGCACCTTGCTGGTAGTGGCGTTCCATGGCCTGGACGTAGCTGGCGCGCTCGTCGCCGAACAGGCGGCGGAAGTCCTGCAGCCAGGCGCTGTTGGCCACCAGACGGTCCCAGTAGTAATGCCCGATCTCGTGGCGCAGGTGGCCCAGCACGGTCCGGTAGGGCTCCTGAAGCTGCACGCGCACCTGCTCGCGCCAGTCGTCGTCGGCTTCGCGGATATCCAGGGTGATCAGGCCGCCAGCGTGGCCGGTGGTGGGGGGATTGCCGGCAATATCGATGCCGATGAAGTCGAAGGCGATGCCCTCGCCGGCTGCGCCTTGCTTGGGCGTGACCGGCAACCCCAGGTGCAGCAGTTGCGCAATCAGGCGGCGCTTGGCGGTTTCCAGCTTGCGCCAGCGCAGGTGGTTTTCGGTGAACGACAGGTCGGGGATGGTGCGGTTGAGGCGACAGGCCAGGCAGAACGCTTCGGGGTCGTCGACAGCCAACAGCCAGTTGCAACAAGCCGGGGTGTCGAGGTTGGCGCAACGCTTGAGCGGGCCGAGTTCTGGCTGGCCGTCCAGGTACCACTGGCCGTCCACAGCGGCCGGCAGCAAGGTACCGACATGGTGGGTATCGGGCCAGTAGCCCAGCGACGCCTGGCAGGCCAGGCATTGGCTGTTGCGAAAGAACACGGACTGTCCGCACTCGCATTGCCACACGCGCGTGCTGCGGCGTGCCTGGCTGACGAAGGGTGCGGCGATACGGGCGACAAGCTGTTCGAAGAATGGGTACATGGGGCCACCTCCTGGCTGGAGCCTAGCCTACACCATGTGCGTGACAGCGCTTGCGGTGTGCCTGACGCACCGTGCGCTCAGGTGTTGCGAGCGCTTCGCGCTCGATCGCGGGTCAAGCCCGCTCCCACGCCCTTCGGGCAGAAGCGGGCCGCGTGACCGCTACACCGCTATGCCCTGCTCCGACAGAAACGCCACGAACGCATCCTCATCCAACACCCTGAGCCCCAGCTCAGTGGCCTTGGCCAACTTGGAGCCTGCCCCCGGGCCCGCCACCACGCAGTGGGTCTTGGCCGAAACAGACCCCGCCACCTTGGCCCCCAGGCTCTCCAGCTTGTCCTTGGCGACATCCCGGCTCATGCGCTCCAGCGAACCGGTCAGCACCCAGGTCTGCCCCGCCAGCGGCAAGCCCTGGGCAACCTTCTTCTCGCTCTCCCAGTGCATGCCGAACTCGCGCAGTTGCGCCTCGACGCTGCGCGCCAGTGCCTGGTTGGCCTCGACCAGGAAGAACTCGCGCACCGCATCAGCCTGCTTGGCTGCCAGCGCCTGGCGCAGGTCGATGCCATCGGCGGCAATGATGCGCTCAAGGCTTTGCAGCTTGGCCACCAGCTTCTCGGCACCCGTCGGGCCGACAGAAGGGATGTCGAGCTTGGCGATCAACCCGGCCAGGGTCGTACTGGCCGCGAACTCGGCGGCCAGCTCGCCCTCCTCCTGCAACTGCAGGCCGTTCTCGAGCAGTTGCGCGATGACGCTGCGGTTATGCTCGTCCTCGAAGAAGTTGTGGATCTCGTGAGCCACTTCCAGGCCGATATCCGGCAGGTAGGTCAGCACCTGCGGCAACGCCACCATCACGCGCTGCAACGAGCCCAGCGAGCGCGCCAGCACCTTGGCGGTCTCCTCGCCCACATCCGGGATGCCAAGGGCGTAGATGAAGCGTGCCAGGCTCGGGCGCTTGCTGTCGGCAATGGCAGCCAGCAGCTTGTTGCTGGACACCTCGGCGAAGCCTTCGAGGTCGACGATGTCTTCGAATTTCAAGCGGTACAGGTCTGCCGGCGAGGCAATCAGCCCTTCATCCACCAACTGCTCGACGCTCTTCTCGCCCAGGCCCTCGATGTCCATGGCGCGGCGCGACACGTAGTGGATGATCGCCTGCTTGAGCTGCGCGCGGCAGGCCAGGCGGCCGACGCAGCGGTACACCGCGCCTTCGCTGACGGTTTCCTTGCCCTTGCTGCGCTTGACCAGCTGGGTGCGCTCGACCTGCGAGCCACACACCGGGCACTGGGTAGGGATGTGCACCGCACGCGCATCGGCCGGGCGACGCTCGGTGACCACCTGCATCACCTGCGGGATGACATCACCGGCACGGCGGATGATCACCGTATCGCCGATCATCACCCCCAGGCGCGCCACTTCGTCCATGTTGTGCAAGGTGGCATTGGCCACGGTCACGCCGGCCACCTTGACCGGCTTAAGCCGTGCGACGGGGGTTACCGCACCGGTGCGACCAACCTGGAACTCGACGTCGAGCACCTCGGTCAACTCTTCCATGGCCGGGAACTTGTGCGCTATCGCCCAGCGCGGCTCACGGGCACGAAAGCCCAGTTCACGTTGCGAGGCCAGGCTGTTGACCTTGAACACCACCCCGTCGATCTCGTAGGGCAGCGCGTTGCGCCGCTCGCCGATGTCACGGTAGTAGTCAAGGCATTCCTTGATACCGGCGGCATGCCGCAGTTCGCGGCTGATGGGCATGCCCCAGCCCTTGAGCTTTTCGAGGGTGCCGATGTGGGTGTCGGCGATGGCCTCGGACACCTGGCCCACGCCATAGCAGCAGAACTCCAGGGGGCGGCTGGCGGTGATCTTCGAATCGAGCTGGCGCAAGCTGCCGGCGGCGGCGTTGCGCGGGTTGGCGAAGGTCTTGCCGCCGATTTCGGCCTGGGCTGCGTTCAGCCGTTCGAAGCCCTCCTTGCTCATGAACACTTCGCCGCGCACCTCCAGCACCGCCGGCCAGCCCTTGCCCTGCAGCTTGAGCGGCACGTTGCGGATGGTGCGCACGTTGACGCTAATGTCTTCGCCGGTGGTGCCGTCGCCACGGGTGGCACCCTGCACCAGCAGGCCGTCACGGTACAGCAGGCTGACCGCCAGGCCGTCGAGCTTGGGTTCGCAGCTGTAGTCCACCGCCGCCCCTGCGCCGAACAGGTCGCCGGTCGGCAGGTCGAGGCCTTCGACCACGCGCCGGTCGAACTCGCGCAGGTCATTTTCCTCGAAGGCGTTGCCCAGGCTCAGCATCGGCACCTCGTGACGCACCTGGGTGAAGGCCGAGAGCGCCGCGCCGCCCACCCGCTGGGTGGGGGAATCGGGGGTGACCAGCTCGGGGTGTTCGGCCTCAAGGGCCTGCAGCTCGCGGAACAGGCGATCGTATTCGGCGTCCGGGACGCTTGGCTCGTCGAGCACGTAGTAGCGGTAGTTGTGCTGGTCGAGTTCGGCGCGCAGTTCGAGGATGCGGGTTTGGGCGGTCATGTGTGTCGTCTCTTGCAAAGCAAAAGAGCAGCTCGGGGCTGCTCTTGGCGTTCAAATCGGTGGATCGGCGGGGCAGCTTTCGCCGGCAAGGCCAGCTCCTGCAGGGAGCGGCCATACCTGTCAGCGTTTCTGGGTCAGGGCGCGGCGCTCGAATTCGACGATGCGCTGGCGGTAGTGTTCGATGGTCTGCGCGGTCATCACGCTGCGCTGGTCATCCTTGAGCTCGCCGTTCAGTTCATGGGCCAGCTTGCGCGCCGCCGCCACCATCACGTCGAACGCCTGCTTGGGATGGCGCGGGCCCGGCAGGCCAAGGAAGAAGCTGACCGCACGGGTGCTGAAATGGTCGATGTCGTCCAGGTCGAACACCCCAGGCTTGACCGCGTTGGCCATGGAGAACAGCACTTCGCCATTGCCGGCCATGCTTTCGTGACGGTGGAAGATGTCCATCTCGCCAAAGCGCAGGCCGCTTTCCAGGATGTTCTGCAGCAGCGCAGGGCCCTTGAAGCCGCTCTCGTCGCGGGCAATCACGCTGATCACCAGCACTTCCTCGACCGGCGGCAGGTCCTTGCCTTCGCTGGCACCGAAGCCGGTGCTCTTGGGGCTTTCGTCCGGGAAGTCGTCGTCGGCATTGCCGAACAGGTCAGGCTCGCGTGGCTCGGCCGCCAGGTTCAGGTCGCCCTGCTGCGGCTCGCTGGTACGTTTGGCGCGCTTGGACCCCTTGCCCACCTTCGGCTCGCGCTGCTCGCGCGCAGCCGTCATCGACGGCAGGTCGTGCTCGTCGAGCTGGGGCTCCTTGTGGTCGTCAAGCACCCGCGGCGGGCCCAGCACTTCGGCGCTGGTCTCTTCGTCCGGCAGGTTGGAGAAGCTGCGGTCCAGACGGAATTTCAACTTGCCCTTGCCGCCGCGCATGCGACGCCAGCCGTCAAAAAGAATACCGGCAATGACTATGATGCCGATGACGATCAGCCACTCGCGCAGACCGATTTCCATGTAATCCCGTGCCTCTGTGAAAAATGCTGAAAAATAAAGGGTTTAAACCCCTTTAAAACGTGGCGCCAACTCTATGTTCTGACAGGCGTTTTACCCACGCATAGAAAAATTTACATTAAGCTAGCACGACCAAAGATAACTTTACACCGTCTGTCGCAACTGACAGGGGCATTTGCTGCAAGTTCGTGCGTTATATCCGTTTTTCAGGCGTCGACCATGGCCATCGCCTCCTCCACGTCCACCGCCACCAGCCGTGAGCAACCGGGCTCGTGCATGGTCACCCCCATCAGTTGATCGGCCATTTCCATGGCGATCTTGTTGTGGGTGATATAGATGAACTGCACGGTCTGGCTCATCTCCTTGACCAGGCGCGCATAGCGTCCGACGTTGGCATCGTCCAGCGGCGCATCGACTTCGTCGAGCATGCAGAACGGTGCCGGGTTCAACTTGAAGATGGCAAACACCAGGGCCAGGGCCGTCAGCGCCTTCTCGCCGCCCGAGAGCAGATGGATGGTGCTGTTCTTCTTGCCCGGCGGGCGCGCCATGATCGTTACCCCTGTATCGAGTAGATCTTCGCCCGTCAGTTCCAGATAAGCGCTGCCACCACCGAAAACTTTTGGGAAAAGTGCCTGTAATCCGGCATTTATCTGATCAAAGGTATCCTTGAAGCGGTTGCGTGTTTCCTTGTCGATCTTGCGAATCACGTTTTCCAGGGTATCGAGGGCCTCGACCAGGTCGGCATCCTGGGCGTCGAGGTAGCGCTTGCGCTCGGACTGCTGCTGGTACTCGTCGATGGCCGCCAGGTTGATCGCGCCCAGGCGCTGGATGCGCGCATCGATGCGCTCCAGCTCAAGTTCAGCCTCCTGCTCGCTGGCCTCGGCCAGCAAGGTCGCCAACACGCCTTCCAGATCATAGCCGTCAGCCTGCAACTGTTCCTGCAGGGCCTTGCGCCGCACACTCAGCCCCTGCCATTCCATGCGGTGCTGTTCGAGCTGACCGCGCAGCAGCTGGGATTGCTGTTCGGCCTGGGTACGACGCTTTTCGGCCTCGCGCAGTTCGCGGTCGGCCTCGTCCATGTGCAGGCGCGCCTGACGCATTTCCTCGTCGACACTCATGCGCTTTTCCAGCAGCGCCTCAAGCATCATGCGCAGCTCTTCGAGGGGCGCCTCGCCCTCCTCCAGGTTCAGGCTCAGTTGTTCACGTTTTTCGTTCAGGCGCTCCGACTGCAGCTCCAGGCGCTCGAGGGCCTGGCGCGTGGAGTCGTGCTGGGCACGCAGCGAGCCCAGGCGCACCGCCAACTGATGGGCGTGGTCCTTGTGCTGGCGGGCTTCCTGGCGCACGCGGTCGAGGCGTTCGCGCAGGTTGTCGCGCTGGGCCAGCAAGGCCTCGCGCTGTTCGGTGTCGTGGGCCATCAGGTCGAGGGCTTCCTGCAGGTGCAGGCGCGACTCACCCAGGCTTTCGTGTTCGATGGCGCGCTGTTCCAGCAGCTCGGCCAGCTCTTCTTCAAGGCGCCGGCGGCGCAACGTCAGCTGCTCGGCGCGGGCCTTGCCGGCCGACAGACGGGCCTTGAGCTCACCTTGCTGGCGGGCTTCTTCCTGGGTGCGACGACGCAGTTGTTCACGGCTGTCTTCCATCACGCGCTGCTGTTCACGCAGGGCCAGCAACTGCTCTTCGAGCTGCTCCAGGGCAGCTTCCTGCTCCAGACGCTCCAGGCCCAGCAGCTCAAGCTCCTGCCCACGGGCCAGCACGCCGCCCTGGGCATCGTTGCCACGGCTGACCCGCAGAAAGTGGCGCCCCACCCAGTAGCCGTCGCGGCTGATCAGGCTTTGGCCGTCGGCCAGCTGGCCGCGCAGGCTCAATGCCTGCTCGAGGCTCTCGACCGGCTTGACCTGGCCCAGCCAGAGGGCCAGGTCAACGCCGCCCTGTACTTTGTCCAGCAGGCTGCCGGCAAGGCACTTGCCGGTGCCGGCGGCCTCCAGCAGACGCAACTCGCCCTGCTCGAAGCCCGTCAGGTCGAGCCCGGCCAGGTCGTCCACCAGTACCGCGTGCAGGTCGGCGCCCAGCACGGTTTCCACCGCCAGCTCCCAACCCGGCTCCACGCGCAGGCCTTCAGCCAGGCGTGGGCGTTGCTCCAGGCCCTGCGCGCGCAACCAGTCGAGGGTACCGCTGCCTGGGTCCAGCGCGGCCTGCTGCAAGGCTTCGAGCGATGCCAGCCGGCCACCCAGGCGCTGCAGTTCACCCTGGGCCTGCTGCTGCGCCTGGGCGGCCTGCTGCAACTGCTCGCGCAGCGCGTCGAGGCGCTCGATCACCTGCTGTTCTTCCAGGTGCAGGTCTTCGAGCAGCAATTCGCTGCTGGCCAGTTGTTCGTTGAGTTCCAGGATGGCCGCATCTTCAGGGTCGGCGCTCAACTGGTCGCGTTCTTCGCCCAGCTTGCGCTGGCGCTCCGAGACGCGCTCCAGGCTCTGCTCCAGCTGCTGGATGCGCGACTGCTGCACCTCGGCCTGGCGGCGCGGCTCGGCGGAGCGGGTGTTGAAGCTGTCCCACTGCTCCTGCCAGCCATGCATGGTGGTCTCGGCTTCCTCAAGGGTCGCGGCGGCCTCCTCGGCTGCCGCCAGCGACAGTTCCTGCTCGGGCTCGATCATCTCCAGCTCTTCGCCCAGGGTCGCCAGCAAGGTACGGTCGTGGCCCAGGTGCGATTCGGTTTCCAGACGCGCGCGTTCGGCTTCCTTGAAGTCATCCTGCAACTGACGCAGGCGCTGCTGGCCGTGCTGGATGTTCTGCTCGACCCGGGCGATGTCGCCGCCTACCGAATAGAAGCGCCCCTGGACCAGGTTGAAACGCTCCGACAGGTCGTGGTGACCGTCGCGCAGGCGCTCGATGCTCGCATCGGCATTGCGCTGCTCGGCCACCAGGGCCTCGAAGGCCACTTCCTGGTCGCCGATGATCGCCTCGCGCTGGCCCACCTGATCGTTCAGCGCACGCCAACGCAGGGCCGCCAGCTGGGCCTTGAGCTGACGCTCCTCGGCCTTGTATTCCTTGTACTTCTCCGCTGCCTGGGCCTGGCGGTGCAGGCGTTCGAGCTGACGTTCCAGCTCTTCGCGCAGGTCGGTCAGGCGCTCCAGGTTCTCGTGGGTGCGGCGGATGCGGTTTTCGGTTTCGCGGCGGCGCTCCTTGTACTTGGAGATGCCGGCGGCCTCTTCGATGAAGTTGCGCAACTCTTCGGGCTTGGCCTCGATCAGCTTGGAGATCATGCCCTGCTCGATGATCGAATAGCTGCGCGGGCCCAGGCCGGTACCCAGGAAGATATCGGTGATGTCGCGCCGACGGCACTTGGTGCCGTTGAGGTAATAGGTGTTCTGCGCGTCGCGGGTCACCTTGCGCCGGATCGAGATCTCGGCATAGGCGGCATACTCGCCCACCAGGGTGTTGTCACTGTTGTCGAACACCAGTTCGATACTGGCCTGGCTGACCGGCTTGCGGCTGGTGGAGCCGTTGAAGATGACGTCGGTCATCGACTCGCCACGCAGGTTTTTCGCCGAGCTTTCGCCCATCACCCAGCGCACCGCATCGATGATGTTGGACTTGCCGCAGCCATTGGGGCCGACCACGGCCGCCATGTTGCTGGGGAAGTTGACGGTAGTCGGGTCGACGAACGACTTGAACCCCGCCAGGCGAATGCACTTGAGGCGCATGCTCAGCCAGCAACCAGCGAGGACAGCACCAGCGTGCAACTGCGCTCGCAGTACTGCGTCAGCACCTCGCGGATACGCGGCAGGTCGCCACCCACCACCGCTTCTAGCAGTTGGGCGAACAGCACCAGGAAGTCGTTCATGTTGGCCTTGCGCTGGTCCAGCGCCAGGTAATAGGTGCGGCTCATGGCCGGCTGCAGGTTCTCGACGGTTTCCTGCAGGTAGGGGTTGTTGGCGAACGGGTACGCGGCGCGCATCACCGCGAAGCTCTCTTCGACGAAGGCCTTGATGTCCTGGCGCGCACTGGCGGCGTGCAGACGCTGCTGGATGACCAGAAACGGTGCAAGTTCGGCTTCGCTGCGCGGCGCGCTGGCCACGGCATTGCCCAGCAGGATGTACAGCTCGCTCATCAGGGTGCAGAGGCTGCGCACGTTGTGCTCGTTGAGCGCCGTAACCTGCGCGCCACGGCGCGGCAGGATGGTCACCAGGTGCCGGCGCTCGAGTATCAGCAGTGCCTCGCGCACCGAGCCACGGCTGACATTGAGCGCCTGGGTGACCTTCTGTTCCTGGATGCGCTCGGCAGGTTTGAGCTCACCGCGGATGATCCGCTCGGCCAGGTAATGGGCAATTTGCTCGGAGAGGCTGTCCGGCGCCTTGAACGTCATGGTTTTCCTTCAAAATCATTGAACTGTGCACAAGCGCCGATTGTAGCGCACTTGCCTGCACCTCGCGCAGCGGCACAGGCACGCAGTTGGCACGATTGAAGCAAAACAATCGTCAACCCGGCCCCGGTTCTATGCTGAATACAGAGGCTATCGAGGATGACAGGATCAGCACGCACAAAAAGCTGACCTTGAAGTCAGAAAGCAGTTGACCGGCAAGTCAAGTCTGCCTACAGTCGACCCCGTCCACTCAACAACAATAATTCGCTTGTGAGGCCTTCCGTGATCCAGTTTCTACTCAACCAGGAGCTGCGCAGTGAGCATGCCCTGGACCCCAACCTGACGGTGCTCGAGTACCTGCGCGAGCACCTGGGCAAACCCGGTACCAAGGAAGGCTGCGCGAGCGGCGATTGCGGCGCCTGCACCGTCGTGGTCGGTGAACTGGCTGCAGATGAACACGGCCGGCAGCACCTGCGTTATCGCAGCCTCAATTCATGCCTGACGTTCGTCTCGTCGCTGCATGGCAAGCAGCTGATCAGCGTCGAAGGGCTCAAGCACCAGGGCAAGCTGCACAGCGTGCAGCAGGCCATGGTCGACTGCCATGGCTCGCAATGCGGCTTCTGTACCCCGGGCTTCGTGATGTCGCTGTTCGCCCTGCAGAAGAACAGCGACGCCCCCGACCTGCACCGCGCCCAGGAGGCCCTGGCCGGCAACCTGTGCCGCTGCACCGGCTACCGGCCGATCCTGGCAGCCGCCGAGCAGGCCTGCTGCCAGGCCGCCCCCGACCAGTTCGACAGCGCCCAGGCACAGACCATCGCCCGGCTCCAGGCGATTGCGCCCAAGGAAACCGGCGAACTCAACAGCGGCGACAAGCGCTGCCTGGTGCCGCTGACCGTGGCCGACCTGGCCGAGCTGTACGGCTCGCACCCCGAAGCCCGCCTGCTGGCCGGCGGCACCGACCTGGCGCTGGAGGTCACGCAGTTCCACAAGACCCTGCCGGTGATGATCTACGTGGGCAACGTCGCCGAGATGAAGCGGGTCGAGGCCTTTGACGATCGCCTGGAAATCGGCGCCGCCACGCCACTCACCGACTGCTATGACGCGCTGAGCCGTGAATACCCCGACTTCGGCGAACTGCTGCACCGCTTCGCCTCGCTGCAGATCCGCAATCAGGGCACCCTGGGCGGCAACATCGGCAACGCCTCGCCGATCGGCGATTCGCCGCCCCTGCTGATCGCCCTGGGTGCGCAGATCGTGCTGCGCCGGGGTCAGGAGACACGCACCCTGGCGCTGGAAGACTATTTCATCGACTACCGCATCACCGCACGCCAGGAAAGCGAGTTCATCGAGAAGATCATCGTGCCGCGGGCCAACCTGGCCTGGGCATTCCGGGCCTACAAGGTGTCCAAGCGACTGGACGACGACATTTCGGCGGTGTGCGCCGCCTTCAACCTGCGCATCGACAACGGCGTGGTGGCCGAGGCCCGTATCGCCTTCGGCGGCATGGCCGCCATCCCCAAGCGCGCCCGCGCCTGTGAAGCCGCCCTGCTCGGCAAGCCGTTCAACCAGGCCGGCATCGAGCGCGCCTGCCAGGCGCTGGGCGAAGACTTCACCCCGCTGTCGGACTTCAGGGCCAGCAAGGAATACCGCCTGCTCGGCGCGCAGAACCTGCTGCGCAAGTACTTCATCGAACTGCACACGCCGCACATCGAAACTCGGGTGACCGCCTATGTCTAACCATCCTCACGTGGCCAGGAGCCAGGCCGAACTGGCCGAGCTGTTCGCCCAGGGCCTGACCAGTGGCGTCGGGCGCAGCATCAAGCACGACAGCGCCGACAAGCATGTGTCCGGCGAGGCGGTGTATATCGATGACCGCCTCGAATTCCCCAACCAGTTGCATGTGTACGCTCGCTTGTCGGACCGCGCCCATGCACGGGTGCTGAGCATCGACACCCGCCCGTGCTACGCCATCGAAGGCGTGCGCATCGCCATCACCCACGAAGACATCCCGGGCCTGAAGGACATCGGCCCGCTGCTGCCGGGCGACCCGCTGCTGGCCATCGACACCGTCGAGTTCGTCGGCCAGCCGGTGCTGGCCGTGGCCGCCTGCGACCTGGACACCGCCCGCCGCGCAGCGATGGCCGCAATCATCGAATACGAAGACCTGGAGCCGGTGCTGGATGTGGTTCAGGCCCTGCGCAAGAAGCATTTCGTGCTCGACAGCCACACCCACCAGCGCGGCGATTCGGTCACCGCGCTGGCCAGCGCCCCGCATCGGGTACAGGGCACCCTGCATATCGGCGGCCAGGAGCACTTCTACCTCGAAACCCAGATCTCCTCGGTGATGCCCACCGAGGATGGCGGCATGATCGTGTACTGCTCCACGCAGAACCCCACCGAGGTGCAGAAGCTGGTGGCCGAAGTGCTGGACGTGCCGATGAACAAGGTCGTGGTGGACATGCGTCGCATGGGCGGCGGCTTCGGCGGCAAGGAAACCCAGGCCGCCAGCCCCGCCTGCCTGTGCGCGGTGATCGCACGCCTGACCGGTCAGCCGACCAAGATGCGCCTGCCAAGGGTCGAGGACATGCTGATGACCGGCAAGCGCCACCCCTTCTATATCGAATACGACGTGGGGTTCGACGACAGCGGCCGCCTGCATGGCATCAACCTGGAACTGGCCGGCAACTGCGGCTGCTCGCCGGACCTGTCGGCCTCGATCGTCGACCGTGCGATGTTCCACTCCGACAACGCCTACTACCTGGGCGACGCCACCATCAACGGCCACCGCTGCAAGACCAACACCGCGTCCAATACCGCCTACCGCGGCTTTGGCGGCCCGCAGGGCATGGTTGCCATCGAAGAGGTGATGGACCGCATCGCCCGCCACCTGGCACTAGACCCGCTGGCGGTACGCAAGGCCAACTACTACGGCAAGACCGAGCGCAACGTCACCCACTACTACCAGACGGTCGAGCACAACATGCTCGAGGAGATCACTGCCGAGCTCGAAGCCAGCAGCGACTACCAGCAGCGCCGCGAGTCGATCCGCCGCTTCAACGCCAACAGCCCGGTGCTGAAAAAGGGCCTGGCGCTGACCCCGGTGAAGTTCGGCATCTCGTTCACCGCCAGCTTTCTCAACCAGGCCGGTGCGCTGGTGCACATCTACACCGATGGCAGCATCCACCTCAACCACGGCGGCACCGAGATGGGCCAGGGCCTGAACACCAAGGTGGCCCAGGTGGTGGCCGAAGTGTTCCAGGTGGACTTCAGCCGCATACAGATCACCGCCACCAACACCGACAAGGTGCCCAACACCTCGCCCACGGCGGCCTCCAGCGGCGCCGACCTGAACGGCAAGGCGGCGCAGAACGCGGCCGAAATCCTCAAGCAGCGCCTGATGGAGTTTGCCGCGCGCCAGTACAAGGTCAGTGAAGAAGACGTCGAGTTTCGCAACGGGCACGTGCGCGTGCGCGATGAAATCCTCACCTTCGAGAGCCTGGTGCAGCAGGCCTACTTTGCCCAGGTGTCGCTGTCGAGCACCGGCTTCTACAAGACCCCGAAGATCTACTACGACCGCAGCCAGGCGCGCGGGCGCCCGTTCTACTACTTCGCCTTCGGCGCGGCGTGCGCCGAGGTGATCGTCGACACCCTGACCGGCGAGTACAAGATGTTGCGCACCGACATCCTGCATGACGTGGGCGCCTCGCTGAACCCGGCCATCGACATTGGCCAGGTGGAGGGCGGGTTCATCCAGGGCATGGGGTGGCTGACCACCGAGGAACTGGTGTGGAACGCCAAGGGCAAGCTGATGACCAGCGGCCCGGCCAGCTACAAGATCCCGGCGGTGGCGGACATGCCGGTGGACCTGCGGGTAAAGCTGGTGGAGAACCGCAAGAACCCCGAGGACACGGTGTTCCATTCCAAGGCGGTGGGCGAGCCGCCGTTCATGCTGGGGATCGCGCCGTGGTGCGCGATCAAGGATGCAGTGGCCAGCCTGGCGGATTATCGCGAGCAACCGCAGATCGATGCCCCGGCCACCCCCGAGCGGGTGCTGTGGGGCTGCGAACAGATGCGCAAGGTGGTGGCGGGCCGGCAGGCGGCTGCCGAGGTGGAAACCGTTACACCGTAGTGCGCCTTTCGCCGGCAAGGCCGGCTCCTACAGGGCGCGATTGCTGTAGGAGCCGGCCTTGCCGGCGAAGAGGCCCGATCAGGCACTGAAGAGGCAACCGACTATGCACACCTGGATCAACGCCCTGTCCGACCTGCACACCCGGGGCGAACCCTGCGTGCTGGTGACCATCATCGAAGAGCTGGGCTCCACCCCACGCAATGCCGGCTCGAAGATGGTCGTCAGCGCGACCCAGCTGTTCGACACCATCGGCGGCGGGCACTTGGAATACAAGGCCATGCACATCGCCCGGCAGATGCTTGCCGAAGGCCGCGAAACCACCCACCTGGAGCGCTTCAGCCTCGGCGCCAGCCTTGGCCAGTGCTGCGGCGGCGCCACCGTGCTGCTGTTCGAGCCCATGGGCGGCGTGCAGGCGCAGATCGCGGTATTCGGCGCAGGCCATGTCGGCCGCGCTCTGGTACCCTTGCTCGCCGCGCTGCCCTGCCGGGTACGCTGGATCGATTCGCGCGAGCAGGAATTCCCCGACATCATCCCCACGGGGGTGAGCAAGGTCGTCAGCGAGGAACCGGTCGACGAGGTCGATGAACTGCCCGCCGGCAGCTATTGCATCGTCATGACCCACAATCATCAACTGGACCTGGAACTGACCGCCGCGATCCTCAAGCGCAACGATTTCACCTGGTTCGGCCTGATCGGCTCCAGGACCAAGCGCGTGAAGTTCGAGCACCGCCTGCGCGAGCGCGGCTTTGCCGCCGACAGCCTGGCACGCATGCGCTGCCCGATGGGCCTGGCCGAGGTCAAGGGCAAGCTGCCGATCGAGATCGCCGTGTCCATCGCCGCCGAAATCATCGCCACCTACAACGCGAACTTCGGCCAGCATACCGGCTCGGCCACCACCCAACCCATTGCCAAACTGCTGCCGCCGTCACGGCGCAGCCAAGCCATTTGACGAGAGCCACATGAGCGCAACCCGCAAAGCCTACCGTGCCGCCCTGCTGCACAGCCTCGCCGACCCTGCCGAGGTGGGCGTCGAAGCATCGTATGAATATTTCGAAGACGGCCTGCTGGTCATCGACCAGGGCAAGATCAGCGCCATCGGCCACGCCAGCGAACTGCTGCCAGGCCTGGACGCCGACATCGAAGTGGTGCACTACCAGGACGCCTTGATCACCCCGGGGTTCATCGATACCCATATCCACTTCCCGCAGACCGGCATGATCGGCTCCTACGGCGAGCAGTTGCTGGACTGGCTGAACACCTACACCTTCCCGTGCGAGCGCCAGTTCGAAGACAAGGCTCACGCCGACAAGGTGGCCAAGCTGTTCCTCAAGGAGCTGCTGCGCAACGGCACCACCTCGGCGCTGGTGTTCGGCAGCGTGCACCCTGCCTCGGTCAACGCCCTGTTCGAGGAAGCCGAGCGCCTGGACCTGCGCCTGATCGCCGGCAAGGTGATGATGGACCGCAACGCCCCCGACTACCTGACCGACACCGCCGAGTCGGGCTACGCCGACAGCAAGGCGCTGATCCAGCGCTGGCACGGCAAGGGCCGCCTGCACTATGCGGTGACCCCGCGCTTTGCGCCCACCAGCACCCCGCAACAGCTGGCCCTGGCCGGCCAGTTGCTCAAGGAGTTCCCGGACCTGTACCTGCACACCCACCTGAGCGAAAACCTCAAGGAGATCGAGTGGGTCAAGGCGCTGTTCCCCGAGCGCAGCGGCTACCTGGATGTGTACGATCATTTCGAACTGCTGGGCGAGCGCTCGGTGTTCGCCCACGCCGTTCACCTGTGCGATGCCGAGTGCCAGCGCCTGGCCGAGACCGGTTCGGCCGTGGCGTTCTGCCCGACCTCCAACCTGTTCCTGGGCAGCGGCCTGTTCAACCTGCCCCAGGCCGAGCAGCACAAGGTCAAGGTCGGCCTGGGCACCGACGTGGGCGCCGGCACCAGCTTCTCGCTGCTGTACACCCTGAACGAAGCCTACAAGGTCATGCAGTTGCAGGGCGCACGCCTGAGCCCGTTCAAGTCGCTGTACCTGGCCACCCTGGGCGGTGCTCGGGCTTTGAACCTGGAGGAGCGCATCGGCACCCTGCAACCGGGCAGCGACGCCGACTTCATCGTGCTCGACTACAAGGCCACCCCGCTGCTGGACTACCGTCTCCAGCAGTCCGGCAGCATCGAGGAGACCCTGTTCGTGCTGACCACCCTGGGCGACGACCGTACCATTCGCGAAACCTTTGCCGCCGGGCGCAGCGTGCACCAGCGCTAAGGCGTTCGAAACAGGCCGCGGTACAACGCGCCGCCGATCACTGCCCCGATCAGCGGCGCCACCCAGAACAGCCACAGCTGATGCAGCGCCCAGCCACCGACGAACAGCGCCGGCCCGGTGCTGCGTGCCGGGTTCACCGACGTGTTGGTAACCGGTATCGACACCAGGTGGATCAGCGTCAGCGCCAGCCCGATGGCGATCGGCGCAAAGCCGGCCGGCGCCCGCGAATCGGTGGCGCCCATGATGATCAGAATGAACATCGCGGTCATCACCACCTCGCTGACAAAACCTGCCCCCAGCGAGTACTGCCCCGGCGAATGCTCGCCATAGCCGTTCGAGGCAAGCCCGTTCGACAGCTCGAAGCCGGCCTTGCCGCTGGCGATGAGGTAGATCACGCCGGCAGCCAGGATGGCGCCCACCACCTGGGCGATCACGTACGGCACCAGGTCCTTGAGCGGAAACCGCCCGCCCACGACCAGGCCCAGCGATACCGCAGGGTTGAGGTGACAACCGGAGATATGACCGATGGCGAATGCCATGGTCAGCACAGTCAGCCCGAAGGCCATGGAGACACCGACCAGGCCAATGCCGATCGGAAAAGACGCAGCCAGTACCGCGCTGCCACACCCCCCCAACACCAACCAGAACGTCCCTATCAATTCAGCTCCCATGCGTTTGCTCATGGGCATCGACATCAGTCAGTCCTCAAGAAGTGGTACGCCTGAAGCGCAAGCCCAACTGCTTGATGAAGGTTTGCGGGAGTGCAACAGATAGAAATCTAGCAGAGGTTGGCTCAAGTGCCAGCAGCCCTGAAAGCATCGCGGGTCAAGCCCGCTCCCACAAGGACCGAGACAATCCTGTGGGAGCGGGCTCGACCCGCGATTGCAGGCGACGCAGTATCAGCCCTTGGCCGGCACCGAACTGCCGCGCTTCTTGGTTTGCAGCAGGTGCGAGAACACCGCGTGCAGGTCATCCGACGCACTCTCCTCGTCGAGGTTGAGCTTGCTGTCGATGTGGTCCATGTGGTGCATCATCAGGCTCACCGCCTGGGCCGCATCACGCGCCTCGATGGCGTCGATCAGTTGCATGTGCTCGTCATACGAGCAGTGCGAGCGGTTGCCGCTTTCGTACTGGGCAATGATCAGCGAGGTCTGCGATACCAGGCTGCGCTGGAAGCTGATCAGCGGTGCATTGCCCGCCGCTTCCGCCAGCTTGAGGTGAAACTCGCCAGACAGGCGAATGCCGGCACCCCGGTCGCCGCGCGAGAAGCTGTCGCGCTCGTCGCGCACCATCTGGCGCAGTTCGTTCAACTGCTCGGCGGTGGCGTGCTCCACTGCAAGTTCGGTGATGGCACGCTCGACCATGCGCCGCGAAAAGAACACCTGACGCGCCTCTTCGACGGTCGGGCTGGCCACTACCGCACCGCGATTGGGGCGCAGCAGCACCACGCTTTCGTGGGCCAGGCGCGACAGCGCACGCCGGATGATGGTGCGGCTGACGCCGAAGATCTCGCCCAGGGCTTCCTCACTCAACTTGGTACCCGGCGCCAGGCGTTGTTCGAGGATTGCCTCGAATATGTGCGCGTAAACGATATCGTCCTGGGTGCCGCTACGACCGGCCTTGCCGGTGCGCGTGGGTTTCTTGAGGGGTTGCAGCTGTTCGTTCATGGGCGCTCGAGCACGGAGATCCACCTATCGGACCCTGACTGTAATACCAGCCAGTAGGGCGATGGCAAGTCCTGGATAGAAAATTAGACGTTCATGGTATTGACGCATTGTACACAGGCTTGGCGATTTCTGCAGAGTGCCATCACGTTATAGCCGTGGCGACAATTTACCTGCACACACCGACAAAAACATTATTTGCATTATTTGTATACAAACGCATAATCCAGCCGTGCAACTTCCTGACCCACAGGTCAACAACAGGTCCGGTCGCCATGCCCTCCCCCTCGCAGAGCCCCCAGTCAACGCGCAGGACAAGCTCTGAACAACAAGAAAAGACGTGAGGAGTACACGCTGTGGAAAGCCGCAAACCCCAAGCCCCTACGCTGGATCTTGCCCCACCGCTCGAAACGAGCTGGCTGGAGCGGATTTTCAAACTCAAGCTGCACGGCACCACTGTCAGGACCGAACTGATCGCGGGTGTAACCACCTTCATCACCATGGCCTACATCATTTTCGTCAACCCCAACATCATGGCCGACGCAGGCATCGACCACGGCGCCGCGTTCGTGGCCACCTGCATCGCGGCGGCGCTCGGCTGCCTGCTGATGGGCCTGTATGCCAACTGGCCGGTGGGCCTGGCACCCGGCATGGGGCTGAACGCCTTTTTCACCTACACCGTGGTCGGCACCATGGGCTACACCTGGGAGGCCGCGCTGGGTGCGGTGTTCGTATCGGGTGTGCTGTTCATGCTGCTGACGCTGTCGCGGGTGCGCGAATGGCTGCTCAACAGCATCCCGCTGAGCCTGCGCCACGCCATGGGCGCGGGTGTGGGGCTGTTTCTCGGGGTGATCGGGCTGAAGACGGCCGGCATCATCGTCGCCAGCTCAGCCACCCTGATCAAGCTCGGCTCGCTGCACGAGCCTGGCCCGCTGCTGGCGGCGGCGTGCTTCCTGATGATTGCCGTGCTCAGCTACCGCCGGGTGTTCGGCGCGATCCTGATCAGCATCATCGCCGTGACACTGGCCGGCTGGGCCCTGGGCCTGGTGGAATATGGCGGCGTGTTCTCGCTGCCGCCGAGCCTGGCGCCTACCTGGATGGCCATGGACGTGGCGGGCGTGTTCAACGTCAGCATGATCAGCGTGGTACTGGCATTTCTGTTCGTGCACATGTTCGACACCGCCGGCACTTTGATGGGCGTGGCCCAGCGCGCCAACCTGGTGAACGCCGAGGGGCGCATCGAAAACCTGTCGCGGGCGCTCAAGGCCGACAGTGCATCGAGCGTGTTCGGTGCAGTGGTGGGTGTGCCGCCGGTAACCAGCTACGTGGAAAGTGCTGCAGGTGTGGCGGCCGGCGGGCGCACGGGGCTCACGGCCGTGGTGGTCGGCCTGCTGTTCGTCGCGGCGATGTTCTTTGCGCCGCTGGCGGGCATGATCCCGGCGTATGCCACCGCCGGCGCACTGATCTATGTGGCGATGCTGATGATGGGCAGCATGGCTCACATCAACTGGGATGAAGCCACCGACAGCATTCCGGCGATCGTCACGGCGATCATGATGCCGCTGACATTCTCGGTGGCGGACGGCATTGCGCTGGGCTTCATCACCTATGTGGTGCTCAAGGCCGGCACCGGGCGCTACAGGGAGATCTCGGCGAGCCTGTGGGTGCTGTGTGCGATCTTTGTGGCCAAGTTCGTGTTCCTGTAAGCACTGCGTCGGTTCAAGGAGCCTCGCCTTCGGGCGGGGCTTTTTGTTGCCTGTGCCGCTCTGCCAGCGAACAGCCCTGCAGGCACGCCCTCGAATCCGAGGCAAAAAAAAGCCCGCCAGTGAGAGCGGGCAAGGACCTACGAAGATTCATCTAGCGACCAACTAGCTTCCGCGATAGGTCGAGTAACTGTACGGCGAGATCAGCAACGGCACGTGGTAGTGATCCTGCTCGGCGCTGATGCCGAAACGCAGCACCACCACATCCAGGAACGCCGGCTCCGGCAACTGCACACCACGGGCACGATAATAGTCACCGGCACTGAACTGCAGCTGGTACACACCGCTGCGGTAATCCTCACCCTGCAGCAGTGGCGCATCGCAACGGCCATCGCTGTTGGTCAGCGCCGTGTTCACCAGCTCAAGCTGCTGGCCTTCGACCCGGTACAGCTCGACCTTGATCGAGCTGCCAGGGCAGCCATGTGCGGCATCCAGTACATGCGTGGTCAAACGTCCCATTGCGTGCGCCTCGTTTCAATCTATGGGCAAAAAATACCCGCACGGCACCGGGATGAAGCAGGGCAGCGTGCGGCTGTCGGATTATTAAGACATTTTCAGCTAAAATTGTACACAATAAATTCGACGATTTTGTTAGCCTGCCGAGCGTGGCCTGTAAATACGCCATCAGTCGCAAAGCCGCGTGCCTGGCGGACGCTATCGTCATTTACTGACCAATCAGGCAGGTTTCTTGCAACCTTTTTCAAGGGCGAATGGCGGAAGAAATGCGAAAAAACAGGCTTACAAATCGTCAATAAAGTTGTATACAATCACTCCATCGTTGTGGCCGATGACCTGACTCAGACACCACACCCCCGTTTTCACGTACAAGAAGGAAGGCTGCAGTGAGCGCTGATTATCCTCGCGACCTGATCGGTTACGGCAACAACCCACCCCATCCGCGCTGGCCGGGGAATGCCCGCATCGCTTTGTCTTTCGTGCTCAACTATGAAGAAGGTGGCGAACGCAACATTCTTCACGGGGACAAGGAATCCGAAGCCTTCCTTTCCGAGATGGTCTCGGCGCAGCCCCTGCAGGGCGCCCGCAACATGAGCATGGAATCGCTTTACGAGTATGGCAGCCGCGCCGGTGTGTGGCGCCTGCTCAAGCTGTTCGAAGACACCGGCGTGCCGCTCACCGTGTTTGCCGTGGCCATGGCCGCCCAGCGCCACCCCGACGTGATCCGCGCCATGGTCGCCGCCGGCCATGAGATCTGCAGCCACGGCTACCGCTGGATCGACTACCAGTACATGGACGAGAACCAGGAGCGCGAGCACATGCTCGAGGCCATCCGCATTCTCACCGACCTCACCGGCGAGCGCCCGCTGGGCTGGTACACCGGCCGTACCGGGCCCAACACCCGCCGCCTGGTGATGGAGGAAGGCGGCTTCCTCTACGACAGCGACACCTACGACGACGACCTGCCCTACTGGGAACCCAACAACCCCACCGGCAAGCCGCACCTGGTGATCCCCTACACCCTGGACACCAACGACATGCGCTTCACCCAGGTGCAGGGCTTCAATTGTGGCGAGCAGTTCTTCCAGTACCTCAAGGACGCCTTCGACGTGCTCTACGCCGAAGGTGCCGAGGCGCCGAAGATGCTCTCGATCGGCCTGCACTGCCGCCTGATCGGCCGCCCGGCACGCATCGCCGCGCTCAAGCGCTTCGTGGAGTACGCCAAGAGCCATGAGCAGGTGTGGTTCGCCCGGCGCGTGGACATCGCCCGCCACTGGCATGCCACCCACCCTTTCCAAGCCGAGAGCGCCAAATGACCGACTTCAAGACCCTCAAGCCTTCGACCCTGGACCGTGCCGCGTTCGTCGCCGCCTTCGCCGACATCTACGAGCACTCGCCGTGGGTCGCCGAAAAAGCCTACGACCTGGGCCAACTGCACGAGCTGGACCAGATCGAAGCCCTGCACCAGCGCATGAGCGACATCCTGCTCAGCGCCGATCACGCCAGCCAGCTGGCCCTGATCAATGCTCACCCGGACCTGGCCGGCAAAGCCGCCGTCCAGGGCGAACTGACCGAATCGAGCACCAACGAACAGGCTGGCGCCGGCATCCACCAGTGCACCGCCGAAGAGTTCGCCCGTTTCACCGAACTCAACGACGCCTACAAGGCCAGGTTCCAGTTCCCGTTCATCATGGCGGTAAAAGGCAGCAACCGGCACCAGATCCTCGCCTCGTTCGAGAAACGCATCCACAACTCGGTCGAGGCCGAGTTCAAGGAAGCCCTGGCGCAGATCAACCTGATCGCCCTGTTCCGCCTGCAGCAGCTGTAACCGGCGCGCCTTGGCAGGCACTGGCCTGCCGGCAATCGCCAAAGCCCCGACAACACATAATTAGAGAACACCCGCATGCGCACTTTAGTGATTGAGCCCCTGACCAAAGAAGCCTTCGCCCCTTTCGGTGACGTGATCGAAACCGACGGCAGCGACCACTTCATGATCAACAACGGTTCGACCATGCGCTTCCACAAGCTGGCCACGGTAGAAACCGCCCAGCCCGAGGACTCCGCCATCATCAGCATCTTCCGCGCCGACGCGCAGGACATGCCGCTGACCGTGCGCATGCTGGAGCGCCATCCGCTGGGCAGCCAGGCCTTCATCCCGCTGCTCGGCAATCCCTTTCTGATCGTGGTCGCGCCCGTTGGCGATGTACCTGTATCGGGTCTTGTCCGCGCCTTTGTCAGTAATGGCAGGCAGGGCATCAATTACCATCGCGGCGTCTGGCACCACCCGGTGCTGACGATCGAAAAGCGGGATGACTTCCTGGTGGTTGATCGCAGCGGTTCCGGCAACAACTGCGACGAACATTTCTTCAATGAGGATGAGCAACTGATCCTCGCACCCCACCAATAAGAGAAGGTCGGTCACTGGCCTGCGGTGACCGGCAAGAGGTAAAGACTGTGGAAGCACATCTGTTGGAATGGCTGAACCTGAGCGTGCGCTGGGTTCACATGATCACTGGCGTGGCCTGGATCGGCGCGTCGTTCTACTTCGTATGGCTGGAGAACAACCTCAACCGGGCCAACCCGCGCGACGGTCTGTCGGGCGACCTCTGGGCGATTCACGGTGGCGGTATCTACCACCTGGAAAAGTACAAGCTGGCCCCGCCGAAAATGCCGGAGAACCTGCACTGGTTCAAATGGGAAGCCTACTTCACCTGGATGTCGGGTATTGCCCTGCTGTGCCTGGTGTTCTACTGGAACCCCAGCGTCTACCTGCTGGCCCCCGGCAGCACCCTGAGCGGTGGTGAAGGCATCGCCATCGGCGTCGGTTCGCTGATCGCCGGCTGGTTCATCTACGACGTGCTGTGCGACTCGCCCCTGGGCAAGCGCCCCGGCCTGCTCGGCCTGGTGCTGTTCGTGCTGATCATTGCGGCCTGCTACGGCTTCAGCCAGGTGTTCAGCGGCCGTGGTGCGTACCTGCACACCGGCGCGATCATCGGCACCATCATGGTCGGCAACGTGTTCCGCATCATCATGCCGGCCCAGCGTGCACTGGTCGCCGCCATCGAGAAGAACGAAACCCCCGACCCGACCCTGCCGGCCAAGGGCCTGCTGCGTTCGCGCCACAACAACTACTTCACCCTGCCGGTGCTGTTCATCATGATCAGCAACCACTTCCCGAGCACCTACGGCAGCCAGTACAACTGGCTGATCCTGGCCGGGATCGCGATTGCAGCGGTGCTGGTGCGTCACTACTTCAACACCCGCCACGACAGCGCCAAGTACGCCTGGACCCTGCCCGTCGGCGCCCTGGCGATGATCTGCCTGGCCTACGTCACCGGCCCCAAGCCGATGCCGACCGCCCCTGAGCAGGCCGCTGCCAAGGTCCAGTACCAGCCGCTGCCGGAAACCGCACTGGGTGGCAAGACCGCTGCCGAGAAAGCCGCCGAACAGGCTGCCAACCCGGCACCTGCCGCCACCCCGGCCGAAGCGCCCGCCACTGCCACCGCTGCGGCGGACAGCGGCAACTTCGACAAGATCCACAGCGTCATCCAGGAACGCTGCACCGTGTGCCATTCGGCCAAGCCGACCAGCCCGCTGTTCAGTGCCGCCCCGGCCGGCGTGATGCTCGATACCCCGCAACAGATCCAGCAACTGGCCCCACGCATCCAGGCACAGGCCGTCGCCAGCCAGATCATGCCCCTGGGCAACATCACCCAGATGACCCAGCAGGAACGTGAACTGATTGGTGCATGGATCGCCAAGGGTGCGCCAACCAACTGATACATGCTTCAAGCGGCAAGCTACAAGCTGCAAGCCAGGCGCGGCCTCCTGCTTCTTCGCAAGCAGGGCGCCTGAGCCTGCAGCTACCCAGAATAAAAACAAAACCTGAGGTGCTGCATGTCCGAGTCACGCAAGGCGTACATCCCCGTTGCGCCGCCACGACAGCCACTGCCCCTGCTGCAACTGATCCTGGTGGGTTTGCAACATGTTCTGCTGATGTACGGAGGTGCCATTGCGGTGCCGCTGATCATCGGGCAGGCCGCCGGGCTCTCTCGTGAAGAAATCGCATTCCTGATCAATGCCGATCTGCTGGTCGCCGGTGTCGCCACCGTGGTCCAGTCGCTCGGCATTGGCGCACTGGGCATCCGCATGCCGGTGATGATGGGCGCCAGCTTCGCCGCCGTCGGCAGCATGGTGGCCATGGCCGGCATGCCCGGCGTGGGCCTGCAGGGGATTTTCGGCGCGACCATCGCCGCCGGCTTCTTCGGCATGCTGATCGCCCCGTTCATGTCCAAGGTAGTGAGGTTTTTCCCGCCACTGGTCACCGGCACGGTGATTACCTCCATCGGCCTGTCGCTGTTCCCGGTCGCCGTCAACTGGGCCGGCGGCGGCGCGGCGGCCGCGCCGTTCGGCTCGCCGATCTACCTGGCCGTGGCCGGCCTGGTGCTGACCACCATCCTGCTGATCAATCGCTTCATGCGTGGCTTCTGGGTGAACGTGTCGGTACTGATCGGCATGGGCCTGGGCTACATCATTGCCGGCGCCATCGGCATGGTCGACCTCAGCGGCCTGGCCCAGGCCCCCTGGGTACAGGTGGTCACCCCGCTGCATTTCGGCATGCCCACCTTCAGCCTGGCGCCGATCCTGTCGATGTGCCTGGTGGTGGTGATCATCTTCGTCGAGTCCACCGGCATGTTCCTGGCGCTGGGCAAGGTCACCGAGCGTGAAGTGACCCCGGGCATGCTGCGTCGCGGCCTGTTCTGGGACGCCGGCGCCTCGTTCGTGGCAGGCTTTTTCAACACCTTCACCCACTCCTCGTTCGCACAGAACATCGGCCTGGTCCAGATGACCGGCGTGCGCTGCCGCTACGTGACCGTGGTGGCCGGGCTGTTCCTGATCGTGCTCAGCCTGCTGCCCAAGGCGGCATTCCTGATTGCCTCGATCCCGCCGGCGGTACTGGGCGGCGCCTCCATCGCCATGTTCGGCATGGTCGCGGCCACCGGCATCAAGATCCTGCAGGAGGCCGACATCGGCGACCGGCGCAACCAGTTGCTGGTGGCCGTCAGCGTCGGCATGGGGCTGATCCCGGTGGTACGTCCGGAGTTCTTCGCGCAGATGCCGCAATGGATGGAGCCGATCACCCACAGCGGCATCGCCATGGCCACCGTCAGTGCCCTGGTACTGAACCTGCTATTCAACGTATTGGGCGGCGCCGAACGCGCCGCGCACAACGACGCCGTGCACCAGCACTGATACACGGGGCGGCGCCTGCCGCCCCGGTCAACCCGAGCACCACGCAGTACCGTCGGCCCCTGGGAGTGGGCCGCTCGGGGCGCGTTTGCGCCGAAAAAACCGCAATCCAACAATAACAATAGCCGGGAATAACCACATGAAACGCATCACCTCTTCCCTCTTGCTGGGCAGCAGCTTGCTGGCCACGCTTCCTGCGGTAGCGGAGGACCTGCTGCTCTGGCACACCAACAGCCTGACGTATCTGTACGGCAAGGACTTTCAGGTCAACCCGCGGATCCAGCAGACGGTGACTTTCGAGCACGCCAACAAATGGAAGTACGGCGACAACTTCCTGTTCGTCGACAAGATCTTCTACAACGGCGGCCAAGACCGTAACAAGGGCAAGAACACCTACTACAGCGAGATCAGCCCGCGCCTGTCGTTCGGCAAGATCTTCGACCAGAAGCTGGAGTTCGGCCCGATCAAGGACGTGCTGCTGGCCATGACCTACGAAACCGGTGAAGGCGACAACGAGGCCTACCTGATCGGCCCGGGCTTCGACCTGGCCATCCCCGGCTTCAACTACTTCACCCTCAACTTCTACCAGCGCAACACCGAAGGCAGCCGCCCGGGTGATCGCGTGTGGCAGATCACCCCGGCGTTCTCCTACACCATCCCCATGGGCCGGTCCGACCTGCTGATCGATGGCTACATGGACTGGGTGGTGGACAACGACGAAAGCCGTCGCGGCACCTACCACGCCAACCTGCACTTCAACCCGCAGGTCAAGTACGACCTGGGCAAGGCGCTGAACATCGGCGCCAAGCAGCTGTACGTGGGTATCGAATACAGCTACTGGAAGGACAAATACGGCATCGAGGACAGCGATCGCCTCAAGACCAACCAGAGCGTGACCAGTGCGCTGATCAAGGTTCACTTCTAAAACCTGATCGAACGCACAGTTTTTGTCGCACACGCTCCATAACGGAGCACTTGAGGGACGGCGCGCAAGCCAGTAATCTGCGCGCCCCCTCGCTCAGGGTAGGACCCCTCCTACCTGCGTTTACTGACCGCTCAGTCAATGAATTCGGGCGGTTGGTAAGCGTATTGCCAGCCTCACGCCCCTTGTTCAACTGTTCAGAAAGACGTCGAGCAGGCCCGTTGCGCCAACCCGCCAAGGTTGGCTCAGCTCTTGCGAACGCGCTGTGGCCGATCGAAAAAAGCTGACCAAAAAGACAACACGTTGAACCAGAACGGCGCCGACACAGAGTGCCGAATCAATCAAGGGAGCACGCAATGCGCATTACCAACAGCCTGATGCTTGCAGGCGGCCTGCTGGCGGCAAGTACCGCCACCGCCGGTGACCTGCTGCAGTGGCAGAACAACAGCCTGACCTACCTCTACGGCAAGGACTTTGCGGTCAACCCGCAGATCCAGCAGACCTTCACTTTCGAGCACGCCGATGCCTGGAAGTACGGCGACAACTTCCTGTTCATCGACAAGATCTTCTACAACGGCAAGAAGGACGGCAACGTCGGCCCGAACACCTACTACGGCGAGTTCACCCCGCGCCTGTCGTTCGGCAAGATCTTCGACCAGAAACTGGAGTTCGGCCCGGTCAAGGATGTGCTGCTGGCCATGACCTACGAGTTTGGCGAGGGAGACAACGAGTCGTACCTGATCGGCCCAGGCTTCGACCTGGCCATCCCCGGCTTCGACTACTTCCAGCTCAACTTCTACCAGCGCCACACCGAGGGCAGCCGCGCCGGTGACAACGTATGGCAGATCACCCCGGTGTGGTCGTACACCATTCCCGTGGGCAAGTCGGACATCCTGATCGACGGCTACATGGACTGGGTGGTGGACAACGACGAAACCCGGCGTCGCGGCACCTATCATTCCAACCTGCACTTCAACCCGCAGATCAAGTATGACCTGGGCAAGGCCCTGAACCTGGGCGAAAAACAGCTGTACGTCGGTTTCGAATACGACTACTGGAAAGACAAGTACGGTATCAAGGACAGCGACGCCTTCGATACCGACCAGAACACCGCGAGCCTGCTGGTGAAAGTGCACTTCTGAGTCAGCGGCGCGGCCATCGCGGGTCAAGCCCGCTCCCACAGGGTACTTCACAGCCCTTGTGGGAGCGGGCTTGACCCGCGATGCTCTTGATCAGCCTTTGATGGCCTTCCAGAGCTTGCCCACCACCGCAACCACCGCCAGCACCGCAGCCCCCGCCACTACGCCCACGCCGGCATTGAGCAAGGCCGTCGTCAGCGCCCCGCCACGCCCTTCGCCGAAGGCCTCGATGGCATGATGCAGCGGCGCGATGCCATGCACCAGAATCCCGCCACCTACCAGGAACATCGCCGCGGTGCCGATCACCGACAGGCTTTTCATCATGTAGGGCGCCGCACTCAAAATGCCGTTGCCGATGGCCTTGGCTGCACGCGAGGCCTTTTGCGTCAGCCACAGGCCCAGGTCATCCAGCTTGACGATCCCCGCCACCAGCCCGTACACGCCGATCGTCATCACGATCGCGATGCCCGACAGCACGATGATCTGCTGGGGCAGGGGCGCATCGGCCACGGTGCCCAGCGTGATGGCGATGATCTCGGCCGAGAGAATGAAGTCGGTACGCACCGCGCCCTTGATCTTGTCTTTCTCGAACGCCACCAGGTCGACCGCCGGGTTGGCCACTGCCTCGGTCAATGCCGCATGCCCGGCCTTGGCCTCCTCGGCGCTGTGCAGAAACCTGTGCGCGAGCTTTTCGAAACCCTCGAAGCACAGGTAAGCGCCGCCGAGCATCAGCAGCGGGGTTACCGCCCACGGGATGAATGCGCTGATCAGCAACGCAGCCGGCACCAGGATCAGCTTGTTCAGGAACGAGCCCTTGGCCACCGCCCACACCACCGGCAGTTCCCGCTCGGCGCGCACACCCGTGACCTGCTGGGCATTGAGTGCCAGATCATCACCCAGTACGCCGGCGGTCTTCTTGGCCGCGACCTTGGTCATGACCGAGACATCGTCGAGTACCGTGGCGATATCGTCGATCAGTACCAGCAAACTGCTTGCAGCCATGATTCATGTTCCATTGAGGTGAGATGGCGCCAAGCTTAGCCTGTCGATGGGCAAAAGGGGCGACCTTGAGCGCTTCGCGAACGCGGTGCTACCATGCGCAACCGCCTGCCCAGGCCTGTTGCCGCACGCGGCCAGATACAAGGAACAGCGCCACCATGAGCACCATTCGCGAGCGCAACAAAGAACTGATCCTGCGGGCCGCCAGCGAGGAGTTCGCCGACAAGGGCTTCGCTGCCACCAAGACCAGCGACATCGCGGCCAAGGCCGGCCTGCCCAAGCCCAACGTCTACTACTACTTCAAATCCAAGGAAAACCTCTACCGCGAGGTGCTCGAAAGCATCATCGAGCCGATCATGCAGGCCTCCACCCCGTTCAATGCCGACGGTGAGCCGCAAGAGGTGCTCAGTGCCTACATCCGCTCCAAGGTGCGCATCTCCCGCGACCTGCCCTTCGCGTCCAAGGTGTTCGCCAGCGAGATCATGCACGGCGCGCCGCACCTGAGCGCCAGCCAGGTCGAGCAGCTCAACGTGCAGGCACGGCACAACATCGAATGCATCCAGGGCTGGATCGAACGCGGCCTGATCGCCCCGGTCGACCCGCACCACCTGATGTTCAGCATCTGGGCTGCAACCCAGACCTATGCCGATTTCGACTGGCAGATCTCGGTGGTCACCGGCAAGGCCAAGCTCGAGGACAGCGACTATGAGGCGGCGGCGCAGACCATCATCCGGCTGGTGCTCAAGGGCTGTGCGCCGGACGCCTGACAGGTAGCGGCGACTGCATCGCGGGTCAAGCCCGC
>NZ_DLNW01000008.1:0-49986 GCF_002478435.1 Pseudomonas sp. UBA7500 | reverse complement strand
GCCCCTTCGAACCACGCCAGCTTCTCGCGAAGCTGCACCACCTCGCCCACGATCACCAGCGTCGGCGCATGCACTTCATGCTCCGCCACCAGTTGCGGCAGGTCGGCCAGGGTGCCGGTAAACACCCGCTGGTTGGTGGTAGTGCCCTGCTGCACCAGCGCCGCCGGCGTACTAGCCGCACGACCGTGACGAATCAGCTCGGCACAGATGGTCGGCAAGCCCACCAACCCCATGTAGAACACCAGGGTCTGCGCAGGCGCCACCAGGTCATTCCACGGCAGGTTGCTGGTACCGTCCTTGAGGTGGCCGGTCACGAAGCGCACCGACTGGGCATAATCGCGGTGGGTCAGCGGGATGCCGGCATACGCCGAACAGCCGCTGGCTGCGGTGATGCCCGGCACCACCTGGAAGGGTATGCCATGCTCGGCCAGCTCTTCGATCTCCTCGCCACCCCGGCCGAAGATGAACGGATCGCCGCCCTTGAGGCGCAGCACGCGCTTGCCTTGCTTGGCCAGGGTCACCAGCAGCTGGTTGATCTGGTCCTGCGGTACGCTGTGATCGGCGCGGCGCTTGCCCACGTAGATGCGCTCGGCGTCGCGCCGGCACAACTCGATGATGGCGGGCGCCACCAGGCGGTCGTACAGCACCACATCGGCCTGCTGCATCAGGCGCAGCGCACGGAAGGTCAGCAAGTCCGGATCACCCGGCCCCGCCCCCACCAGGTACACCTCGCCCGAGGTCTGCGGCAGCGCGCCGTCCACCTTGGCCTGCAGCAGGCGTTCGGCTTCGGCGCCCTGCCCGGCCAGCTGGCGCTCGGCAATCGGGCCCTGGAACACGTCTTCCCAGAACCCACGACGCTGGTTCACGTCGGGGTACAGCTCCTTGACCCGATGGCGAAAGCGCGCGGCCAGGCCGGCCAGTTCGCCATAGGCGGCAGGAATCCAGGTTTCCAGCTTGGCGCGGATCAGGCGTGCCAGCACCGGCGCATCGCCGCCGCTGGACACTGCCACCACCAGTGGCGAACGGTCGACGATCGCCGGGAAGATCACCGTGCACAAGGCCGGCGCATCCACCACGTTGACCGGCACACAGCGCTGGCGCGCATCGGCCGATACCTGGGCGTTGAGCGCCTGGTCGTCGGTGGCGGCGATGATCAGCTGGCAACCGTCGAGGTCGCTTTCGTGATAGCCGCGGGCCAGGGTCTGGCCGCCACTGGAGCGTGCCAGTTCGGCCAGTTGCCCCTCGATTTCAGGGGCAACCACCCGCAGCACGGCACCTGCATCGGCCAGCAGGCGAGACTTGCGCAGGGCAATCTCGCCTCCACCTACGACCAGCACCTGGCTGCCCCGCAGGTTGTGGAACAGCGGCAGGAACTCCATTTAACCGATGATCTCCAGGCCACCCATGTAAGGCTTGAGCACGTCCGGTACACGGATGCTGCCATCAGCCTGCTGGTAGTTCTCCAGCACTGCCACCAGGGTACGGCCTACAGCCAGGCCCGAGCCGTTGAGGGTGTGCACCAGCTCCGGCTTGCCGGTTTCCGGGTTGCGCCAGCGGGCCTGCATGCGGCGCGCCTGGAAGTCGCCGCAATTGGAGCACGAGGAAATTTCGCGGTACTTGTCCTGGCTCGGCACCCACACTTCCAGGTCGTAGGTCTTCACGGCACTGAAGCCCATGTCGCCGGTGCACAGCGACAGTACGCGGTAAGGCAGCTCCAGCAGTTGCAGCACGCGCTCGGCGTTGGCAGTCAGGCCTTCGAGGGCTTCCATCGACTTGCCCGGCTCGACCACCTGGACCATCTCGACCTTGTCGAACTGGTGCTGGCGGATCATGCCGCGGGTATCGCGACCCGACGCACCGGCTTCGCTACGAAAGCACGGGGTGTGGGCGACGAACTTGATCGGCAGTTGCTTGGCATCGACGATTTCGCCGGCCACGATGTTGGTCAGCGACACTTCGGCCGTCGGGATCAGGTAGAAGTCGGCCTCGCCTTCGCGGCTGATCTTGAACAGGTCTTCCTCGAACTTGGGCAGCTGGCCGGTACCTTGCAGCGCCGGGGCCTGTACCAGGTACGGGGTGTAGGCTTCCTCGTAGCCATGCTCGGCGGTGTGCAGGTTGATCATGAACTGCGCCAGGGCACGGTGCAGACGGGCGATCGGGCCGCGCAGCAGGGCAAACCGCGCACCCGACAGCTTGGCTGCGGTCTCGAAGTCGAGGTAGCCGTTACGCTCGCCCAGGGCGACGTGGTCCTGGATCGCAAAATCGAAACTGCGCGGGGTGCCCCAGCGGCGCACTTCGACGTTGTCGTCTTCATCGGCGCCCACCGGTACGCTGGCGTCCGGCAGGTTGGGGATGGTCAGCAGGATAGCGTCCAGCTCTTCGCGGATACCTTCCAGCTCCACCTTGCCGGCAGCCAGTTCGTTGGCCATGCGCTCGACGTCGGCCATCAGCGGGGCAATGTCCTCACCCTTGGCCTTGGCCTGGCCGATGGATTTGGAACGGGCGTTACGCTCGGCCTGCAGCTGTTCGGTGCGGGTCTGCACAGACTTGCGGCGCTCTTCAAGTGCTTCGATGCGCGCGACATCCAGGCTGAAGCCACGGGAAGCCAGGCGATCCGCCACTTCCTGAAGTTGGCCGCGTAACAGTTGGGAATCGAGCATATCGTTTTCTCGCTGGTTCAGAATTTGGTCAAGGACAAACCGGCCCAGGTGGCGAGCAGGCCACCCACTACACTGAGGCTGGCATAGCCGAACGCCAGGGGCGCTTGCCCGCTTTCGAGCAGGCGTACGGTGTCCATGGAAAAGGATGAAAAGGTCGTCAGGCCGCCAAGGAAGCCGACGATCAGGCCTGCGCGCAGCTCGACCGGCACCAGCGGGCGATGCAGAAACAGCCCGTAGAGCAAGCCGATCAGCAGGCAGCCAATCAGGTTGACCGCCAGCGTACCGAGATAGAAGTGGCGTGGCCAGTGGGCATTGACCCAATTTCCCGCAGCAAAGCGCAGCAGCGTGCCGGCAATGCCCCCGGCGCTGACTGCGGCCACCAGGGCAATCATGGCTTCCTCCGCTGGCGCGGGCTCAGGCGATCGAGTTCGGCCAGGTGGCGCAGCTTCTCGCCGATCTTCAGCTCCAGGCCGCGAGGCACCGGCTGGTAGTACTGGCGCGGCGCGAGGTCATCGGGAAAGTAGTCTTCGCCCGCCGCATAGGCATCGGGCTCGTCGTGGGCATAACGGTACTCGTCGCCGTAGCCCAGTTGCTTCATCAGCTTGGTGGGTGCGTTGCGCAGGTGCAGTGGCACTTCCAGCGAACCATGCTCGGCGGCTTCGCGCAGGGCGGTCTTGAAGCCCATGTACACCGCGTTGCTCTTGGGCGCACAGGCCAGGTACGTAATGGCCTGGGCCACCGCCAGCTCGCCCTCGGGGCTGCCCAGGCGCTCCTGCACGTCCCACGCGGCCAGACACAGGCTCAGCGCACGCGGGTCGGCGTTGCCGATGTCTTCGCTGGCCATGCGCACCACGCGCCGCGCCAGGTACAACGGGTCGCAGCCGCCATCGAGCATGCGCGCGAACCAGTACAGCGCCCCATCGGGGTTGGAGCCGCGCACCGACTTGTGCAATGCGGAAATCTGGTCGTAGAAGGCCTCGCCGCCTTTGTCGAAACGTCGACGGGTATCACCGAGCAGGCTTTGCAGCAGCTCCACCCCGATCTCGCTGCCGTCTTCGGCCAGGTCCGAGGCATTCTCCAGCAGGTTGAGCAGGCGCCGGCCATCGCCATCGGCGGCAGCCAGCAGCATCTTGAAGGCTTCGTCGCCCAGGCTCAGGTTGCGCTTGCCCAGGCCGCGCTCCTCGGTCAGTGCGCGCTCCACCAGGCGGTGCAACGCGGCTTCGTCCAGGCTCTTGAGCACATACACGCGCGCCCGCGACAGCAGGGCGTTGTTGAGTTCGAACGAGGGGTTTTCGGTGGTGGCGCCGATGAAGATCAGCGTACCGTCTTCCACATACGGCAGAAAGGCGTCCTGCTGCGACTTGTTGAAGCGGTGCACTTCGTCGACGAACAGGATGGTGCGCCGCCCGTACTGGGCGGCCTGCTGCTTGGCGATCTCCACCGCCTGGCGGATCTCCTTGACCCCGGCCAGTACGGCTGAAACGGTCTCGAAGTGCGCCTCGCAGAACTGTGCCAGCAAACGCGCCAGGGTGGTCTTGCCCACCCCGGGCGGGCCCCAGAAGATCATCGAGTGCAGCGCGCCCTGCTCCAGTGCCTCGCGCAGCGGCTTGCCGCGCGCCAGCAGGTGCTGCTGGCCGACGTATTCGTCCAGGTTGGCCGGGCGCAGGCGCGCGGCCAAGGGCTGGGCAACAGGGTCACTTCGAAACAGGTCCATGGACGCGGGCTTGACCTCTTTACTCTTGAATCACGTCGGCGCCTTCAGGCACGACGAACTTGAATTTGCTCGCCGGGATCGGCTCATTGGCCTTGACCCCGCTGAACAGGATGTTGGTGCGCTGGCCGACGCTGTCGATCAGTTGCATATCGTTTACCAGCCCCTTGCGGAACGACAGGCGCAGCGAGTCGAACAGGGTGTCCTTGGTTTTGGGCTTGAGCGTGAAATCGATCACGTCACCCTGTTGCTTGGAGGTGATATCGAAGCTCTGGCTGATTTTCGAGATATCACCCGACAACAGCAAGGCCGGCGTTTCGGTCAGACGCTCGTCGAGCTTCTTGATGGTCGCCTGCTCCAGGTCCGGGTCCCACAGGGTCACCTTCTTGCCGTCCGACACCACCACCTGCTCGGCAGGCGCATCGGTGTGCCAGTAGAACAGGCCAGGGCGCTGCACCGCCATCTGACCGGTGGTTTCCTGCAACTGGGTGCCGCTGCCATCGAGGGTCAGTTGCGAGAAACCGGCAGAAATGGTCTTGGACGTCTCCAGCAATTGGGTCAGGCTTTTGACGTCCGCCTCTGCGGCGAAAACCGAAGCGCTGGACAGGGCCATGGCGGAAACCAACAGCATGCGAATCAGGCGCATGGAAATCCTCGTTGCAGTAGGGGTGGGCAGGCGGCCGTCAATGGCCGCCGGCAGATAAGGAATCATCAGTCGCGCATCGGTCCGGGCGCAATCACTTCACGCGAACCGTTGGTGTTCATGGCAGTGACCACACCGGCCATTTCCATCGCCTCGATCATGCGGGCGGCGCGGTTGTAGCCAATCTTGAGCTTGCGCTGTACCGCGGAAATGGAGGCACGACGGCTTTCGAGCACGAACTGCACGGCCTCGTCGTACAGCGCGTCGGTTTCGGCGTCATCGTCACCGCCACCACCACCGCCCCCATCGAAGCCGCTGCCGGCCTCTTCGACACCGCTGAGGATGTCGTCGTTGTAGTCCGGGGCGCCGCGCAGCTTCCAGGCCTCGACCACGCGGTGAACCTCTTCGTCGGACACGAAGGCGCCGTGCACGCGAATCGGCAGGCTGGTGCCCGGCGGCATGTACAGCATGTCGCCATGGCCCAGCAGTTGTTCGGCGCCGCCCTGGTCGATGATGGTGCGCGAGTCGATCTTGCTCGATACCTGGAACGCCATGCGGGTCGGGATGTTGGCCTTGATCAGGCCGGTGATCACGTCCACCGACGGACGCTGGGTGGCCAGGATCAGGTGGATACCGGCAGCCCGCGCCTTCTGCGCGATACGGGCGATCAGTTCTTCGACCTTCTTGCCGACGATCATCATCATGTCGGCGAATTCGTCCACCACCACCACGATGGTCGGCAGGGTCTTGAGCAGCGGCGGCACGTCATCCATGCTTTCGCGCTTGAACATCGGGTCGTAGATCGGCTCGCCCGCTTCTTCGGCGTCCTTGATCTTGCGGTTGAAGCCGGCCAGGTTGCGCACGCCCATGGCCGCCATCAGCTTGTAGCGGCGCTCCATCTCGGCCACGCTCCAGCGCAGGGCATTGGCGGCGTCCTTCATGTCGGTGACCACCGGGCACAGCAGGTGCGGGATGCCTTCGTAGATCGACAGCTCGAGCATCTTCGGGTCGATCATGATCAATTTGGCGTCTTCGGGGCCGGACTTGAACAGGATCGACAGGATCATCGCGTTCACGCCCACCGATTTACCGGAACCTGTGGTACCGGCCACCAGCAGGTGCGGCATCTTGGCCAGGTCGGTGATCACCGGCTTGCCGCCGATATCGTGACCCAGGGCCATGGTCACAGGCGACTTGGCCTCGTCATACTGCGGCGACGACAGCACCTCGGAGAAGCGCACGATCTGGCGGTCTTCGTTGGGAATCTCGATACCCACCGTGGTCTTGCCCGGGATCACTTCGACCACGCGCACGCTGGTTACCGCCAGCGAGCGCGCCAGGTCCTTGGCCAGGTTGGCGATGCGGCTGACCTTGACCCCGGCGGCCGGCTGGATTTCGTAGCGGGTGATCACAGGGCCGGGGTGGATCGAGTCCACCGACACTTCAACCCCGAACTCCTTGAGCTTGATTTCCAGCAGATGGCCCACGCCCGCCAGGGACTCTGGCGAATAGTTGACCTTCTTCTTCTCGGCCGGGTCGAGAATCGAAATCGGTGGCAGCGTGCCTTCGATGGCGCTGTCCACGAACAACGGCGCCTGCTTTTCCTTCTGCACGCGCTTGCTCGGCTCTGGCGCCTTGGCCGGCGCCGGCATGATCACCGGTGGCACATGCTGCTCGCGTTCGGCCACATGCTTGCTCAGCGCGGTATCGCGCTCGATGATGCGTTCCTTGGCCTTGAGCTGCTCGCGGCGGTCGGGCACCACAGGCGCCACCACGTCGTGCACCTGCTCGTCGACTTCACGCAATTGGGCAACCAGGCGCTTGCGCTCGTTGCGCCCGGCCCACCAGCGGTTGGCCGCACCCTGGAACAGTTCGAACAGGTCGAGGGTGATCTTGCCGGTGATGTCCATCACCTTGAACCACGACAGGTCGGTGAACACGGTCAGGCCGAACAGGAACAGCGCGATGAACATCAGGGTGCTGCCCTGCACGTTCAGCGCGTTCTTGGCCAGGTCACCCAGGCTTTCGCCCAGCGCGCCGCCCGCCGAGGCCGGCAGGCTCGGGGCCGAATGGAAATGGATATGCGCCAGCGCGGCGCCCGACAGCACCAGGAACACCAGGCCGATCAAACGCCAGGAGAACAGCCAGCCGCTCCACTGCCAGGGCTGATGACGTTCGCGGAAGATCTGCCAGGTCTTGATCGCCAGCAGCAACGGGAAGATATAGGCGAAATAGCCCAGCACCATGAACAACACGTCGGCAAAGAACGCCCCGGCGCGACCGGCGGCGTTCTGCACCTGCTCGACATTGCTGGTATGGCTGAAGCCCGGGTCGGCCTGGTCGTAGGTGAGCAAGGCCATCCACAGGTACAGGCACAGCGCGCCCATGGCGATCAGCGCACCTTCCTTGAGCCGGTAGTGCAGCTGCTGGCGCCAGATCGGCTCGGGGTTGGGTGTTGCGGTGGATTTCTTCAAAACGCGTCTATTCCTGCGCTCAATGCGCGTCCAACAGGGGTCGACCGGGCGACCGGGTCAACAAACCACTACTTTTAACATTACTGCCCGCCTGCCGCCATGACGGCACGCCGGAACGAGGCGTAAACGGGGGCCAATTTCCTATACGGCAATTTGAGCACGCATTCTCTTTTGTGACAAAGGCTTATGCGGGGTTTTTGCGTAGTTGGGACAGCATAGTGCAGGTTAAGTTGCGCCGCCTGCCAACGCCGGCGGGGCAACGGCAGGCGCCGGCCTTGCCGACGAAGCCTTTTGCGGCGATCCTTCCCCTCCCCTCCTCCACCGCACGGCGACCCACCTCCATGCTGACCTGGCTGAGCCGCAACAACCTGGACTTCCCGCCCCCTGGAAAAGGCCCTGCACGAACCCAACGGCCTGCTCGCCGCCGGCGGCGACCTGAGTGCCGAGCGCCTGGTGCAGGCCTATCGCCATGGCTGCTTCCCCTGGTACCAGGACGGCCAGCCGATCCTGTGGTGGTCGCCCGACCCGCGCACCGTGTTGTTCCCGGACGAGCTGCATGTGTCGCGCTCGCTGCGCAAGGTCATTCGCCAGGGCCGCTATCAGGTCAGCTTCGACCAGGACTTTGCCAGCGTGATCAGTGCCTGTGCGGCGCCTCGCGACTATGCCGACGGCACCTGGATCACCGACCCCATGCAGGCTGCCTACCTCACGCTGCACCAGCAGGGCTTCGCCCACTCGGTGGAAGTGCGCGAAAACGGCGAGCTGGTGGGCGGGCTCTACGGCCTGGCCATGGGCCGCCTGTTCTTTGGCGAATCGATGTTCAGCCGCGCCGACAACGCCTCCAAGGTGGGCTTCGTGCACCTGGTGGAACACCTCAAGGCGGCCGGCTTCGTGCTCATCGACTGCCAGATGCCCACCAACCACCTGCACAGCCTCGGCGCCCGCGCCATCGCCCGCAGCGCCTTTGCCGAGTACCTGCGCAACTACCTCGACCAGCCGGCCAACGTCAGCTGGGCCTGACGTCCTGGCGTTTGCTAGGCGAGTTTTCACAGCTGGCTTACACTTAATCCAAACGCACCTCCCGAGGGGTTGATCATGACAGAGCTGGCGCGGTTGAAGTTTTATGCCACTCAACCCCATGCCTGCAGCTACCTGCCAGACGAGCAAGCCACCACGCTGTTTCTCGACCCGAGCCAGCCAATGGACGCCAACGTCTACGCAGACCTGTCGGAAATGGGCTTTCGTCGCAGCGGCGACCACCTGTACCGCCCGCATTGCCAGAACTGCAATGCGTGCGTACCTGCGCGCATCCCGGCGGCTCGCTTTACGCCCAATCGCCAGCAGAAGCGCATCATCAAGCGCAACGCCGACCTGGTGGTGACCCCCGCACGCCCTCGGTTCAACGAAGAATACTTCGAGCTGTACCGCCGCTACATCGAGCAGCGCCATGCCGACGGCGACATGTACCCGCCCAGCCGCGACCAGTTCTCCACCTTCCTGGTCCGCGACCTGCCGTTTTCACGCTTCTACGAGTTTCGCCTGGACGGCAAGCTGCTGGCGGTGGCGGTCACCGACCTGCTGCCCAACGGCGTATCGGCGGTGTACACCTTCTACGAACCCCAGGAAGAACGGCGCAGCCTGGGACGTTTCGCGATCCTCTGGCAGATCAGCGAAACCCTGCGCCTGGGGCTTGAAGCGGTCTATCTCGGGTACTGGATCAAGAACTGCAAAAAGATGAATTACAAGACCCAGTACCGCCCCATCGAGCTGCTGATCAATCAACGATGGGTCACGCTTAACTGAAACCCTTGGCTTGAACCCCATTTTTCGGGCACAATGCACGCCACTTTTTAGCCTGGCGCAGTTGCACCGGGCCGGCAACTGGACACCGAGGGCTTTACTGCATGTCGAAAGAAGACAGCTTCGAAATGGAAGGCACTGTCGTCGACACCCTGCCCAACACCATGTTCCGCGTGGAGTTGGAAAATGGGCACGTCGTTACCGCGCATATCTCCGGCAAGATGCGCAAGAACTACATCCGTATTCTCACCGGCGACAAGGTCCGCGTCGAACTGACGCCTTATGACCTGAGCAAAGGGCGCATCACCTACCGCGCCCGCTAAACGCTACACACAAGAACGCCCGGCCAGTGCCGGGCGTTTTTGCGTGCCTGCCTGAAAAGCCTGGCCGGCAAGGCCGACTCCTACCAGGGCTGCATCACCCCGCAGGAGCCGGCCATGCCGGCGAACGCGATCAGGCCATCTCGGCCGTGGTCTCGAAGTCGAACACCAGCTCGCCATCGCGCAGGTCGATGTGCACCACGCCGCCATGCTCGGCCAGCTCGCCAAACAGGATCTCTTCGGCCAGCGGCCGCTTGATCTTGTCCTGGATAAGCCGCGCCATGGGCCGCGCACCCATCTGCGCATCGTAGCCACCGGCTGCCAGGTAGCTGCGAGCAGCATCCGACACCTCCAGCAGTACGCGCTTGTCTTCCAGCTGGGCCTGCAGTTCGGTGAGGAACTTGTCGACCACGCTCTTGATCACTTCGTGGCTCAGGCGACCAAACTGGATGATGGTGTCCAGGCGGTTGCGGAACTCCGGCGTGAAGCTCTTCTTGATCACTTCCATCGCGTCGGACGAGTGGTCCTGATGGGTAAACCCGATCGAGGCCCGTGCCGCAGTCTCGGCGCCGGCGTTGGTGGTCATGATCACGATGACGTTGCGAAAGTCCGCCTTGCGCCCGTTGTTGTCGGTCAGGGTACCGTGGTCCATCACCTGCAGCAGCAGGTTGAAGACTTCCGGGTGAGCCTTCTCGATTTCATCGAGCAGCAGCACGCAATGCGGCTGCTTGGTGATGGCTTCGGTCAACAGGCCGCCCTGGTCGAAACCGACATAGCCCGGAGGCGCACCGATCAGGCGCGACACAGTGTGACGCTCCATGTACTCGGACATGTCGAAACGCACCAGCTCGACCCCCAGCGCCTTGGCCAGCTGACGCGCCGCCTCGGTCTTGCCGACCCCGGTAGGGCCTGCAAACAGGAACGAGCCCACCGGCTTGTCCGGCGCCTTCAGGCCCGCACGCGACAGCTTGATAGCGGTGGCCAGCGAATCGATCGCGGCATCCTGGCCAAACACGGTCAGCTTCAGGTCGCGCTCCAGGTTGCGCAGCAGCTCCTTGTCGGAACTGGTGACGTGCTTTGGCGGAATGCGCGCAATCTTGGCGACGATGTCCTCCACCTGCTGCACATCGATGCGCTTGACGCGCTTCTCGACCGGCTGCAGGCGCTGGTACGCCCCCGCCTCGTCGATCACGTCGATGGCCTTGTCTGGCATGTGACGGTCATTGATGTAGCGCGCTGCAAGCTCCGCTGCGGCACGCAGCGACTCATCGCTGTACTCGATGCTGTGATGGGACTCGAAACGCCCCTTGAGGCCGCGCAGGATGCCGATGGTGTCTTCCACCGACGGCTCGCTGACATCCACCTTCTGGAAGCGCCGCGCCAGGGCCCGGTCCTTCTCGAAGATGCCGCGGAACTCCTGGAACGTAGTCGAGCCGATGCAACGGATATCACCCGAAGACAGCAGCGGCTTGAGCAGGTTGGACGCATCCATCACCCCGCCCGATGCCGCACCGGCGCCGATGATGGTGTGGATTTCGTCGATGAACAGGATCGCCTGCGGACGCTTGCGCAGTTCGCCGAGCAGCGCCTTGAAGCGCTTCTCGAAGTCGCCACGGTACTTGGTACCGGCCAGCAAGGCGCCCAGGTCCAGCGAATAGACCACGCTCTGGGCCAGCAGGTCAGGCACCTGCCCGTCGACGATACGCTTGGCCAGGCCTTCGGCGATGGCGGTCTTGCCCACCCCGGCCTCGCCCACCAGCAGCGGGTTGTTCTTGCGCCGACGCGCAAGGATCTGCGCCACGCGCTCGACCTCGGTCTCGCGCCCCACCAGCGGGTCGATACGCCCCTGGCGTGCCAGTTCGTTGAGGTTGCTGGCATAGGCATCCAGCGGATTGCTCGAGGACGAGGCTTCGCCGCCGTCTTCGTCCTGCATGTCCTGCTCGCCGTCCTGGTGTTCGCCATGGCCCGGCACCTTGGAGATGCCGTGGGCGATGTAGTTGACCACGTCGATTCGCGCGACACTTTGCTGTTTGAGCAGGAACACCGCCTGGCTTTCCTGCTCGCTGAAGATCGCCACCAGCACATTGGCGCCGGTGACTTCACGTTTACCCGAGCTCTGTACATGGAACACGGCACGCTGAAGCACCCGCTGGAAGCCCAGGGTTGGCTGGGTCTCGCGGTCTTCATCATGCACGGGGATCAGTGGCGTGGTGGAGTCGATGAACTCCTGCAGGTCGTGCTTGAGCTTGTCGAGGTTGGCTCCACAGGCACGCAAAACGGTTGCGGCGGCCTCATTATCCAAAAGCGCCAGCAGAAGGTGTTCGACGGTCATGAACTCATGACGCTTCGAACGGGCCTCCTTGAAGGCCAGATTGAGGGTGACTTCGAGCTCGCGGTTTAACATAGCTTCACCTCATACCCAAGTGGTCGGCGATTAACCGTCCTTCTCGATTTCACAGAGTAGCGGATGCTGGCTTTCCCGGGCGTATTGGTTGACCTGCATGGCCTTGGTCTCGGCGATGTCGCGGGTAAACAATCCGCACACTGCCCGCCCTTCTGTATGGACGGCCAGCATGACCTTGGTCGCCAGCTCGCGATTCAGGTTAAAAAACACCTCGAGCACTTCGACGACGAAATCCATCGGTGTGTAGTCATCGTTGAACAAAACCACCTTGTACATCGGTGGTGCCTGCAGCGCGGGCTTGGCTTCCTGTACCGCCAGACCAGAGCCATCGTCCTCATCCTGCTGCGGGCGATCCTGATTGAATGTTAGTCGAATCTGGCTATGTGCATGCATGGAAAGAAATTCATCATTTCGACAGGTTAAGGTTGAATGTGGACCGCCTGGCCACACGCCGGAACGGCCGTCGCCTGACCTTGACTATCGGCAAATCGGTGTTACAACCAATAAGAGCCCACCGTGGTCGATAAAGATCCGCGCAGTCAACCAGAATTTTCGCAGGTTCATAGGCGGATGGAGTGGATGATACTCCAGTGATGGAGTCCTTTGCAGAGGGATATGAGGATGGCAACCGGCAAAGTCAAGTGGTTCAACAATGCCAAGGGATTCGGATTCATCAACGAGGATGGCAAGGATGAGGACCTGTTTGCCCACTTCTCTGCCATTAACATGGAAGGTTACAAGACCCTGAAGGCCGGACAAGTCGTCACATTCGATATCATTCAGGCACCCAAGGGGTTTCATGCGCAGAACATAAGACCCGTCGTCACCAGCGCCCAGAGCGAGCCCGCCGGCAGCGCGACCACGATCGACGCCTGAACACCCCAGGAACACCAGGGCCGGCCTGCCCTCTCGGACAGGCCGGCCTTTTGCTGCCCGCTTACATGTGCTTGATCAGCGCCTCACCGAAGCCCGAGCTCGACACCAGCGTCGCACCTTCCATCAGGCGTTCGAAGTCGTAGGTCACGGTCTTGGCCTTGATAGCCCCGTTGGTGCCCTTGATGATCAGGTCCGCCGCCTCTGTCCAGCCCAGGTGACGCAGCATCATCTCGGCCGACAGGATCACCGAACCAGGGTTGACCTGATCCTTGCCGGCATACTTGGGCGCCGTGCCGTGGGTGGCCTCGAACATGGCCACGGTGTCCGACAGGTTGGCACCCGGCGCGATGCCGATACCGCCCACCTCCGCCGCCAGGGCGTCGGACAGGTAGTCACCGTTCAGGTTGAGGGTTGCGATCACGTCGTACTCGGCCGGACGCAGCAGGATCTGCTGGAGCATGGCGTCGGCAATGGCGTCCTTGACGATCACTTCACGCCCGGTCTTGGGGTTCTTGAATTTCATCCACGGGCCGCCATCGAGCAGCTCGGCGCCGAATTCGTTCTTGGCCACCTCGTAGCCCCAGTCCTTGAAGGCCCCCTCGGTAAACTTCATGATGTTGCCCTTGTGCACGATGGTCAGCGACTCGCGGTCGTTATCCACCACATACTGCAGGGCCTTGCGCACCAGGCGCTGGGTGCCTTCCTTGGAAACCGGCTTGATGCCGATGCCGCAATCCTGGTCGAAGCGGATCTTGGTGACACCCATTTCCTCCTTGAGGAACTTGATGACCTTGTTCGCCTCGGGCGAGCCGGCCTTCCACTCGATGCCGGCATAGATGTCCTCGGAGTTCTCGCGAAAGATCACCATGTCGACGTCGCCAGGTTTTTTCACCGGGCTGGGCACACCCTCGAACCACACCACCGGACGCAGGCACACGTACAGGTCCAGTTGCTGGCGCAGGGCGACGTTCAGCGAACGGATGCCGCCGCCGACCGGGGTGGTCAGCGGGCCCTTGATCGATACCACGTAGTCTTTCACCGCATCCAGGGTTTCCTGGGGCAGCCAGGTGTCCTGGTCGTAGACCTGGGTGGCCTTCTCGCCGGCGTACACCTCCATCCAGGAGATCTTGCGCTTGCCGCCATAAGCCTTTTCGACTGCAGCATCGACCACCTTGATCATCACCGGGCTGACATCGACGCCAATACCGTCACCTTCAATGAAGGGGATGATCGGATTGTCGGGAACATTGAGAGAATGGTCTGCGTTGACGGTGATTTTGTCACCGACTGCCGGAACCTTGATTTTCTGGTATCCCATGCTGCACTCCGCTTTTTTCTGGTTGATAGGACTTCATGCAATCCCCAGAGCCTAACCCAGTTGAACGCAGACGCAAACCTCGCCGAAAAAACCGTCATACCAGCGTAAAACGCTCTACGTCTTTGGTCTAAAAGTGGCCATCCGACATGTTGACCTTGATGATTACGACCAAGGGTTTGATATACTCCGCCGGTGACCAAAGGGTCACTGGGGGCGACCGGTCCGAATAGAGACGTCCGGCCCCGACAAGACTGGGCTGTTACCGCAGTTCAGCCGTTTGACACTCGACTGATGCAACCCACCATCACAGCCCGGAATCCTCGACTTTCTGCTCATGGATCCGCTTGAGCGAAGCGCCTATCCTGCGCACCCCTCGAGATTCCGCGCACGCTCAGCAAAACAGAGAGTTAACCCGAATATGCCCACCCGATCCAAGATCATCTACACCTTCACCGACGAAGCCCCCGCCCTCGCCACCTACTCACTGCTGCCCATCGTCGAAGCGTTCACCGCCACTGCCGACATCGCCGTCGAAACCCGTGACATCTCGCTCGCTGGCCGTATCCTCTCTGCCTTCCCTGAACAGCTCGGCGCCGACAAGCAAGTGGCCGACCACCTGGCAGAACTGGGCCAACTGGCAACCACGCCTGAAGCCAACATCATCAAGCTGCCGAACATCAGCGCCTCGGTACCGCAGCTGAAGGCCGCGATCAAGGAACTGCAAGCCAAGGGCTTCAACATCCCGGACTACCCGGACACCGTCAGCACCGACGCGGAAAAAGAAGCCCGCGCCCGCTACGACCGCATCAAGGGCAGCGCCGTGAACCCGGTACTGCGCGAAGGCAACTCCGACCGCCGCGCACCGCTGTCGGTCAAGAACTACGCCCGCAAGCACCCGCACAAGATGGGCGCCTGGGCAGCCGACTCCAAGTCGCACGTCGCGCACATGGACAACGGCGACTTCTACGGCAGCGAAAAAGCCGCGCTGATCGAAGCCGATGACAGCCTGCGCATCGAACTGCTGGCCAAGGACGGTTCGACCACCGTCCTGAAAGAAAAGACCGCGGTCAAGGCCGGCGAAATCGTCGACTGCGCCGTGCTCAGCACCAAGGCCCTGCGCAGCTTCATCGCTGCCCAGATCGAAGAAGCCAAGGCCCAGGGCGTACTGCTGTCGGTTCACCTGAAAGCCACCATGATGAAGGTCTCCGACCCGATCATGTTCGGCCAGATCGTCGCCGAGTACTACAAGGACGCGCTGACCAAGCACGCCGCCGTACTGGAGCAGGTCGGCTTCAACCTGAACAACGGCATCGGCGACCTGTACGCCCGCATCAAGGACCTGCCAGCCGAACAGCAGGCCCAGATCGAAGCCGACGTGCAGGCTGTGTATGCCGTGCGCCCGGCGCTGGCCATGGTCAACTCCGACAAGGGCATCACCAACCTGCACGTGCCGAGCGACGTCATCGTCGACGCCTCGATGCCGGCGATGATCCGCGACTCGGGCAAGATGTGGAACACCGAAGGCCAACTGCAGGACACCAAGGCAGTGATCCCGGATCGCTGCTACGCCACCATCTACCAGGCGGTGATCGAAGACTGCAAGCAACACGGCGCCTTCGACCCTACCACCATGGGCAGCGTGCCGAACGTCGGCCTGATGGCACAGAAGGCCGAAGAGTACGGCTCCCACGACAAGACCTTCCAGGCCAAGGCTGATGGCGTGATCCGCGTCGTCGACGGCAAGGGCAACCTGCTGCTGTCCCAGGACGTCGAGGCCGGCGACATCTTCCGCATGTGCCAGACCAAGGACGCGCCGATCCAGGACTGGGTCAAGCTGGCCGTCAACCGTGCCCGCGCCAGCGCCACCCCGGCGATCTTCTGGCTCGACCCGCAACGCGCCCACGACGGCGTGCTGATCGAGAAGGTCCAGAAGTACCTGAAAGACCACGACACCACCGGCCTGGACATCCGCGTCCTGTCGCCTGTCGAGGCCATGAAGGTTTCGCTGCAGCGCATCCGTGCCGGCGAAGACACCATCTCGGTCACCGGCAACGTGCTGCGTGACTACCTGACCGACCTGTTCCCGATCATGGAACTGGGCACCAGCGCCAAGATGCTGTCGATCGTGCCGCTGATGAACAACGGCGGCCTGTTCGAAACCGGCGCCGGCGGTTCGGCACCCAAGCACGTGCAACAGCTGGTGGAAGAAAACTTCCTGCGCTGGGATTCGCTGGGCGAGTTCCTGGCCCTGGCAGCTTCGCTCGAGCACCTGAGCACCGCCTACGCCAACCCCAAGGCCAAGGTACTGGCTGCGACCCTGGACCAGGCCACCGGCCAGTTCCTGGACAACAACAAGTCCCCTGCGCGCAAGGTTGGCAGCATCGACAACCGTGGCAGCCACTTCTACCTGACCCTGTACTGGGCCCAGGCACTGGCTGCACAGACCGATGACGCGGCGCTGCAAGCACGCTTCGCACCGCTGGCCAAGGCGCTGACCGAGAACGAAGCGACCATCGTCGCCGAGCTCAACGCAGTCCAGGGCAAGCCGGTTGAAATCGGTGGTTACTACTACCCCGATGCCGAGCTGACCGCCAAGGCAATGCGCCCGAGCCAGACCTTCAACAACGCGGTTGCCGCGCTGTAAGGTTGGCTTGAGCTGACACACAGACCCCGGCCACGCACCGGGGTTTGTGCTTTCTGGAATCTGTGTCGTCTGCATCGCGGGTCAAGCCCGCTCCCACAGGGGTTGTGTGGGAGCGGGCTTGACCCGCGATGCAGGCGACGCTGCCCTGAGCAGGAGCACCCGCATGACCTGGCAACCCCACATCACCGTCGCCACCATCGTCGAAGACAACGGCCGCTTCCTGCTGGTCGAGGAATTCAAGGCCGGCCGGCACGTCTTCAACCAGCCCGCCGGCCACCTCGAAGCCAACGAAACCCTGCTCGAAGCCGCCCTGCGCGAGACCCTCGAAGAAACCGCCTGGGACGTCGAGCTTACCGGCATCGTCGGCATCTACCTCTATACCGCCCCCAGCAACGGCGTGACCTACCAGCGCATCTGCTTCGCTGCCCGCCCGCTTCGCCACCACCCCGAACGCGCCCTGGACACCGACATCGTGCGCGCCACCTGGCTCACCCGCGACGAACTGCTGGCCGACCCCGAGCGCTGGCGCAGCGAGCTGGTGCCGCAATGCATCGACGACTACCTGGCCGGCCCGCTGCACAGCCTGAGCCTGATCCGCAATTGAAGCCGCGGCTTTCGCCTTGCGCGGCGCAGCCTGATAGAATCGACGTCTTTTTCCAGATACACAGCCGGTACCTATGACCAGTCCAGCACTCTACGAACCCGAAAAGACACGCGTCATCGTCGGCATGTCCGGCGGCGTGGACTCTTCCGTCTCCGCCCTCCTGCTGATCGAGCAGGGCTACCAGGTGGAAGGCCTGTTCATGAAGAACTGGGAAGAGGACGACGGCACCGAATACTGCACCACCCGCGAAGACCTGGCCGATGCCCAGGCCGTGTGCGACCGCATCGGCATCAAGCTGCACACTGCCAACTTTGCCGCCGAGTACTGGGACCACGTGTTCGAGCACTTCCTGGAAGAGTACAAGGCCGGGCGCACGCCGAACCCGGACATCCTGTGCAACCGCGAAATCAAGTTCAAGGCGTTCCTCGACTACGCCCTGATGCTCGGTGCCGACCTGATCGCCACCGGCCACTATGTGCGCCGCCGCGACATCGACGGGCGTACCGAGCTGCTCAAGGGCCTGGACCCGAACAAGGACCAGAGCTACTTCCTGCACGCCGTCGGCGGCGAGCAGATCGCCCGCACGCTGTTCCCGGTGGGCGAACTGGAAAAGCCCGAGGTGCGCGCCATCGCCGAAAAACACGGCCTGGCCACGGCCAAGAAGAAGGACTCCACCGGTATCTGCTTTATCGGCGAGCGCCGCTTCAGCGATTTTCTCAAGCAGTACCTGCCGGCGCAGCCCGGTGAAATCCAGACCACCGAGGGTGAAGTCATCGGCCAGCACCACGGCCTGATGTACCACACCATCGGCCAGCGTCAGGGCCTGGGCATCGGCGGCCTCAAGGATGCCAGCGACGAGCCGTGGTACGTGCTGGAGAAAGACCTCAGCCGCAACGTGCTGGTGGTCGGCCAGGGCAACGAGCACCCGTGGCTGTTCTCCCGCGCCCTGCTCGCCTCGGAGATCTTCTGGGTCAACCCCGTCGACCTCTCCAGCCCGCGCCAGCTGACGGCCAAGGTGCGCTACCGCCAGAGCGACCAGGCGTGCACCCTGGAACGCACCGCAAGCGGCTACCGCGCCGTTTTCGACGAGCCGCAGCGCGCCGTGACGCCGGGCCAATCGGTGGTGTTCTATGACGGTGAGGTATGCCTGGGGGGCGGTGTGATCGAAGTGGCCGAGCCCTGGAGCAGCCGCTGATGAACCAGATGCAAGAACAACTGGTGGCCCTGGGCGGGGTATTCCAGGCCGCCGTGCTGGTCGACCGAATCGCCCGCACAGGCCAGGCCAGCGAGGCCGACCTGGGCTGCATGCTCGGCAGCCTGCTGGTACGCGACCCCAAGGACACCCTGGAGGTGTTCGGCGGTGACGACCTGAACCTCAAGGATGGCTACCGCGCCCTGGCCAGCGCGCTGGAGCGCGATCCTGCCAGCCTGCAGCGCGAGCCGCTGCGCTACGCCTTGTCGATGCTGGGCCTGGAGCGCCAGCTGGCCAAGCGTGGCGACATGCTCGACACCATCGGCAAGCGCCTGCCGCAGATCCAGTCCCAGGCCGATCATTTCGGCCTGGTGCATGAAAACGTGATCGCTTCGTGCGGCGCCCTCTACCAGGACACCCTGAGCACCCTGCGCCAGCGTATCCAGGTGCATGGCGACATGCGCAACCTGCAGCAGCCCAACAATGCCTCGAAGATCCGCGCCCTGCTGCTGGCCGGCATCCGTGCTGCGCGCCTGTGGCGCCAGCTGGGCGGACACCGCTGGCAGCTGGTGATCAGCCGGCGCAAGCTGCTCAAGGAGCTGTACCCGATGCTGCGCGGCTGACCCTGACCGCGTCGCGGCCTTCGCTGGCTTGCCAGCGAAAAGGCCCGAAAGACCTTTTGTCACCCTCAAAACCCGGGCGCGTTTTTCATGTATGATATGCGCCCTTTTCGTTGCCCGACTGTCCGAGAACACCCCATGCAGCTTTCCTCGCTCACTGCGGTTTCCCCTGTTGACGGCCGCTACGCCGGCAAAACCCAGGCCCTGCGCCCCATCTTCAGCGAATACGGCCTGATCCGTTTCCGCGCCCTGGTCGAGGTCCGCTGGCTCCAGCGCCTGGCCGCCCACCCGCAAATCGCTGAAGTACCAGCGTTTTCCGCCGAAGCCAACGCCGTGCTCAACGCCCTGGCCGACGACTTCGCCCTCGAGCACGCCGAGCGCGTCAAAGAGATCGAGCGCACCACCAACCACGACGTCAAGGCCATCGAGTACCTGCTCAAGGAGCAGGCCGCCCAGCTGCCGGAACTGGCCAAGGTCAGCGAGTTCATCCACTTCGCCTGCACCAGCGAGGACATCAACAACCTGTCCCACGGCCTGATGCTGCGCGAAGGCCGCGACAGCGTGCTGCTGCCGCTGATGCGCCAGATCGCCGAGTCGATCCGCGAACTGGCCCACCGCTTCGCCGACGTACCGATGCTGTCGCGCACCCACGGCCAACCGGCTTCGCCGACTACCCTGGGCAAAGAGCTGGCCAACGTGGTGTACCGCCTGGAGCGCCAGATCGCCCAGGTTGCCGCCGTGCCGCTGCTGGGCAAGATCAACGGCGCCGTGGGCAACTACAACGCCCACCTGTCGGCCTACCCGCAGATCGACTGGGAAGCCAACGCCCGCGCCTTCATCGAAGACGAGCTGGGCCTGGTGTTCAACCCCTACACCACCCAGATCGAACCGCACGACTACATTGCCGAGCTGTTCGACGCAATCGCCCGCTTCAACACCATCCTGATCGACTTCGATCGCGATATCTGGGGCTACATCTCGCTGGGCTACTTCAAGCAGCGCACCATTGCCGGCGAAATCGGTTCCTCGACCATGCCACACAAGGTCAACCCGATCGACTTCGAGAACTCCGAAGGCAACCTGGGCATCGCCAACGCGCTGTTCCAGCACCTGGCCAGCAAGCTGCCGATCTCGCGCTGGCAGCGCGACCTGACCGACTCCACCGTGCTGCGCAACCTGGGCGTCGGTTTCGCCCACAGCGTGATCGCCTACGAGGCCAGCCTCAAGGGCATCAGCAAGCTGGAAATCAACGAAGCCCGCATTGCCGAAGACCTGGACGCCTGCTGGGAAGTCCTGGCCGAGCCGATCCAGACCGTGATGCGCCGCTACGACATCGAAAACCCGTACGAGAAGCTCAAAGAGCTGACCCGCGGCAAAGGTATCAGCCCTGAAGCGCTGTTAACCTTCATCGATGGCCTGGACATGCCGGCCGAAGCCCGCGCCGAGCTGAAGAAGCTGACCCCGGCCAACTACATCGGTAATGCCGCGGCACAAGCCAAACGCATCTGATTGCCCCCGCGTTTTGACGCCCGGCTTGGCCGGGCGTTTTTATTGCTGAAAGAAAATTACTTTTTTTCAATAGGTTACACATGAATCCTGATACCCCACTTCAGCTGCTGGGCGGCCTGACTGCCCGCGAATTCCTGCGCGACTACTGGCAGAAGAAGCCCCTGCTGGTTCGCCAGGCCTTCCCTGATTTCGAAAGCCCGATCGATGCCGATGAACTGGCCGGCCTGGCACTGGAAGAGGAAGTCGAATCGCGCCTGGTCATCGAACATGGCGAGCGCCCGTGGGAACTGCGCCGCGGCCCGTTCGACGACGACACCTTCAGCACCCTGCCTGAGCGCGACTGGACCCTGCTGGTACAAGCCGTCGACCAGTTCGTGCCGGAAGTGGGCGAGCTGCTGGAGAGCTTTCGCTTTCTGCCAAGCTGGCGCATCGACGATGTGATGATCAGCTTCGCCGCCCCGGGTGGCAGCGTGGGCCCGCACTTCGACAACTACGACGTGTTCCTGCTGCAAGGCCAGGGCAAGCGCAACTGGAAGATCGGCCAGATGTGCGACAGCGACAGCCCGCTGATCGAGCACGCCGACCTGCGTATCCTGGCCGACTTCGAGCAGACCGACGAGTGGACCCTGGAACCGGGCGACATGCTCTACCTGCCACCGCGCCTGGCCCACTACGGTGTGGCCGAAGACGACTGCCTGACCTATTCGGTCGGCTTCCGCGCGCCGAGCGCCGCCGAAGTGCTGACCCACTTTACCGACTTCCTCAGCCAGTTCCTGCCTGACGAAGAGCGCTACACCGACGCCGACGCCCAGCCGGTGAGCGACCCGCACCAGATCCAGCGCGACGCCCTGGACCGCCTCAAGGGCCTGCTGGCCGAGCACATGAGCGACGAGCGCCTGCTGCTGACCTGGTTCGGCCAGTTCATGACCGAACCACGCTACCCGGAACTGGTGGCTGGCGAGGCACTGAGCGAAGAAGACCTGATCGACAGCCTGGAACAGGGTGCGATCCTGATCCGCAACCCGAGCGCGCGCCTGGCCTGGTCGGAAGTCGACGACAACGTGCTGCTGTTCGCCAGCGGCCAGAGCCGCCTGCTGCCGGGCGAACTGCGCGACCTGCTCAAGCTGATCTGCGCCGCCGACGCCCTGCACGTGGAAAACCTCGCGCCATGGCTTGGCGACGAAAATGGCCTTACCCTGATCTGCGAACTGGTCAAGCAAGGAAGCCTGGGATTTGCCAATGAATAAGATCGAAGTACGCCTGGCCGATTGGCAGAAAGACAACGCCGACATCCGTCGTATCCGCGAATCGGTGTTCATTGCCGAGCAGAACGTGCCGCCAGAGCTGGAGTGGGATGCCGACGACAACATCGCCGTGCACTTCCTGGCCTTTGAGGGCGACTACGCCATCGGCACCGCCCGCCTGTTGCAGGATGGCCAGATCGGGCGCGTGTCGGTGCTCAAGGACTGGCGCGGGCTCAAGGTGGGTGACGCACTGATGCAGGCCGCCATCGCCGAGGCGCAGAACCGCGATCTGCGCCAGCAGAAGCTCACCGCACAAGTGCATGCCACCGCGTTCTACGAGCGCCTGGGCTTCAAGGTCGTCAGCGAGGAGTTCCTCGAGGCCGGCCTGCCGCACGTGGACATGGTGCGCGACTCGCAGTAAGCGCCAGCCCTCTCGCCGGCAAGACCAGCTCCCATACCCGCGGGAGCCGGCCTTGCCGGCGAACAGGCCAGCACAACCGCTACAAATTTGCCATCATATCCACTCCACCCGCGGAGACCATGGACATGCCGCTACGCCCCCTGCTCGCCACCCTGCTTCTGTCGTTCAGCCTCAGTGCGCTGGCCGCCACCGAAGTCCTGCCGCTGAACCACCGCACCAGCGCCGAACTGCTCCCCGCCGCGCAAGCCTTCATCGGCAAGGACGGCAGTGTCAGCACCTTCGAAAACAAGCTGATCGTCAATGCCGAGCCCGGCAAGATCGACGAACTTCGCACCCTGCTGCAACAACTGGACACCGCCCCCAAGCGCCTGCTGATCAGCGTCGACAACACCGACAGCAACGTCCAGGACAACCGCGGCAACGCCCGCGTGATCCGCTACGGCACCGCCAACCGCGAGGGTGGGCTGCAACAGGTGCAGGCCAGCGAGGGAACTCCGGCGCTGATCCAGGTTGGCCAGAGCATTCCCATCACCAGCACCCAGACCGACAGCTACGGACGCGTGCAGAGCAACACCGAGTACCGCAACGTCACCCAGGGTTTCTACGTCACCGCCAGCGTCACCGGCGAAACCGTGCACCTTGCCATCAGCACCAACAATGACCGAATGAGCCAGGAACATCCCGATGTAGTGAAGGTGCAAAGTACCGACACGAAGGTCACCGGCAAGCTTGGCGAGTGGATCAGCCTGGCAGGTGTCAACGCTCAAAGTCAGGCCGATCGCAGCGCTTCGACCCTCAGTTACTCCACCCAGCGCGGTGAGAACATGACTTTGCGGGTAAAAGTCGAGGCACTGGACTGACCCCGCGCCGTTCAAGGCCTCGACCAAAGGCCTCGAAACTGACTGACGAGTCGTATTAGACCAAAGATGTAGTGGGTGAAAAAAAGCACTACAAAACATTTGACGCCCCCGAATCGCAGAGGCATGATGGCCCCGCTCCCGCTAATCAGAGGCCCTGGCAAGGGCCTTCGAGTTGCGCTCTGACCTACCCGACCTGAGCCGATTCGTGTCTGTACAGCCCACAAGGCGGTTTGACGAGATTGCGACTGGAACGAAGTTGTCCCGAGGGACGGAAGCGCATCAAACGGTAGACGGCACACCCTGATCGACGCAGCACGGCAACCACGAGCCAACCTGCCCGACAGCCACGCCAAGGACCTGCTCACTTCCCCCTTCGAGCCCCATCGTTCAACGTCGCCATTTCGCCCACACCACTGGCTGCCAGTGCTTCTGACCAGCGAGCAATCGGAGCTGCCCCTGTACGCACAGCGCAGCCGACAGAGCGAACATTTTTTACCGACCTATGCGACGAGGTTTACTTTCATGGCACTGACACGCGAACAGCAAATTGCAGCCCTCGAAAAAGATTGGGCCGAGAACCCACGCTGGAAAGGCGTGACCCGTACCTACTCTGCCGCTGATGTCGTTCGTCTGCGTGGCTCGGTTCAACCTGAGCACACCCTGGCCCGCATGGGTGCCGAGAAGCTGTGGAACCTGGTAACCAAAGGCGCCCACCCTTCGTTCCGCCCTGAAAAAGATTTCGTCAACTGCATGGGCGCGCTGACCGGCGGCCAGGCTGTTCAACAGGTCAAGGCCGGTATCCAGGCTATCTACCTGTCCGGCTGGCAAGTGGCTGCCGACAACAACTCGGCCGAGTCCATGTACCCCGACCAGTCGCTGTACCCGGTGGACTCCGTGCCAACCGTGGTCAAGCGCATCAACAACTCGTTCCGTCGCGCCGACCAGATCCAGTGGAAAGCCGGCAAGAACCCGGGCGACGACGGCTACATCGACTACTTCGCACCGATCGTGGCTGACGCTGAAGCCGGTTTCGGCGGTGTACTCAACGCCTACGAGCTGATGAAGAACATGATCGAGGCAGGCGCCGCCGGCGTTCACTTCGAAGACCAGCTGGCCTCGGTTAAAAAATGCGGCCACATGGGCGGCAAGGTACTGGTTCCGACCCAGGAAGCCGTACAGAAGCTCAGCGCTGCCCGCCTGGCGGCCGACGTTGCCGGTGTACCGACCATCATCCTGGCCCGTACCGACGCCAACGCCGCCGACCTGCTGACCAGCGACTGCGACCCGTACGACCAGCCATTCGTGGTGGGTGAGCGCACCCAGGAAGGTTTCTACAAGGTACGTGCCGGTCTGGACCAGGCGATTGCCCGCGGCCTGGCCTACGCACCGTATGCCGACCTGATCTGGTGCGAAACCGCCAAGCCGGACCTGGACGAAGCACGCCGCTTTGCCGAAGCCATCAAGAAGGAATACCCGGACCAGATCCTGTCCTACAACTGCTCGCCTTCCTTCAACTGGAAGAAGAACCTGGACGACGCGACCATCGCCAAGTTCCAGCGCGAGCTGTCGGCCATGGGCTACAAGCACCAGTTCATCACCCTGGCTGGCATCCACAACATGTGGCACGGCATGTTCAACCTGGCGCACGACTACGCCCGCAACGACATGACTGCCTACGTGAAGCTGCAGGAGCAGGAATTCGCCGACGCGTCCAAAGGCTACACCTTCGTGGCGCACCAGCAGGAAGTGGGCACTGGCTACTTCGACGACATGACCACCGTGATCCAGGGTGGCAAGTCTTCGGTTACCGCCCTGACCGGCTCGACCGAAGAAGAGCAGTTCCACTGATCGGCTGATCGATTGGTGACATTCGGGTAACACGCAAGACCCGGGGCCTGTGATGGGGCTCCGGGTCTTGTGCCATTCATACCCCGCGCAGGCGCCAGCCTTGCCGGCGAAAAGGCCAGCCGCCCGGCACAAGGCTTCCTTATTACCCCCGATTGGCTATGCTAGTGCACACCGGCGTCAGCGGACGGCCGTGGCAGCGCAGATACCGACGCGCCACCCCCGCGCACAACCCTGAGCCAGAGCCCAGCGCCAGCACGCAGACACTGCCCGAAACAGGGGCGCACAAACTTGCCGGCCACCCCCTTGAACAACAACTTTTAGTTGACGCAGGAGGTAGGAATAACAGGAGCCCTTCAAATGATATTAATTATCATTTCGAAACTTGTATTTCGTTACGCCATACAAGAAACATAATTAACAAAAGCACGCGCAATCCACGGAATACGTGGCCTGCAGCGAGTTACGAAAGATTTTTGTTCTTAATGCTACGAATAAATTTGCTGCAGAAATTTTACTTGCTACGGGTTTACCCATAAAATCAGCGCGATAGATTTCGCTGCGACATATCGTCACTGCTCTACTTCTTTTCAAGCTCAGAGACCAAGCGCTCTGTTAAGGATTTTCAGCATGCCCGATTCGACAGGACTCATCGCCCACAACTGGGGCTTTGCCATCTTCCTTTTGGGTGTCGTCGGCCTGTGTGCCTTCATGCTCGGCCTGTCCGCCCTGCTGGGCAGCAAGGCCTGGGGCCGCAGCAAGAACGAACCGTTCGAGTCCGGCATGCTGCCAACAGGCGGTGCCCGCCTGCGTCTTTCCGCCAAATTCTATCTGGTCGCGATGCTGTTCGTGATCTTCGATATCGAAGCCCTCTTTCTCTTTGCATGGTCTGTGTCCGTCCGCGAAAGCGGCTGGACCGGATTCGTCGAAGCACTCGTTTTCATAGCAATTCTGTTGGCAGGTCTTGTCTACCTATGGCGCGTCGGGGCCCTCGATTGGGCTCCCGAAGGTCGTCGCAAGCGGCAAGCGAAGCTGAAACAATGAGGCTTTGGCAATGCAATACAATCTCACCAGGATCGACCCCGATGCGCCCAACGAGCAGTATCCAATCGGTGAACGGGAAACCGTCTCCGATTCGCTGCTAGAGGACCAGGTCCACAAGAACATCTTCATGGGCAAGCTCGAAGATGTACTCAGTGGAGCCGTCAACTGGGGGCGCAAGAACTCCCTGTGGCCGTACAACTTCGGCCTCTCCTGCTGCTACGTGGAAATGACCACGGCCTTCACGGCACCCCACGACATCGCCCGCTTCGGCGCCGAGGTCATCCGGGCATCGCCGCGTCAGGCCGACTTCATGGTCATCGCCGGCACCTGCTTCATCAAGATGGCGCCGATCATCCAGCGCCTGTACGAGCAGATGCTCGAACCCAAGTGGGTCATCTCCATGGGTTCGTGCGCCAACTCCGGTGGCATGTACGACATCTACTCGGTCGTTCAGGGGGTCGACAAGTTCCTCCCCGTGGATGTCTACGTGCCTGGCTGCCCGCCTCGCCCCGAAGCGTTCCTGCAAGGCCTGATGCTGCTGCAGGAATCGATCGGCAAGGAGCGGCGCCCTCTTTCGTGGGTCGTCGGCGATCAAGGCGTGTACCGCGCCGAGATGCCGTCGCAGAAAGAGCAGCGTCGTGAACAGCGTATCCAGGTTACCCACCTGCGCAGCCCCGACGAAGTCTGATCCAGCGACCTGCCGCCTGTTCATTCGAGCAGGCGGCCTGGCTTCATTCTCTACGTTGACCGAAAGCGATCGAGACCATGACAGCGGACACCGCTATTTACATCCCGCCTTACAAGGCTGACGACCAGGATGTGGTCGTCGAATTGAACAATCGTTTTGGCCCCGAGGCGTTCACCGCCCAGGACACCCGCACCGGCATGCCGGTGCTTTGGGTTGCCCGCGCCAAGCTGATCGAAGTGCTGACCTTCCTGCGCAACGTGGCCAAGCCGTACAGCATGCTGTACGACCTGCACGGCGTGGACGAGCGCCTGCGCACCCAGCGTCGCGGCCTGCCGGGCGCCGACTTCACCGTGTTCTACCACCTGCTGTCCGTCGAGCGTAACAGCGACGTGATGATCAAGGTGGCACTGAACGAAGGTGACCTGAACCTGCCCACCGTCACCGGTATCTGGCCCAACGCCAACTGGTACGAGCGCGAAGTCTGGGACATGTTCGGCATCGACTTTGCCGGCCACCCGCACCTGACCCGCATCATGATGCCGCCCACCTGGGAAGGCCATCCGCTGCGCAAGGACTTCCCGGCGCGCGCCACCGAGTTCGACCCCTACAGCCTGAACCTGGCCAAGCAGCAGCTCGAGGAAGAAGCCGCACGCTTCAACCCCGAAGCCTGGGGCATGAAGCGTTCCGGTGCCAACGAGGACTACATGTTCCTCAACCTTGGCCCCAACCACCCTTCGGCTCACGGTGCGTTCCGTATCGTGCTGCAGCTGGACGGTGAAGAGATCGTCGACTGCGTCCCGGACATCGGCTACCACCACCGTGGTGCCGAGAAGATGGCCGAGCGCCAGTCCTGGCACAGCTTCATCCCCTACACCGACCGCATCGACTACCTGGGCGGGGTGATGAACAACCTGCCCTACGTGCTCGCGGTCGAGAAGCTGGCCGGCATCAAGGTGCCGCAGAAGGTCGACACCATCCGCATCATGATGGCCGAGTTCTTCCGCATCACCAGCCACCTGCTGTTCCTGGGTACCTACATCCAGGACGTCGGCGCCATGACCCCGGTGTTCTTCACCTTCACCGACCGTCAGCGCGCCTACACCGTGATCGAAGCCATCACCGGTTTCCGTCTGCACCCGGCCTGGTACCGTATCGGTGGCGTGGCCCACGACCTGCCGCGCGGCTGGGAAAAACTGGTCAAGGACTTCGTCGACTGGCTGCCCAAGCGCCTCGACGAGTACACCAAGGCCGCCCTGCAGAACAGCATCCTCAAGGGCCGTACCATCGGCGTAGCTGCCTACAACACCAAGGAAGCCCTGGAATGGGGCGTCACCGGTGCCGGCCTGCGTTCGACCGGTTGCGACTTCGACCTGCGCAAGGCACGCCCGTACTCGGGCTACGAGAACTTCGAGTTCGAAGTGCCGCTGGCCAGCAATGGCGATGCCTATGACCGCTGCATGGTGCGCGTGGAAGAAATGCGCCAGAGCATCAAGATCATCGACCAGTGCATGCGCAACATGCCGGAAGGCCCGTACAAGGCGGATCACCCGCTGACCACGCCGCCGCCAAAAGAGCGCACCCTGCAGCACATCGAGACCCTGATCACGCACTTCCTGCAGGTTTCGTGGGGCCCGGTCATGCCGGCCAACGAGTCCTTCCAGATGATCGAAGCGACCAAGGGCATCAACAGTTACTACCTGACGAGCGACGGCGGCACCATGAGCTACCGCACCCGGATCCGCACTCCGAGCTACCCGCACCTGCAGCAGATCCCTTCGGTGATCCGCGGCAGCATGGTCGCGGACCTGATTGCGTACCTGGGCAGTATCGACTTCGTTATGGCTGACGTGGACCGCTAAGCATGAATAACACGCTTATCCAAACCGACCGTTTCGCCCTGAGCGAAACCGAGCGCTCGGCCATCGAGCACGAGATGCACCACTACGAGGACCCGCGCGCGGCGTCCATCGAAGCCCTGAAGATCGTTCAGAAGGAACGCGGCTGGGTGCCGGACGGCGCCGTGTACGCCATCGGCGAAGTGCTGGGCATCCCTGCCAGCGACGTCGAAGGCGTGGCCACCTTCTACAGCCAGATCTTCCGCCAGCCGGTCGGCCGCCACATCATCCGTGTGTGCGACAGCATGGTCTGCTACATCGGCGGCCACGAGTCGGTGGTCAGCCAGATCCAGAGCGAGCTGGGCATCGGCCTGGGCCAGACCACCGCAGACGGGCGCTTCACCCTGCTGCCGGTATGCTGCCTGGGCAACTGCGACAAGGCCCCGGCCCTGATGATCGACGACGACACCTTTGGCGACGTGCAACCTGCCGGCGTTTCCAAACTGCTGGAGGGTTACGTATGACCATCACTTCCTTCGGCCCGGCCAACCGCATCGCGCGCGCCGCCGAAACCCATCCGCTGACCTGGCGCCTGCGCGACGACGGCGAGCCACTGTGGCTCGACGAGTACCAGGCCAAGGACGGCTACACCGCTGCCCGCAAAGCACTGGCGCAGATGTCGCAGGACGACATCGTGCAGACCGTCAAGGACTCCGGCCTCAAGGGCCGTGGCGGTGCGGGCTTCCCGACGGGCGTCAAATGGGGCCTGATGCCCAAAGACGAATCCATGAACATCCGCTACCTGCTGTGCAATGCGGACGAAATGGAGCCCAACACCTGGAAGGACCGCATGCTGATGGAGCAACAGCCCCATCTGCTGATCGAAGGCATGCTGATCAGTGCCCGCGCGCTCAAGGCCTACCGCGGCTACATCTTCCTGCGTGGCGAATACACCACCGCCGCGCGCAACCTCACCCGTGCGGTCGAGGAAGCCAAGGCTGCCGGCCTGCTGGGCAAGAACATCCTGGGCAGCGGTTTCGATTTCGAGCTGTTCGTGCACACCGGCGCCGGGCGTTACATCTGCGGTGAAGAAACCGCACTGATCAACTCCCTCGAAGGCCGCCGCGCCAACCCGCGTTCCAAGCCGCCCTTCCCTGCCGCCGTGGGCGTGTGGGGCAAGCCGACCTGCGTGAACAACGTCGAGACCCTGTGCAACGTGCCGGCCATCGTCGGCAACGGCATCGACTGGTACAAGTCGCTGGCCCGCGAAGGCAGCGAAGACCACGGCACCAAGCTGATGGGCTTCTCCGGCAAGGTGAAGAACCCTGGCCTGTGGGAACTGCCCTTCGGTGTCACCGCCCGCGAGCTGTTCGAAGACTACGCCGGCGGCATGCGCGACGGCTTCAAGCTCAAGTGCTGGCAGCCAGGCGGCGCCGGTACCGGCTTTTTGCTGCCCGAGCACCTCGACGCCCAGATGTACGCCGGCGGCATCGCCAAGGTCGGTACCCGGATGGGTACGGGCCTGGCCATGGCCGTTGACGACAGCGTCAACATGGTCTCGCTGCTACGCAACATGGAAGAGTTCTTTGCCCGCGAATCGTGCGGCTTCTGCACCCCGTGCCGCGACGGCCTGCCGTGGAGCGTCAAGCTGCTGCGCGCCATCGAGAAAGGCCAGGGTCAGCCAGGCGACATCGAGACGCTGCTGGGGCTGGTCGGTTTCCTCGGCCCAGGCAAGACCTTCTGCGCTCACGCACCCGGTGCGGTCGAGCCGCTGGGCAGTGCCATCAAATACTTCCGCCCCGAGTTCGAAGCCGGCATCGCAGCCACTGCTGCACCGCGCCCGGACTTGGCCAAACCCGTTGTGGTTGGCGCATAACGAACAAGAAGACGGGCGGTCCGTGCCGCCCGTTGCCCGCGATGCTCGCCCGGATGACGGCGAACCGCAGGCATACAGCTTTCCATTAGCCACGCCCGCAGACGCGGGCCAACGAAGAACTTTGAACCATGGCCACTATCCACGTAGACGGCAAAGAGCTCGAAGTCAACGGTGCAGACAACCTGTTACAGGCGTGTCTGTCGCTAGGCCTCGACATCCCCTATTTCTGCTGGCACCCGGCGCTCGGTAGCGTCGGTGCCTGCCGCCAGTGTGCGGTCAAGCAGTACACCGACGAGAACGACACCCGTGGTCGCATCGTCATGTCCTGCATGACCCCTGCCACCGATGGCAGCTGGATTTCCATCGAAGACGAAGAAGCCCGCGTGTTCCGCGCCAGCGTCGTCGAATGGCTGATGACCAACCACCCGCACGACTGCCCGGTGTGCGAGGAAGGAGGTCACTGCCACCTGCAAGACATGACGGTGATGACCGGCCACAACGAGCGCCGCTACCGTTTCACCAAGCGTACCCACCAGAACCAGGAGCTCGGCCCGTTCATCTCCCACGAGATGAACCGCTGCATCGCCTGCTACCGCTGCGTGCGCTACTACAAGGACTACGCCGGCGGTACCGACCTGGGCGTGTTCGGTGCGCACGACAACGTGTATTTCGGCCGCGTCGAGGACGGTGCCCTGGAGAGCGAGTTCTCCGGCAACCTGACCGAGGTCTGCCCGACCGGTGTGTTCACCGACAAGACCCACTCCGAGCGCTACAACCGCAAGTGGGACATGCAGTTCGCCCCGAGCATCTGCCATGGCTGCTCCAGCGGCTGCAACATCAGCCCGGGCGAGCGCTACGGTGAACTGCGCCGCATCGAGAACCGTTTCAACGGCTCGGTGAACCAGTACTTCCTGTGCGACCGTGGCCGCTTCGGCTACGGCTACGTCAACCGTACCGACCGCCCACGCCAGCCATTGCTCCAGGACGGCCAGAAACTGGGCCTGGACGCCGCGCTGGACAAGGCCGCCGACATGCTGCGCGGGCGCAACATCGTGGGTATCGGTTCGCCCCGTGCAAGCCTGGAGAGCAACTACGGCCTGCGCGAGCTGGTGGGTGCCGAACACTTCTATGCAGGCATGGAAGCCGGTGAGCTGGAGCGCGTGCGCCTGGCTTTGCAGGTGCTCAACGACAGCCCGCTGCCGGTGCCGACCCTGCGCGACATGGAAGACCATGACGCGGTGTTCGTGCTTGGCGAAGACCTGACCCAGACCGCTGCCCGCGTGGCCCTGGCCCTGCGTCAGTCGGTCAAGGGCAAGGCCGAGGCGATGGCCGATGCCATGCGCGTTCAGCCGTGGCTCGATGCCGCGGTGAAGAACATCGGCCAGCACGCCATGTACCCGCTGTTCATTGCCAGCCTGAGCGAGACCAAGCTCGACGACGTGGCGCAAGAGTGCGTGCACGCCGCGCCGGACGACCTGGCCCGCATCGGTTTCGCCGTGGCCCACGCCATCGACCCGAGCGCCCCAGCCGTCGAAGGCCTGGACGCCGAAGCCCTGGACCTGGCCAAGCGCATCGCCGACGCCCTGGTCGCGGCCAATCGCCCACTGGTGGTTGCCGGTACTTCGCTGGCCTCCAGGGCTCTGATCGAAGCCGCTGCCAACATCGCCAAGGCACTCAAGCTGCGCGAGAAGAACGGCTCGCTGAGCCTGGTGGTGCCCGAGGCCAACAGCCTGGGCCTGGCCATGCTCGGTGGCGAGTCGATCGATGCGGCGCTGGACGCCGTGATCGCCGGCAAGGCCGACGCCATCGTGGTGCTGGAAAACGACCTGTACAGCCGCGTACCGGCTGCCAAGGTCGACGCTGCCCTGGCCGCGGCCAAGGTGGTGATCGTTGCCGACCACCAGAAAACCCCGACCACCGACCGCGCGCACCTGGTGCTGCCGGCCGCCACCTTCGCCGAGGGCGACGGTACCCTGGTCAGCCAGGAAGGCCGCGCCCAGCGCTTCTTCCAGGTGTTCGACCCGCAGTACCTGGACAGCAGCATCCTGGTGCACGAAGGCTGGCGCTGGATGCACGCACTGCGTGCCACCCTGCTCAACAAGCCGGTCGACTGGACCCAGCTGGACCACGTGACCCACGCCGTGGCTGGCGTGGTGCCGCAACTGGCCGGCATCGTCAACGCCGCGCCATCGGCCGCGTTCCGCATCAAGGGCATGAAACTGGCCCGCGAGCCGCTGCGCTACTCGGGCCGTACCGCCATGCGCGCCAACATCAGCGTGCACGAGCCACGTACCCCGCAAGACCCGGACACCGCGTTCGCCTTCTCCATGGAAGGCTACTCGGGCTCCGCCGAACCGCGCCAGCAGGTGCCGTTCGCCTGGTCGCCGGGCTGGAACTCGCCGCAGGCCTGGAACAAGTTCCAGGACGAGGTCGGTGGTCACCTGCGTGCAGGCGACCCGGGCACCCGCCTGATCGAGACCCAGGGCGACAGGCTGAACTGGTTCGCCAGCGTTCCGGCGGCGTTCTCGCCGGCCCGTGGCACCTGGCAGGCCGTGCCGTTCTACCACCTGTTCGGCAGTGAAGAGAACTCTTCGCGCGCCGCCCCGGTGCAGGAGCGCATCCCGCAGGCCTACGTGGCACTGGCCAAGTCCGAAGCCGACCGCCTGGGCGTCAACGACGGCGCACTGCTGAGCCTGAACGTGGCCGGCCAGACCCTGCGTCTGCCGCTGCGCATCAATGAGGAACTGGGCGCAGGCCTGGTTGCATTGCCCAAAGGCCTGGCCGGCATCCCGCCTGCCATCTTCGGTGCATCCGTCGAAGGCTTGCAGGAGGCAGCACAATGACCTGGTTCACCCCTGAAGTGATCGATGTGATCCTCACTGTCATCAAGGCCATCGTGGTGTTGCTGGCGGTGGTGGTCTGCGGTGCGCTGCTCAGCTTCGTCGAGCGTCGCCTGCTGGGCTGGTGGCAGGACCGTTACGGTCCTAACCGCGTCGGCCCGTTCGGCATGTTCCAGATTGCCGCCGACATGCTGAAGATGTTCTTCAAGGAAGACTGGAACCCGCCCTTCGTCGACAAGGTGATCTTCACCCTGGCGCCGGTGGTGGCCATGAGCGCCTTGCTGATCGCCTTCGCGATCATCCCGATCACCCCGACCTGGGGTGTCGCGGACCTGAACATCGGCCTGCTGTTCTTCTTCGCCATGGCCGGCCTGTCGGTGTACGCCGTCCTGTTCGCCGGCTGGTCGTCGAACAACAAGTACGCCCTGCTCGGCAGCCTGCGGGCCTCGGCCCAGACCGTGTCGTACGAAGTGTTCATGGGCCTGGCGCTGATGGGCATCGTGGCCCAGGTCGGCTCGTTCAACATGCGCGACATCGTCGAATACCAGGCGCAGAACCTGTGGTTCATCATTCCGCAGTTCTTCGGCTTCTGTACCTTCTTCATCGCTGGCGTGGCCGTGACTCACCGTCACCCCTTCGACCAGCCGGAAGCGGAACAGGAACTGGCCGACGGCTACCACATCGAATATGCCGGCATGAAATGGGGCATGTTCTTCGTGGGCGAGTACATCGGCATCATCCTGATCTCGGCGCTGCTGGTAACCCTGTTCTTCGGTGGCTGGCACGGGCCGTTCGGCATCCTGCCGCAACTGTCGTTCGTGTGGTTCGCCCTGAAGACCGCGTTCTTCATCATGCTGTTCATCCTGCTGCGCGCCTCGATCCCGCGCCCGCGCTATGACCAGGTGATGGACTTCAGCTGGAAGTTCTGCCTGCCGCTGACCCTGATCAATTTGCTGGTGACCGCTGCGCTCGTGTTGCTCAACACGCCAGCTGTTGCGGCCCAGTGAGGATTTGACCCATGTTCAAGTATATTGGCGACATCGTTAAGGGCACTGGCACCCAGCTGCGCAGCCTGGTGATGGTGTTCTCCCACGGGTTCCGCAAACGCGACACCCTGCAATACCCCGAAGAGCCGGTCTACCTGCCGCCGCGCTACCGCGGCCGCATCGTGCTGACCCGCGACCCCGACGGCGAGGAGCGCTGCGTGGCCTGCAACCTGTGTGCCGTGGCCTGCCCGGTGGGTTGCATCTCGCTGCAGAAGGCCGAGACCGAAGACGGTCGCTGGTACCCCGAGTTCTTCCGCATCAACTTCTCGCGCTGCATTTTCTGCGGCCTCTGCGAGGAAGCCTGCCCGACCACCGCGATCCAGCTCACCCCGGATTTCGAAATGGCCGAGTTCAAACGTCAGGACCTGGTGTACGAGAAAGAAGATCTGCTGATCTCCGGCCCCGGCAAGAACCCTGATTACAACTTCTACCGTGTTGCAGGTATGGCCGTTGCCGGCAAGCCGAAGGGCGCCGCGCAGAACGAAGCCGAGCCGATCAACGTGAAGAGCTTGCTCCCTTAAGGAAGAAAGATGGAATTCGCTTTCTATTTCGCATCCGGTGTCGCCGTGGTGTCCACCCTGCGGGTGATCACCAACACCAACCCGGTGCATGCCCTGCTCTACCTGATCATTTCGCTGATCTCCGTGGCGATGACCTTCTTCGCCCTCGGCGCGCCGTTTGCCGGCGTGCTCGAAGTGATCGCCTACGCTGGCGCCATCATGGTGCTGTTCGTGTTCGTGGTGATGATGCTCAACCTGGGGCCGGCGTCGGTCGCCCAGGAGCGCGGCTGGCTCAAGCCCGGCATCTGGGGCGGGCCGGTGTTCCTCGCCGTCCTGCTGCTGGCCGAACTGCTGTACGTGCTGTTCGTGCAGCCGAGCGGCGCCGCCATCGGTCATACCACCGTTGACGCCAAGGCCGTGGGCATCAGCCTGTTCGGCCCTTACCTGCTGGTGGTGGAACTGGCCTCGATGCTGCTGCTGGCTGCAGCAGTGACGGCGTTCCACCTCGGCCGCAACGAGGCGAAGGAGTAAATCATGTCAGCAATTCCTCTCGAACACGGCCTGGCCGTCGCCGGCATCCTGTTCTGCCTCGGCCTGGTCGGGCTGATGGTGCGCCGCAACATTCTGTTCGTACTGATGAGCCTGGAAATCATGATGAACGCCTCGGCACTGGCATTCATCGTGGCGGGCAGCCGCTGGGCGCAACCGGACGGGCAGATCATGTTCATCCTGGTGATCAGCCTGGCCGCCGCCGAGGCCAGTATCGGCCTGGCGATCCTGCTGCAGCTGTATCGCCGCTTCCACACTCTCGATATCGATGCTGCCAGTGAGATGCGCGGATGAACCTACTCTTTCTGACCTTCGTCTTCCCCCTGATCGGCTTTGTGCTGCTGTCGTTCTCGCGCGGGCGGTTCTCGGAGAACCTGTCGGCGCTGATCGGTGTCGGTTCGATCGGCCTCTCGGCCATCGTGGCCGCCTACGTGATCTGGCAGTTCAACGTCGCCCCGCCTGAAGGCGGCGCGTACAGCCAGCTGCTGTGGCAGTGGATGCAGGTGGGCGACTTCAAGCCCAACTTCACCCTGTACCTGGACGGCCTGTCGGTGACCATGCTCGGCGTGGTGGTCGGCGTGGGCTTCCTGATCCACCTGTTCGCCTCGTGGTACATGCGTGGTGAAGCCGGCTACTCGCGCTTCTTCGCCTACACCAACCTGTTCATTGCCAGCATGCTGTTCCTGATCCTGGGCGACGACCTGCTGTTCATCTACTTCGGTTGGGAAGGCGTGGGCCTGTGCTCGTACCTGTTGATCGGTTTCTACTACAGCAACCGCAACAACGGCAACGCAGCGCTCAAGGCCTTCATCGTCACCCGTATCGGCGACGTGTTCATGGCCATCGGCCTGTTCATCCTGTTCCAGCAACTGGGCACCCTGAACATCCAGCAACTGCTGGTGCTGGCGCCGCAGAAGTTCCAGGCCGGTGATTTCTGGATCGTGCTGGCAACCCTGATGCTGCTGGGCGGCGCCGTGGGCAAATCGGCCCAGCTGCCGCTGCAGACCTGGCTTGCAGACGCGATGGCCGGCCCTACCCCGGTATCGGCACTGATCCACGCCGCCACCATGGTGACCGCCGGTGTCTACCTGATCGCACGTACCCACGGCCTGTTCGCCCTGGCGCCCGACGTGCTGCACCTGGTAGGTGTGGTCGGCGGCGTGACCCTGGTGCTGGCCGGCTTTGCCGCGCTGGTACAGACCGACATCAAGCGTATCCTGGCCTACTCGACCATGAGCCAGATCGGCTACATGTTCCTGGCCCTGGGCGTGGGCGCCTTCGACGGCGCGATCTTCCACCTGATGACCCACGCCTTCTTCAAGGCCCTGCTGTTCCTTGCCTCCGGTGCAGTGATCGTTGCCTGCCACCACGAGCAGAACATCTTCAAGATGGGCGGCCTGTGGAAGAAACTGCCACTGGCCTACGCCAGCTTCATCGTCGGTGGTGCCGCCCTGGCTGCCCTGCCGCTGCTGACCGCCGGCTTCTACTCCAAGGACGAGATCCTCTGGGAAGCCTTCGCCAGCGGCAACAGCGGCTTGCTGTACGCCGGCCTGGTGGGTGCGTTCATGACCTCGCTGTACACCTTCCGCCTGATCTTCATCGCCTTCCACGGCGAAGCCAAGACCGAAGCCCACGCTGGCCACGGCATCTCGCACTGGCTGCCGCTGGGCGTGCTGATCGTGCTGTCGACCTTCGTCGGCGCCTGGATCCACCCACCGCTGGCCGGCGTGCTGCCGCAGAGCGTCGGGCATGCCGGTGGCGAAGCCAAGCACAGCCTGGAAATCGCCTCGGGTGCCATCGCCATCGCCGGTATCCTGCTGGCCGCCATGCTGTTCCTGGGCAAGCGTCGCCTGGTTACCGCGATCGCCAACAGCGGTATCGGTCGTGTGCTGTCGGCCTGGTGGTTCGCCGCCTGGGGCTTCGACTGGATCTACGACAAGCTGTTCGTCAAACCTTACCTGCTGATCAGCCACATCCTGCGCAAGGATCCGGTTGACCGCAGCATCGGCCTGATTCCGCGTTTGGCCAAGGGCGGTCATGCCGCCATGAGCAAAACCGAAACCGGTCAGCTGCGCTGGTACACCGCCTCGATCGCCATTGGTGCCGTGCTTGTGCTCGGTGCCGTTGTTGTGGCTGCGGTCTGATATGAACCTTGCGACTTTGCGAAAGGAATTGAGCCCGTCATGATTTTGCCTTGGCTGATCCTGATCCCCTTTATCGGCGGCCTGCTGTGCTGGCTGGGTGAGCGCTTCGGCGCCACCCTGCCGCGCTACATCGCGCTGCTAACCATGTCCCTGCTGCTTGGTATCGGCCTCTGGCTGTGGGCCAACGGCGACTACACCCTGGCGCCTGCGCCGGGTGCCGCGCCACAGTGGGCCTACGAGTTCAAAGTGCTGTGGATCGAGCGCTTCGGCATCAGCCTGCACCTGGCCCTGGACGGCCTGTCGCTGCTGATGATCCTGCTCACCGGCCTGCTCGGTGTGCTCTCGGTACTGTGTTCCTGGAAAGAGATCCAGCGCCACGTCGGCTTCTTCCACCTCAACCTGATGTGGATCCTGGGCGGCGTGGTCGGTGTGTTCCTGGCCCTGGACCTGTTCCTGTTCTTCTTCTTCTGGGAAATGATGCTGGTGCCGATGTATTTCCTCATCGCGCTCTGGGGTCACAGCTCCTCGGACGGCAAGAAGACCCGGATCTACGCAGCCACCAAGTTCTTCATCTTCACCCAGGCCAGCGGCCTGATCATGCTGGTGGCGATCCTGGGCCTGGTACTGGTCAACTACGGCAACACCGGTGTGATCACCTTCGACTACACCCAGTTGCTCAAGGCCGACCTGCCGGCGGGTACCGAATACCTGCTGATGCTGGGCTTCTTCATCGCCTTCGCGGTCAAGCTGCCGGTGGTACCGTTCCACTCCTGGCTGCCTGATGCCCACGCCCAGGCGCCGACTGCCGGTTCCGTCGACCTGGCCGGTATCCTGCTGAAGACCGCGGCCTACGGCCTGCTGCGTTTTGCCCTGCCGCTGTTCCCGAATGCCTCGGCCGAGTTCGCGCCGATCGCCATGACCCTGGGTCTGATCGGGATCTTCTACGGTGCATTCCTGGCCTTCGCGCAAACCGACATCAAGCGCCTGATCGCGTTCTCCAGCGTCTCGCACATGGGCTTCGTGCTGATCGGCATCTACTCCGGCAGCCAGCAGGCCCTGCAGGGCGCGGTGATCCAGATGCTGGCCCACGGCCTGTCGGCGGCGGCGCTGTTCATCCTCAGCGGCCAGCTGTACGAGCGTCTGCACACCCGTGACATGCGTCAGATGGGTGGCCTGTGGTCGCGCATCGCCTACCTGCCGGCCATCAGCCTGTTCTTCGCCGCGGCTTCGCTGGGCTTGCCGGGTACCGGCAACTTCGTCGGCGAGTTCCTGATCCTGATCGGCAGCTTCGTCAGTGCCCCATGGGTCACCGCGATTGCCACCTCCGGCCTGGTGTTCGGCTCGGTGTACTCGCTGATCATGATCCACCGCGCCTACTTCGGCCCGGCCAAGTCCGACGAAGTACTGGCCGGCATGGACAACCGCGAACTGATCATGGTGCTGGGCCTGGCGGTACTGCTGATTGTGCTGGGCGTTTACCCGCAGCCGTTCCTGGATACCTCCGCCGCCACCATGAGTGGTGTGCAGCAGTGGCTCGGCTCCGCTTTCACTCAACTCGCTTCGGCCCGGTAAGAGCGCTATGGACCTGACGATTCAACACTTTATTGCGCTTGCGCCACTGCTGATCACCAGTATCACCATCGTCGTGGTGATGCTGGCCATCGCCTGGCGCCGCAATCACTCGCAAACCTTCCTGCTGTCGACCGTGGGGCTGAACCTGGCCCTGCTGTCGATCATCCCGACCCTCAAGGTGGCCCCGCTGGCGGTCACCCCATTGCTGACCGTCGACAGCTTCGCGTGCCTGTACATGGCGTTGATCCTGGTCGCCACCCTGGCCTGCGTGACCCTGGCGCATGCCTACCTGGGTGACGGCGGCAAGGGCTACCCGGGCAACCGCGAAGAGCTCTACCTGCTGATCCTGATGGCGGCCCTGGGCGGCCTGGTGCTGGTCTGCGCGCAACACCTGGCCGGCCTGTTCATCGGCCTGGAGCTGCTCTCGGTACCGGTGTATGGCCTGGTGGCGTATGCGTTCTTCAACAAGCGTTCGCTGGAAGCCGGCATCAAGTACATGGTGCTGTCGGCAGCCGGTTCCGCGTTCCTGCTGTTCGGCATGGCGCTGCTGTATGCCGACGCCGGCAGCCTGAGCTTCGACGGCATCGGCAAGGCCCTGGCCACCACCAGCCTGCCAAGCCTGATTGCCCAGCTGGGCCTGGGCATGATGCTGGTCGGCCTGGCGTTCAAGCTGTCGCTGGTACCGTTCCACCTGTGGACCCCGGACGTATACGAAGGTGCTCCGGCGCCGGTCGCCGCGTTCCTGGCCACCGCGAGCAAGGTGGCTGTATTCGCCGTTGTGGTACGCCTGTTCATGCTCTCCCCTGCTGCCAGCAGCGGCGTGCTGACCACCGTGCTGTCGGTGATTGCAGTGGCCTCGATTCTGGTCGGCAACCTGCTGGCGCTGACCCAGAGCAACCTCAAGCGTCTGCTGGGTTACTCCTCGATCGCCCACTTCGGTTACCTGCTGATTGCCCTGGTGGCGAGCAAGGGCATGGCGGTGGAAGCCATTGGCGTGTACCTGGTGACCTACGTGATCACCAGCCTGGGCGCGTTTGGCGTCATCACCCTGATGTCCTCGCCTTACAAGGGCCGTGATGCCGATGCCCTGTACGAGTACCGCGGCCTGTTCTGGCGTCGTCCGTACCTGACGGCGGTACTGACCGTGATGATGCTGTCGCTGGCGGGTATTCCGCTGACCGCGGGCTTCATCGGCAAGTTCTACATCATTGCTACCGGCGTCGAGTCGCAGCTGTGGTGGCTGGTGGGTGCGTTGGTGATCGGTAGTGCGATTGGGGTGTTCTACTACCTGCGCGTGATGGTCACCCTGTACCTGATCGAGCCGAACCTGCGTCGTCACGATGCGCCGTTGAACTGGGAGCAGCGTACCGGTGGCGTGATGTTGCTGGCGATTGCGATTCTGGCGTTCGTGCTGGGTGTATATCCGCAGCCGTTGCTGGACCTGGTGCAGCATGCAGGTTTGCAGTTGCTTGGTTGAGTGCTGATGCATTGACAGGACACCCCGCTTCGGCGGGGTGTTTTGTTTTTGGCGATTGAACAACCAATACACCAAACCGCCGTTGCTCTTGCTCTTGATCTTGATCTTGATCTTGATCTTGATCTTGATTGTCCGGCCTGTCAGGAGGCCGAGTGGAGGTGTCGTGCAGGGGGCGGGGCGCAGCCCCTTCGGCGTTAGCCGAAGCGAGCGACTGTTAGAGTTGCGCAGCAACTCGGGTCGCGTGCCCCCTGGACGGCGCCGGAGGGAGGGAACCCGGAGCGAAGCGTAGGGCCGTATGTTTGGCCGGGGACCTTTTGGTTACTTTTGCGTCCTTGCAAAAGTGACCCGCTGTAAGAGCGGAAGGCGTCATTCGCAGCGCTATCCATGCCGGATAAACACACCAATCGGTAAAATCGACGACCGTGAACATATCCAGAGCAGATCAAAAGCATGACTGCACTACAGATCACCCACTGTGCTTCGTCTGATACTTGCAACGTCAGATACCCGCCCAACCGTTCCGGAACCCCTTCGATGCACCCCACCCTGTCCCGCTCGTCCCTCGCCGTATTGATCGCCTGCACCGCCACCGCCCAAGCCAACCCAGGCATCGAACTCGGCCAGGTACTGATCCAGGACCAGGAACACAACGAGCTTCAGGACGCCCGTGAGCGCCTGCAGCAAATCCCCGGGGCCACCAACCTGATCGACATGCAACAGGTCGAACAAGGCCGCGTCGCCAGCAACCAGGACGTGCTCGCCTACCAGCCCGGCGTGTTCGCCCAATCCGCCGGCAACGACGGCATCAAACTGTCGATTCGCGGCTCGGGCCTCAACCGTGCCCCCGGCGCCCACGGCTCCGGCGTATACACCCTGTTCGACGGCCTGCCCCTGACCGGCCCCGGCGGCACGCCCTATGAATTGTTCGAGCCCCTGTGGCTAAGCCGCGCCGAGGTACTGCGCGGCGCCAATGGTTTCGACCGCGGCGCCCTGGCCCTGGGCGGCGCCATCAACTATGTGACCCACACCGGCTACGACGCCGCGCCCCTGCAGGTACGGGTCGAGGCCGGCAGCCGTGGCTACGGCAAACGCCAGGTCAGCTCCGGCCAGGTACTGGGTGACCTGGACTACTACGTCGCCCTCACCGACTCGGAATACGACGGCTACCAGGACCACAGCAGCGGCAGCAGCAAGGGCATCGCCGCCAACGTCGGCTACCGCTTCAACCCCAACCTGGAAACCCGCTTCTACCTGCGTTACCGCGAAACCGAAAACGAACTGGCCGGGCGCCTGACCAAGGACCAAATCAAGCACCACCCGCGCGCTGCCAACCCGCTGTACCTGAGCCGCGACGCCAGCCGCCCGCAACCGGGCAGCACCTGGCTGGGCAACAAGACCACCTTCTACCTCGATGACGACTCGCAACTGGAAGCCGGCCTGGTCTACCACGACTACCCGATGGACCTGCGTGAAGGCACCAAGCGCCTCAAGGTGGCGTACACCGACGTCAGCGGCACGCTCAACTACCTGCGCCGCGACACCCTGTTCGGCCACGAGAGCAAGACCACCCTCGGCTGGCGCACCACAAAGCACCTGCCCAACACGGGGGCCTCGGAGTTCGTGCGGGTCGAGACCGACCCCACTCAGCCCATAGGCACCAAGACCCGCGACTTCACCTACCAGGGCTCGGACAGCGTCCTCCACTTCAGCAACGAACTGGAACTGGTGCCAGACCTGTGGCTGACCAGCGGCCTGGCGATGATCTATACCCGCCGCGAAAGCGCCGTCACCTATCCGGCCAGCGGCGGCAAGGTCAGCCAGCATGACTGGGACTACGCCCCGCGCCTGGGGCTGCGCTACGACTTCAGCCCCGCGCTGCAGCTGTACGGCAACCTGAGCCGCTCGGTGGAGCCTGCGCACCCCTGGGCACTGATCTGGAGCTCGCCAGCGATCAAAGGCCTGCAGACCCAACCCATCGAGCTGCGCAACCAGACCGCCACCACCCTGGAGCTCGGCGCACGCGGCGACTCGCGGCTGGGGCGCTGGGACCTGGCCTGGTACTACTCGGCCGTGCGCCACGAACTGCTGACAGTGGAAACCGTGGCCGCCAGCAGCAGCACCAACGCCATCGTCGGCGAGATGAATGCCAGCCCTACCGTGCACCAGGGGGTGGAAGCCAGCCTCGACAGCCTGCTGTGGGAACACAGCGGAGTTGGCCGGGTGTCGCTGCGCCAGGCCTACACCTTCAGCGACTTCCACTACCGCGATGACGCGGCGTTCGGCGACAACCGCCTGCCCGGCATGCCAATGCACTACTACCAGGCGCAGGTGCGCCTGGACCATCCCAGCGGCTTCTATGCCGGGCTCAACACGCAGATGGCCTCAAAGGTGCAGGTCGACTACGCCAACTCCTACCAGGCCGATGCGTATGCCCTGCTGGGCGCAACCTTCGGCTACGCCTCCCCCCGACAGGACTGGGCCACCTGGCTCGACCTGCGCAACCTCACCAACAAGCGCTATGCCGCAACCGTGACGCCCGGCTACGACGACAAGGGTCTCGATGCCGCACGCTCCACCCCCGGCGAAGGCTTCGCAGCCTACGTGGGCATGTCCTATAGCTGGAAGTGACGCTCGCCGGCGCCGCCTCAGGGCAGTTGCACCTGAGGCTTGGTCGCCACGAAAATCCCCCAGCTGGACATGAACAGCGCCGCGATCAACGGCCCGATGACGAAGCCGTTGAGGCCGAACACCGCCAGCCCGCCCAGGGTCGAGATCAGGATCAGGTAGTCGGGCATGCGGGTGTCCTTGCCCACCAGGATCGGGCGCAGCACGTTGTCCACCAGGCCGATCACGAACACCCCGAAGGCGGCAAGCACCACACCCTGCCAGATCGAACCACTGAGCAGGAAGTACGCGGCCACCGGGCCCCACACGATGCCGGCACCCACCGCCGGCAGCAGCGACAGAAACGCCATCAGCACCGCCCACACCAGCGCACTGGGGATATCCAGCACCCAGAAGATGAACCCGCCGAGCGCGCCCTGGGTCACCGCCACCAGCAGGTTGCCCTTGACCGTGGCACGCACCACGCGATTGAACTTCAGTTGCAGGCGACGCTTCTGGTGTTCGGCCAGGGGCACCGCCGTGCGGATCTTGCGCACCAGCTCGGCGCCATCGCGCAGGAAGAAGTACAGCAGGTACAGCATGATGCCGAAGCTCACCAGGAACTCGAACGTGCCCTGCCCGAAGCTGAACGCCTGGGTGGCGAAGAACTGGCTGCCCTGCATCGCGCCCTTGGCGATCTTGTCGCGCAAGCCCTCCAGATCCCCCATGCCCAGGCGTTCCAGGCCATGCTGGGCCACAGCGGGCAGCATGTCCTTGAAGCGCTCGATGTAGCCGGCGATATCCAGTTGGCCGCTCTCGATGTTCTTGTACAGCGTGGCGCCCTCCTGAACCAGCAACGTGCTGATGACGATCACCGGCAGAATCGCGATCAGCAGGCACACCAGCAGCGTGATACCCGCCGCCAGGTTGCGCCGCCAGCCCAGGCGCAACAGCAACCGGCGCTGCAACGGCGCAAACACGATGCCCAGGATCACCGCCCAGAACACCGCGCCGTAGTAGGGCAATAGAATCCAGATGAAGGCCAGGGTCACCAGGACCAGCAACCACATCAGGGCTTTTTGCTGCAATACCGATTCGTTCATGTCCGCTCCTTTGCGCTCTGATGATTAGTGCGCGGCGCACTGCAGAAAGTGCCGTTGCCGTGGATCAATAAAATCGGTGGTGCAGGCGCGTAGCATCCGCGCTTTTGTCGCGACCTTGCCATGACCCACCTCGCCCGACCCGAACTGCTCGCCCCTGCCGGCACCCTGAAGAACATGCGCTATGCCTTCGCCTATGGCGCCGATGCGGTCTACGCCGGCCAGCCGCGCTACAGCCTGCGTGTGCGCAACAACGAATTCGACCATGCCAACCTGGCGCTGGGCATCCAGGAAGCCCAGGCCCAGGGCAAGCGGTTCTATGTGGTGGTCAACATCGCCCCGCACAATGCCAAGCTCAAGACCTTCCTCAAGGACCTGGAACCTGTGATCGCCATGGGCCCGGACGCGCTGATCATGTCCGACCCTGGGCTGATCATGCTGGTGCGCCAGCACTTCCCGGCCATGCCGATCCACCTGTCAGTACAGGCCAATACGGTGAACTGGGCCAGTGTCGCGTTCTGGCAATCCCAGGGCCTGAGCCGGGTGATCCTGTCCCGGGAGCTGTCGCTGGAAGAAATCGAAGAGATCCGCCAGCAGGTGCCGGCGATGGAGCTGGAAGTGTTCGTGCACGGCGCCCTGTGCATGGCGTATTCGGGGCGCTGCCTGCTGTCGGGCTACCTGAACCGGCGCGATGCCAACCAGGGCAGCTGCACCAACGCCTGTCGCTGGCAGTACAGCGCCACCCCGGCCCAGGAAAACGAGGTGGGTGACATCGTGCGCGAAGTCCAGCCGACCCTGGGCGTCGGCGCCCCCACCAACCAGGTGTTCGTGCTGCAGGAAGCCAACCGGCCCGGCGAAGACATGCCGGCATTCGAGGACGAGCACGGCACCTACATCATGAACGCCAAGGACCTGCGTGCCGTGCAGCACGTCGGGCGCCTGACCCGCATGGGGGTGCACTCGCTGAAGATCGAGGGGCGTACCAAGTCGCACTTCTACTGTGCCCGCACCACCCAGGCGTACCGGCAGGCCATCGACGATGCGCTGGCGGGGCGTGAATTCGACCGTTCGCTGATGCTCGACCTGGAGTCATTGGCGCAACGCGGCTACACCGAAGGCTTCTTGCGCCGCCACGTGCACGACGAGTACCAGAACTACGAGCGGGGCAACTCGGTGTCCGAGCGCCAGCAATTCGTGGGCGAGCTGACCGGGGAGCGGGTCGACGGGCTGGCCGAGGTCAAGGTCAAGAACCGTTTCGGGCTGGGCGATCACCTGGAGCTGATGACGCCGCGGGGCAACTACCATTTCGACCTGCACCAGCTGCGGGATCGCGCGGGCAATCCGCTGGAGGTGGCGCCGGGGGATGGGCACACGGTGTACCTGCCGATTCCCGAACAGGTGGAGCTGGGCTTCGGGCTGTTGTTGCGGGATCTGAATACGTAGCACGCTATCGCGGGTCAAGCCCGCCCCCACAGGTAGTGCGCAACCCTGGTGGGAGCGGGCTTGACCCGCGATGCAGCCGACGCTCAACGTGGGCTGCTGGCTACAGCTGCAGTATCCGTCTCACGTATCACCTGCACCTGATACTGCGGGTCCGCCTTGATCTGCGCCTCGGTGAATGGAATGGTGTGCCAGTGCCCGGCCGAGAACGCACGGGTCTGGTCACTGGCATGCACCGACCCCGCCTCGCTGGACTGGGAAAACGCCAGCAGCCCCTGCGCGTGCGGCCCCTTGTCATCGAAACTGACCACCTGCAGGTAACTGGTGCCGCTGATCACGGTGCGCTTGCCCCCCTCGCCCGGCACGCTCTGCATGGCGTTGTACACCCCAAGGCTCGACGGCCCGCCATGCATCGGCGTGCCGTCGCCCGCCTGCTGGATCTGCCCCCACTGCACATTCGCACTCAGCCCGGCCTCGGCCACCTGCGCCTGCGACGCCAATGCCGCCGCACGCACGGCCCTGGCCACCTCGGCACGCTCCAGCGCAAGGCCGCGTGGGGTGTGCTGGGGGTCGGCCGGATCGAATGCCACGCGCCAGAACTCACCGTGCTCCTGCAACGCCTGCAGGATGTTCTGGAAGTGCACCAGGCCGATGCCACTGGCCAGGCCGGCCTTGCCATCCCACGCCGCCAGGCTGTCGCAAATGGCCTTGAGCTGCGGATCGGCCGTGGCGCCCTTGCACCACTGCAGCAGGTCGGGCAGCGCCAGCTCGGCCAGGTACACCTTGTCGTCCATGACCATGTGGTGCAGGTCCTGCGCGCTGATCTTGCCGGGGCGGTTCAACCGCTGCAGGGCAAAGCGGCTGCGCGGGCCTAGGGGCACGTCTTCGCGGCTGATGATCGGCGAGTAGCCGCGCAGCGGCTGCGCCGGGTTGACCATCCAGGCCGAATCGTTGGAGTGCTGTACGAAGTCGCCACGCAGCAGGCTGGGCTGCAGTTGCGCGGGGAAGATACCGGGCTGCGCCGCTCGCGCATCGACCTTCCAGTTGCAGGCGCTGCGCGAACCGTCGAGCACGATCAGTTCCAGGCCCGCCGCCGGGTCGCTGCACTGCGCCAGCAGCGGCGCATCCACATAGGGCACCACCGACTGGTTCAGGTACAACGCCTGCCCCCTGGCATCCACCGCCAGGGTGTTGACCCAGGGTATGCCCTGCAGGCGCTGCACCGACTGCTGCAGGGCCTGCAGGCTGTCGGCCTGGTTCATGCTGTACCACTGCTGCAGCACGCGGGTGTTGCCCAGGTTGGCATCACGCAGGCTGAAGGCCACCTGCCCGGTCCAGTCCAGCCGCCCGGGCCACTGCACCAGCGGGCCGTAGATCGTGCCGTACAGCTCGCGGGTGACCACCTGCTGCTGGCCGTCCTCAGCCTTGACCGACACGCTCACCGGCTGACGGGTCATGGGGGTGGACACGCCGTCGAGCAGGTAGCGGGTCGAGTCTTTCGGGTCCAGTTGCAAGCGGTGCAAGGTGAAGTGCCGGGAGGTGTCGACGGTGTGAGTCCAGGCCAGATGCCGGTTGAAACCGATATTGATCAGCGGCAGGCCGGGCAACGCGGCGCCCATCACGTCCAGTTTGCCGGGGATGCTCAACTGCATCTGGTAGAAGCGCATGCCACCCACCCACGGGAAATGCGGGTTGGCCAGCAACAGGCCACGGCCATTGGCCGAACGCTCGTGCCCTATCGCCACCGCGTTGCTGCCGCGCTCAAGCGCAAAGTTGGCCTGGCGCGCCTGGGCCACACTGAAGGCCGCAGCCGGCAACCCCGCCGCTGCACCGGGGGGCGCGGCACCGGCCACGGCTTCGACGAACTGCCCGGCCCCACCCTCGACCAGCAGGCGACGGGTCAGCTTGACCAGGTCCAGGGCGGTGATGGGGCGCAGCCACTCGGCCTGCTGGCACTGGGCAGGCAGGCCCTGGGCAGTGCGCTCGGCCAGCGCGCGGTTGTAGCCCAGCGCGTAGCCTTCGAGCAATGAACGGATCGGCGCCGGTTGCGCCTGCCAGTACGCAGACACCGCCGCCGGCGTGTTCAGCCAGGTGAAAAACACGTCGCTGGCCAGGTTTTCACGCTGCTCCAGGGTCAGCGCCTGCGGCCCGAAGAACCGCGAGCGCTCACCGTTGACGGTCACCACTTCGTTGGCCAGCAGGCACAGGTTGTCCTGCGCGTAGGCATACCCGATGCCATAGCCCAGGCCACGCTCATCGCGGGCCACGATGTGCGGCACACCGAAGCTGGTGCGGCGGATCTCGGCCCGGGCCTCGCCCGGCGGCGCCTCGCGGGCGTGGGCTGAACAACTCAGAGCAACCAGCAGGGCCGTCAGGCAGAACGAGGGGATCGAGCGATTGGCAGACACGCGGACTCCGGCAGCATCAGGGTGAACGAACATCCTGACTAGACGAATTTCATCATGAAAATTTACCGCTTTTGCGCCGCTCGTTCGTCTCTCTCTACATAAAGGCAATATTTTTTGCCTTGCCGATGCAGATTTGCCGTGCTCGTTCGTCTTATAGAGTGAGAGCACCACACGCAAACTGGACAGGCTCGGGAAAGGGAGTTTTCACATGTACAACCAGCAACAGCCAATCACACCGCTGCGTTTCAGACGCAAAGCCCACGCGCCGCTGCCGGAAAAGCCCGAAGCGGCTGAACCGGACCGCGCCGGCAACGAACATATCCGCGAACTGCTCAAGGCATTCGGCCTGCGCACCAGCCTGATCCGGCTGAAGGTCATCGATGCGCTGCACGCGGCCGCCAGAGAGGGGCGCAGTATCGGGGTGCGCGGGGTGCACAGCCAGCTCGAGCAGCTGGATATTCCGCTGTCGTTCCTGAGCGTTCGCGAAGTGCTCAAGCGCCTGTGCGTCGAGGGTGTGATCAGCCTGGGCAGCGACAAGTGCTACAGCCTCAACCCCGAGGCTCGCGCGGTGCTGGAACAGCCGGTTTCACGCTAGGCCAACGGCCGGGTGACGCCGGCCGCAGCCTCGCAAGCGGTCAGAACTTGACCTTGCGCCGCATGATGCCGTTCACGATCACGGCCAATACGGCTACGCCGATGGCGATGTACTGGAACACCTTTTCGCTGATCACGCCGGCGTTCTGCAGGTACGAGCCGCCCAGCATGATTGCCAGCACCACCAGGGCAACCAGGATCGAGTATTTCAGGCGTTGAGCTTGAGTCATTGAAAAATCCTTACGACAACGGGTTTGAGGGCCCTACTGCGGCCGGCGGCCATGATACAACGCCACGTCACGCAGGAGGATGTTTCCCGGTTTTTCCCGACGCGACAACCTGAAATCATCCGCCAGGTGTGCCCGTGCCCTGCGTTCAGGGTTGAGCAACCTGAACCACAGTGCTGGAGCAGGCTCGCCGTAGACACGCGGCCACGCCCTCCCTGGCGCCGCTGGTTCCTACAACAGACCACCGACTTCCTCACGCAATGTGTACGGAAAGACTACCTCCCCTGACCCGCTTGCTGCCTAGATCTCCCCTTGGCGGTTGACCGAGAATTCCTTCAGGCCACTTGGCAGTTCAACGCTGTCGACGTGGGGCGCGCCGCACCTGGCAAGGATGCTCAGGCACGGACGGCACCCGATGAAGTGGCCCCTTCGCTCATACCGCCAACAAGGAAGTCATCATGGAACTGTGTGACCTGAACAAGATCGACATCGAACAACTGCCCCAGTCACTGCAGATGCTCATCGAATGCATCGGGCTGGAGCATGCCTACCGCCTGACCACCATCTACGGCGGCCGCCCCAAGTACATTCCCAAGCACCGCGAGCGCACCACGCTGGCCGAGATCCTGCCAACCGAAGCGCTGGATGCATTGATCAAGCGCTACGCCGGCATGGCGCTGGAGATTCCCAAGGCCGACCACTTCAATCGCCAGCTGCGTAACCAGCAGATCCAGCAGGAAAGCTCCAATGGCCAGTCACGCAGCGTGCTGGCCGACAAGTACGGGTTGAGCCTGCGCCAGATCGGCAACATCCGTCGCCAGGAAGCGCACACGCGCTAGACACACCCTGCACACAACAACGCCAGGCGCGAGCGGTCGCGCCTGGCGTTGTTGTGTG
>NZ_DLNW01000010.1:37530-85990 GCF_002478435.1 Pseudomonas sp. UBA7500 | reverse complement strand
AAGAAATACCGGGTCGCGCTGAACCGCCTGCCTGAGCAGCCAGGCTACCCGACAGATATCGACTGGCCAGCGCTGCCGGCCTGACGACAGCTGAACACCGATACCCGCCTTGAGCGGGTTTTTTATTGCCTGGAGAAACCATGCCAATCACAGAGCAGCAGTTGCTGCAGATCCTTCCCAGTGTCCGCCCGGTAGCGGGCATTTTTTTGCCTGCTCTAAACCGGGCAATGGCTCGCTTCAAGATCAACAGCCGGCTGCGCACCGCGGCGTTCCTTGCCCAAGTCGGTCACGAATCAGGCCACCTGCGTAGCCTGGTGGAGAACTTGAACTACAGCGCCGATGCGCTGGCGCGGACCTGGCCCACCCGGTTCACCGCGCTGTCGAGCGCCGCCTATGCCCGGCAGCCTGAGAAGATCGCGAACAAGGTATATGCCGATCGCATGGCGAACGGCCCCGAGTCATCGGGCGATGGTTGGCGGTACCGAGGCCGCGGGCTGATCCAGCTCACCGGCCGGTCGAACTACCGCGCCGCCGCTGACGGGCTGGGCCTGCCCCTGGTCGATAAGCCTGAGCTTCTGGAGCAGCCTGAATTTGCCTGCCAGTCGGCCGCGTGGTGGTGGTCGCAGAACGGACTGAACGAGCTGGCGGACGCCGGAAAGTTCGAGGCTATCACCCGCAAGATCAACGGCGGCCTCAACGGCCACGCAGATCGGCTTGCCCTGTACGAGCGTGCGCTGAAGGTGCTGGCGTGATCGGCTGGCGTACCGTCGGCGCGGCGTTGTGCCTTGCCCTGATGCTGGCGTCGCACTGGGGGGCGTACCAGCACGGCCGGGCGACAATGGATGCAGAGTGGAAGGGCAGGTGGGCTGCGCGCGATGCCAGCGACAAGCAGGCCTGGGCCCTGGCTGAAGCTGAAGAGCGCAGCAAGGAACAAGCCCGCCAACAATCAATCAACAAGGCGATTCAGGATGGACAGAAAACCATTGACCGTGCGGTGGCTGATGCTGCCGCTGCTCGTGCTGATCTCAGCCTGCGGGACGAAGTCGATCGAGCAGCCGGCCGTGCCGCAAGTGCGGCCAGCGGCCATTCCTGCACTGCCGCAGCAAGCGCGGCAGCTTCCCGCGTCGCCCTGGTGCTTGCCGACGTGCTCAAGCGCGCTGATGAAAGAGCGGGAGACCTGGCGACAGATGCTGATCAAAGCCGGGGAAGGGGAGCAACCTGCGAACAGGCCTATACTGCCCTGACCGAAATCGGAGGGCAGCATGGACGACTTGCAGGAGAAGATGGCGGCGGGTGAGCCGCTGATGCAGCAAGCGATGGATGCGGTGCGGCGCTACCACGAGGCGCGAGATTCGCTTACCGCGGCAGAAGAGGTCGACCGCTTGCGGCTTGAGGCCGAAGCGCTGATGCAGGCTGCCAGTGAGTATCAGCAGGCTGTGCTTGGAGGCCAGGCGGCAATTCGTCATTAGCCTGAAGGCTGCCGGCCTGCGCGAGACCGACGGCCTCGAGGTGAAGGTGAGGGCACTAATTGCGGAGCGCCTCAGCTTGCCGCTGACCGGCAATTGCCTCGACTCATGCATGGCCTTACGATACTGTTTTTACATACAGTATCGGCCATGCCACTCCCATACCCTCCAGCCTGGGTAACCGCACTCGATGACCGCGAGCCACTGATCACAGATCCAGAGGCGCGAGTTGCCGTGCTCAGGCAGATGGCCTACGACTGCTATCAGCGGGCTGAGGTGTCCATCGAGGAGATGGGCGAAATGCTCGAGCTTGTCGAGGCGGCGCGGCTTTGGGCGCTTATAGAGCACGAAGAGGCCTGGGCGCTGGGCTTGTTTGGCGACTATCCGCAGGATCATCCCGGCGGCGCACAGGTGATACAGGGTAGCGGCAAGCCCACCTGTGAGTAGCTATATAAAGGAAGGGAAACGGTCGGCAGAACGCCGGTGGAGGCGCAGGAAGCCTGCGTGAGATTTGCGTGACTCTTGGCAACGCTTGAAAACACCTATGAGCAGTCGATTGCAGCGAGCGCTGAGGTTAATCCAACGTTTACAGGGGGTTATGGCCTGCTGCACGCATGGGGTGCAAGGGGTCGAGTGTTCGAATCACTCCGTCCCGACCATATATTTCAATGACTTAGCCACCTTCGGGTGGCTTTGTTGTTTTTGGGGCTAGTGACTTTTCGAGTGACTTCGCCTTTTTCTTCGTCCAATCCTCCTTTTCAAGATCGTCAGCACCGGGCGCGTGAATCGGTTGCCGACACCTTGTTTGCAACTTCAATCAGCTGGTCACGCTCTGCGCAGGTTAGCGTCGGCGCCTTAGGGCCAAAGTTTTTTTGTTGCCCGCGCCAGCTGGCTAGGGCCACTACAGACACTGCGCATCCTTCTATTTCGACACCGCAGAGGTAAGAAATTTCTTCGATTGTGGCGGCGGCCCAGCACGGTGCCGGATGGCCGGAACAAACGTGGTACATACGCCAGAGGTTCATGTTTTCAAAAAAGAGAGCGTTGACATGGTGCCCCTGCCGCTCACCGTCTTCCTGACATTCAGGGGAGGGCAGTATTGCCGGCCATCGACTGGGGGCCAACTTAAGCCAGATATCGCGCGTGAATTATTCCGTGTCAGTGTGGTTTGAGCCTTAAAGCTCTGCAGAACTCGGCGCCTGAGTGGCTTTCTTGGTGGGCTGAACTGGTGCTATCGCGGCTCAAGGGCGCCAGCCCACCGTGTAATCTCGATTTGTCGGACCGTATCACGTAGTATGTGCGCAAAATTCAGTGCCTATTGTCTTCGTCTACTACGGATAGCAACAGACTAATGACTTCTAATTTGTCCCACCCAAAATATAGACCGGACATTGATGGCTTGCGGGCCATTGCAGTTCTCTCAGTTGTAATTTTTCACGCCTTCCCAAGTGTCATGAAGGGGGGGTTTATCGGGGTTGACGTCTTTTTTGTAATATCTGGGTTTTTGATATCTACAATTATTTTTAAAAGCCTAGATAGAAGGGCTTTTAAAATAACGGACTTCTATGTTCGAAGGGTGAAAAGAATCTTCCCGGGTCTTTTGTTTGTTCTGATTTCAAGTTATGCACTAGGTTGGTACTTGCTTTTAGCAGACGAATACGCTCAGCTAGGAAAGCACATTGCATCTGGTGCTGGGTTTGTATCAAATTTTACTCTCCTTGGGGAGTCTGGGTATTTTGACAATTCTGCCGAGACAAAGCCACTACTGCACCTTTGGAGTCTAGGTATCGAAGAGCAGTTCTATATTATCTGGCCTGTGGTTTTGATCGTTGCGTGGAAGATTAGATTCAACTTTTTTATTATTGCCTTACTGTTAGCTGCAATCTCGTTCTACCTCAATATTGTTGGGGTCGCAAGCGATGCGACTTCAACATTCTACTCGCCGCACACAAGGTTCTGGGAGTTGCTATGCGGCAGTATGTTAGCGTGGGTGACTCACTACAAAGGTTCTGCGCTGCGAGAAATGAAGATCAGAATCGACGCGGGAATCTCAAATAGATACAGCGCCGTGTCGAACATACAGTCAGCGGCCGGTATTGCATTTCTCGTGCTTGGCTTCATCTTCATCGATAAGGAAGTTGGCTTTCCTGGAAAATTTGCAGCTGTTCCGGTCATTGGAGCGGTGCTGCTTATCGCTGCCGGCCCGGAGGCTTGGCTCAATCGTGTGCTAATGTCCAACAGGCTGATGGTATGGATTGGCTTAATCAGTTTTCCTCTCTACCTATGGCACTGGCCTATTTTAACGTTTGCGCGGATTGTCAACGGTGATGTCCCTGATGTCAGCGTGCGCGTTGCTGCGGTACTGTTGTCTATCGTGCTTGCCTGGATCACTTATCGTTTTATCGAGCGGCCTATTCGTGAAGGGGGCGATGGAAACGGCAAGGCCTATGCTCTTGTGTCCGCAATGGTTGTCATGGGGGCCGTAGGTTTTACAACTTACCAAAAAAATGGATTGGAATTTAGATCTTTGCCGCAGCAAGTATTGGCAAATGTAGGTGTGGTTTCCGGTTACAAGGAAACAATGGGGATCTATGGTCTTGGAAAGTGCTTCATAGACTATCATCAAAGCGCAGCAGATCTAATCAAAGAGCAGTGTGTAAGTGCTGAGGGCGCTGGTCGAAGACTGGTTGTCTATGGTGATTCCGAAGCGGCACATCTTATTGCTGGAATTAGAAAGGTATATGCAGGCAGTGAGTTATCAATTCAGCAGTGGACCGGAACTAGCTGCAGGCCATTTGCTTATATTGAAAATTCAGAGCGGCGCTGCACAGAGTTCTCGGATATGTTTGTAAAGGAGATGCTTCCAGATCTTGGTTCTGGAGATGTGTTGATTGTTGGTGCTAATTGGCTTGGCTCATACTTACGGATCGGTCAAAAGCACTATGAGCAAGAACTGGATCAATTTTTTAGTGATCTTGGAAAGGCTAGGGCCAAGGTGGTGGTGTTCGGTAATACGCCAGATTTTTCCGTTGAGCCAATTAAGTTTGTCGCAAGGAAAACAGCTTTCTCACATGCTCAGCAGTTTATGCGCTCTGATGATTACCTGCATTCTAATCTTGTGATCGAAAGGCTTGCAAAGAAATACGGGCTGGAATACTTCAACCCTTCTTCAGTACTGTGTCGGCACGAAGCACCACTTGAGTGTCTGGTGTATACCGGAAAAAGTATGACCTACTTTGATCGTGGACATTTGTCTGGGGCTGGGTCTGAAATTGTGGTTGAGGGGTTTGCCAAGCAGTTCGAACTACTTGATAAACCAATCGAAGAGATATCGGCATCTGCTGATTAGATATAACATCTAAATTAACCCGGCATTGTGCGGGCTTCTAGATATCCTCCTAATGCCCGCCAAGTTGCGGGCATTTTCGCCTGCTCTAAACCAAGCGATGGCTCGTTTCAAAATCAACAGCCTGCTGCGCGCCAGGCATCAGCCACCTGCAATGCCATCGCTGCCCAGCAGCGCCAGGCAGTGGGCTTTGCCATTGTGGTGCTTGGGCGATTGTTTGAAGACGCTGACCGAATGGCGGGCAGCTGCGCAGCGCTTGAGCGAAGTTGAACAGCGGGCCTTGCATATCAGGCGGTGGAGGATGGAATTCGTCGGAAGGGTGACAGCTATTTAGAAGGAGCGGATCGCTCGGCAGAACGCTAGGGCGGCTAGCCAGGGCCAATGACCTTTGAAGTGACGTTGCTAGGATGCGTCCGGACTCGTGAGGCTTCGTTGCAGCGAAAGCAGGGCCGGAATCCTTTATTATCGTGCCGTACGCAGGAGTGGCACGCATGGGGTGCAAGGGGTCGAGTGTTCGAATCACTCCGTCCCGACCATATATTCAGAGAATAAGGCCATTTCCGAAAGGAGTGGCCTTTTTCATGTGTGTGATTTTTGTGCCCTGGTTTCAGGACACAAACAAAGCACAACGCTTTCAGTGATTGATTTCCTTCTGCGAGGCGGTTGCCTCGGGCTTAGCTGTTAGCTACTGTCCGGCGCGTGAATCTGGGGTTTAGGAGCCCGAGCTCTTCAACGATCCTTTTGAGTTAACTGCGTTGGCAGACAGTGTTGGCCCCGCCGGAAAGCAGGAAACGCTCAAAGTAAGGGGCGACCAGTTCAAAGACCAGATAGCCATTCTATGCATGCTGAGTTCGTTAATAGGCAGTTTTTTTAAGAGTGCCTGATTAAAAGATAGCGGGATATTATCTGGAGGCCGCTGGAGATGCTCCAGCGGCCTTAAGTTTACTGCTTTGCCCACGTGCCACAGAAAGATATTTGCGAATAGTTAATTTTGTAGAGGCGCCCTTGAGTAGGTGGGCACTCATGAGGCCATGCAGAGCCGATGTCCTTCAAGTAACTTGCTTGGCCGGTATTTATAATAGCTAGACTCCTGACTTGTTTGCATATTAGTGTTTTGGACTTTCCGTCCCAAATGACCCGCTCCCAGTCATTCCCAAATGTATTGGAGCAAGGTAGGTTTGAGTTGGCGGTGTTGTACCCTTTGAAGTCTGTTATGTATCTGTTGGATGTTCCGGTTTTTTTGCAATAAGCAATATCTGATTTTCCATCAAATGAGAAAGACGACCATCCTTCTCCAAGCGTGCTGCATTTTTGAGCTGCGCTTTTACCGGTCGCAGGCCAAATGGCAGTCACATCGACAACCCCAGTGGGTGGTGTGGGGGGCTCGGGCTCTGGTACGGGAACGGGTGAAGAAACGTATGGAGGAAGCTCAACAGATTTCAAATTTTTACCGCCTTCTGTAGTAGTGGCCACAACTATTACAGCAAGGTCAGCTTCCCTTCTAGTGCAAATTAATGAAAATCCCGACGCGGTAATCTGGTCTCCTGCTTTCGGTATATCGCCCTGGCAAGTAACATCTGAACTGGGTGATATTGCCCATTGGCGAACTTCTGTGAAGCCTTTCTCACCCCCGGGTGAATACTGGATATGATAAATAAAACGTTTTGGGTCTTGAGATGGCTGTATATAATGACTGACGCCAGAGTTGTTTTGTCTAATACATTCAGACCAAGAGCTGGCAATCACGTTGCTGGCTTTTTGGGCGATTTTCTTGTAGAGGGTGTTAGATAAGGCTTCATCATAATCCGATGAGCAGTAACTGCTGGAATACGACTGATTCGAGCTTGCAGAGCCGGTTATAGTGTTGTAGTTGAGGCTGCCGTCATAGTTGCTTGATCTGGCCTCGGAGTTGCAAATTACATCTTTCGAGAGATTGTATTTGTGCTGGAAGTCTAAGACGTTCTCCTTGTCGTATATTCCGTGTTTAAGAATTGCATCGCAAACGCTGTCGAGCGCAAAAGCCTGGGGTACGGCCAACAAAGATATTGCGGGAAGAAATGATGCCAAAAGCTTCATAAATGCCCTCATTGATCATCGATGTGGTCTCTGAGGGATAGCACACCGACTGGCAATGCGCCAGCCGGCGGAAGACGGGTATTTACTGAAGGCAGGTCTCGACGGGCAAGTCATACCGGACTTCCCAGCAAATGCCGAGCTCGGCATTTGCGAGTAGCACTTCTCCTCCACGCGATACTCCGCCAGAATGCGCGCACATTTCGATTTTGATGATCGGTCTAACGCATGGAGCGAGTAGGTGCGTCATTTACTAGCGGCAATAGTGCTCGGTTTTTCCTGCTCTCTGCCCGCCTTGGCGGGGGATGGCCGCGCCGTGGAACCCACGTTCCTCGGAGTAATCGTTACCTCGTCTCTGGCCGTGACGCTGTTTCCCGTGACCCTGACCGAGGACGCGGAAGCCAGCAGCCGAAATAGCAGCAAAAACCAGGATAAAAAAATCGTAGACGCCCGCAATGACGCGGCGGCCTATGTGGCAAGCGACGGCGCCATTCTGGGCGTGGAGCTGCAAGCTGCCTTGTCAGCGCTGCGGCCCGCAAGCACGGTAACTACTGAGGACGAGATGCAACTGGCGAAGGCGATCCTGGCCTATCAACCAGCGGACTAAAGTCCTGGCTAAAGCGCCTTTCTCACAACGGATTTGCAATCCGTTACATCCAAACCTCAGCCTTTCCCTATTCCCTGTAGTCTCTTTCCCAATCATACTCCCGCCGCACGCCAGCCATTGCGCCGGCCCTGTCAGCGCTCTAGTCTCCTCCGCGTCGTTGCTCATCAACGACCGGCTTTGACAGGCCGTCCCTGACTCTTGGCGCACGTGCATCCTTTATGGCGGCTGTACGTGGGGCACACTCGTGTGCGCCGAGTTCTAGAGTCCTCGGTCTGTCAACCCGCGTACCGCTGCCACCTTCTTGTTTGACAGCAGGTCTGTAGCAGCCTCATCGACTCTAGAGGTTCATCATGCTCAAGATCGTCCCAGACCCACCGCACCACGCCACCCAATCCCTCGAAGACATCCTCATCCAACTCTCCGAATACTTGCTCTGCGCACAGACCGTGTCGCAGCACGCGGTGCTACTTCATTCCCAAGCCCCCCAGCAGATGCTCAGCCTGGCGGCCGTGCATGAGATAGAACACGCGCGGGGGTTGGTGGAGGTGGCGTTGAGCCGGGTTCAGGCTGTTCACTGATGGGGTAGTAGGGGGCTTGGGTGCTATGCGACCGTGTTGCGGTCGTTCGCGGGTCAAGCCCGCTCCTACAGGGTTTTGTGGTGTGCATTCGGCTACGGCGGTGTCTGCATTCGCTGGCAAGGCCAGCTCCTACAAGGTTATGCGGCGCCTGTAGAGCCCCCACACCTCCTGAAATTGGCAACGCTGCAGGAGCATTTTGGATGGACAAGGATTCGATTGCACCCGCCACAAACGCGGTCAAAACCATCGGCGTCGGCACCTTCGGCGAAGGCGAAGCAGCCTCCAACGCCGACCGGCTGTTCCGCGTGCAACCCGGTCACAATGCGCAGTTCGCGCTGGAACAAGCCGCCGCGCTGATGAGCTGCGTGTACAAGCTCACCCTGCAAGCCGGCACCCAGCAGGACGCCTCGCTGATCTGGGCCGCGCACTGCCTCAGCGGCATGTCAAAAGCCCTGGTCGAGGACGTGGCTCACGCCATGCTCACCGACTAGCCACCCCGCACAGCAGCGGGCGAAGGGCGCCGATGCTGCCCCTCGGCCGCGGCAAGGCCGTCACCGATCACCCGCACCCGCGCCATCACCACCTGCGGCTGCTGCATCACCGCAAAGTGCCCGCCCTCGATCATGCGCAAGCTGAAACCACCCTCGGTCACGCGCTGCCAACAACCCAGCGATTCAAAGCGCACCTGCTCGTCACCCATACCGCCAAACGCATCCACCGGGATGTCCAGGCCGCGCACATGCGTGTGGCGATACCCCAGAATCAACTCCAGGTCGGCCTGCAGTATCGGCACCGCCAGGTCCATCATCGCCTGGTTCGCCAGCACCTCCCGTGGCGTGCCGGCAAGGTTCGCCAGGTAATCGCGCAAGGCCTGGTCATTGAGTGCTGGCAGGCCAGCGCACACGGGCAGCCAGTCCGGGCTCTGGCGAGAAGACACCAGCAGGTGCACGGGCTTGCGCACCCCCTGCGCCAGCAACACCCGCGCAGTCTCGTAGGCGAGCAGGGCGCCGAGGCTGTGCCCGAACAGCACCAGCGGCTTGTCGGGCAACGCCTGGCACTGCTCGGCAAACGCCGCGGCCACCTCCGCTACCGAGCGGGCGAACGGCTCGCGCAAGCGCCGGCTGCGCCCCGGCAGTTCCACGGCGTACAACTCGCACACCCCAGCCGCCGCCTGCTTCCACGCAAAGAAGCTCTGCGCGCTGCCGCCCGCGCAGTGAAAGCAGACCAGGCTGACCGGCGCTTCGGCGTCTGCCAGCCACTGCACCAGCGGCTCAGCGGGTCTCATCGAACAGGTCCAGCTCGCTCGCCAGGTACAGCTGGCGCATCTTCGCGCGCTGGATCTTGCCGCTGGTGGTCTTGTGCATGCTGGTGGGCTGCACGAACACGATGCGGTTGAGGGTGATGCCGTGCTGGTCCACCACCGCGCTGCGTACCACCGCCTTGAGCTGACGCGGGTTGTCCTGCAGCCAGCGCTTGATCTCGCGGTTCAGTTCGATGGCCGCCACCAGGGTCTGGCGCTGCTGCTCGTTGTCGTGGCTGAACACCGCGCAACTCTGCGGGCGCACCTCGTCCAGGGCTTCGATCACGGTGTACTCGATGTCTTCGGGGTGCAGGTTGCGGCCCTCGCAGATGATCAGGTCCTTGAGCCGGCCACACACGTACAGCTGGCGGTCGTCGGGGCCGACAAAACCCAGGTCGCCGGTGCGCAGGTAATCCAGGGGGCTGCCGTCGTCGATCCGCGCTTTGAAACCCGCCTCGGTCGCAGCCGGGTTCTGCCAATAGCCCTGTGCAATGCTCGGCCCGCGTAGCCAGATTTCGCCGATGTGCCCAGGCGTGCAGCGCTTTCGGCTGGCCGGGTCGACGATTGCGATTTCCACTTCCCACGAAGGCTCGCCACACCCCACCAGCTCCTGCGGTGCCCCCGCATCCACGGGCATCACCACCGAGCACACCGGCCGCCCAGGCGGCCCGCCGCTCACGAACAGCGTTGCCTCCGCCAGCCCATAGCACGGCACAAACGCGCTGGCCCTGAAGCCATGCCCCGCATACTGCTGCGCAAAGCGCGCAAGGCTTGCCGGGCGTACCACGTCGGCGCCGTTGAGGGCGTGGGTCCAGTGGGACAGGTCCAGGCCCTGCAGGCGTTCGGCGTCGTAACGCTCCACCGCCAGGTTATAGGCAAAGTTCGGTCCCCCGGCCAACCGCGCCTTGTACCGCGCAATGGCCTGCAGCCAGATCAGCGGCTGACGCACGAAGGTCGCCGGCGCCATGATCACCGTGTGGTTGCCCAGCACGATGGGCAGCAGCTGCCCGAGTATCAGGCCCATGTCATGGTGGTGCGGCTGCCAGGTGACGAAGTCGCTGGTGTGGTCCAGCGCCCAGCTGTCGCGCATCATGCGCAGGTTGGCGGTGATGTTGGCGTGGCTCACCCTCACGCCCTTGGGCGCCGAGGTGGAGCCGGAGGTGTACTGCAAGAAGGCGACGCGCTGTGGGTCACGCTCCGCAGGCCGGGCGAACGCCAGCGGTGCGTCGCAATCGTCGGTAGGGCTCAGCATCGCCAGCGCCGCCGCCGGGGTGCCGGCAAATGCCTGCTGCAGCATTGCCTGTTCGCTTGCGGCCACCAGCAGCAGGCGGCTGCCGCTGTCATGCAGAATGCTCAGGCAACGCTCCACCCGGCGCCGGTTCGGCAGGTTGACGGGGACGGCGATGCGGTCGGCGATCAGGCAGGCCAGAAAGCTTGCGATAAAGTCCAGGCCCTGCGGGAAGAACAGCGCCACGCGATCACCCGGCTCACTCACGGCCTGCAGCTGGCGGGCGATGGCGTTGGCCCGCCCCAGCAACTGCTGGTAGCTGACCTGCTGCTGTTCTTCCCCCTGGTCGTCGAGCAGGGTGAACAGCACCTTGTGCGGGTGCACCCAGGCGCGCAGCGCCAGGCTATCGTGTACCGCCAGCAGGCCGGTTGCACTGGCCAGTTCCTGTGGGGTCAGGCAGCTCTTGTCAAACATGCGCGGCCTCCCCACGGGCGGCAATCGCCGCGATGGCGAGGGCCAATTCGGCGATGGTCGGGTGCTCGAACACCAGGGTCGGCGACAGGCGCAAGCCAAACTGCTGCTCCAGGCTGCCGATCAGTTTCATGCCCGCCAGCGAGCCGAGCCCGAACGCACCCAGGGGCGTATCCAGGTCGATGTCCTCGGGGGGCAGGTCCATTTCACAGCAGATGAATTCGCTGATGCGCGTTTGCAGCGTCTCGACCAGGGTCATGGCGTTGTCCTTGAAGGGCAGAGGGGAGGGCAGAGCAGGTTGAGCAATTGCTCCGTGGGCATGGGAATGGGCAGCTCGGGCCGGCAGCGCCGGCGCCAGCGATTGAACAGCCACAGCGAGGCATCGCCCGGCTGTTGCCATTGGTTGAGGCCGGCGAGCATGTGGGCCTGCAGTGCGCGGCGTGCGCAGGTGGCTTGGGTCGCGGGGTTGGCAGCGTCGCCAAGGCGGTCGCGCAGCGCGGCCTGATCGCCGCCGCTGTCGCTGAGGTAGAAGGCCTGCAACGCCTCGGCCTGTTCGTTGCGCAAGCTGTCGAGCACGTAGCCGGGCGTGCGGCTGGCGAACTCGGGGTAGCGCCAGTCCGTCAACGGGCGATGCTCGGCCTGTGTCATGCCGGCAAGCTGCTGCTGACGCTCGACGGGCAGGCCGGCCTCGCTGCCCAGCAGAAACACGCTGCCGCACACCACGAAATCCACCCCCATATCGAACATCGCCTGGGCGCTGGCAGGGCTGCCGATCAGGCCGCTGGCGCCGATCTTCGGCCCGCAAGGCTTGCGCCGGGCCAGCGCTGCCAGCAGCAGGGGCAGGTGTGTATCGGCAGCAATCACCAGCGCATCGGCGTCAGCCTCCAGCTCATCGATGCACTCGACCCGCACCTGCCAACGCACCCCAGGGCAGCGCTCACGCAGGGGCTGCCAGTGGGCCGGCACCTCGATGCAGGCCAGTGTCTGGTCCGCCAGCCAATCAATCAGTGCCGGATCAGCGCGGCCATGCAGGCGGATACCGAAACGGCCGCCCACCTGCGGCTCGGCACTCAGGCGCAGCACACGGGCCTTCAACTGTTTTTGGTCCAGGCCGTGACTGTCGATCAGCCCCATGGCCCCGTGGCGTGCCAGTTCGCTCAGCAGCGCGGGGGCGTCAGGCGCAATCACCAGCACAGGGCGCGCAGGGGCATTCGACCGCTCAACGGCAGGCTGCTCACGAATAGCCTTGAGCATCCCGCCCAGAATCGCAGGCTGGCCGATCTCGATAAAATCCTCGACGCCCTCGGCCAGCATCCGCTCGACCACCTGCTGCCATTGCACCGGGTGGGTCAGGTGTGTGGACAGTGCCTCCACCAGCCCGTCGCGGGTATGCGGGCGCGCGTGCACGTTGGCGATCACCGGGAATGCCGGTTCGCGAAACGCTCCGCTCATGCGTTGCAGAAAGTCCCGAAACGGTTGCTCCACAGCGGCCATGTGCGCGGTATGAAAGGGCCCGCTCACCTTCAGCGCAATGGCCCGAATCCCCCGCGCTGTGCAGTGTTCCAGCAGGTGTTCAAGGGCTGCCAGCGTGCCCCCTACGATGATCTGTGTGGGGCTGTTGATATTGGCGATGGCCAGGCCTGCATCCGGCCGTTCGTCCAGTAACGCCTGCACCCGCTGCCGATCCTGGCCCAGCACCGCCACCAGCCCGCCGCCCTGCACCTGGGCCATCAACCGCGCCCGCTCGATGACGATGCGCAGGCCCAGGCTGAAGTCCAGCGCGCCGGCAGCGGTCAGCGCCGCGTACTCACCCACGCTGTGCCCGGCCGCAACGCTGGCAACGGCGCCATCCTCACGTGCCGCCAGGTAGCCAAGCCACGACACCACATAGATGGCCGGCTGGGTGAAGGTGGTGAGGTTCAACTGCTGCTCGGGGTCTTCCAGGCACAGACGCTCGATCGAGTAACCCAGCACCGCATCGGCTTCGGCCACCAGCGCCGGAAAACGCGCGAACAACGCCGCGCCCATGCCCTTGCGCTGGCTGCCCTGGCCCTGAAACAGCCACGCCTTCATGCGCCCACCTGCTGGCGCACAAGGTCGAAGGCGCGCATCTGCATGCCCTCCAGGCGCAATGCGCAGCGGCCATCGGCCGTGCACAGGGCCACATCGAAGGTCATGCCCTGGCGCTCGACACTCAGCTGCCGCGCGTCTCGCAACGCCTGGGGATCAAGCGTCAGCGTGCGAATGCGATAGGGCAGGCTGGTGCCCGCCGCCGTGCTCAGGTGGGTCAACAGCGCAGCCCACAGCCGGTAGCCGTCCAGCCCCTGGGGCAGTGTCGCCTGCACACCCTCTGCCGTGACGGGCAACGCCTGCAATACCGGCGCGGCAGCAACCGCAGCCGCGGTCTCGACCTGCAGCAGCACCTGCCCGTTCACACTCACCTGCCAATGCCGTGGGGCGCGGGTAAAGTGCAGCGTGTCGCTTGCCGCAAGGGCAACCGGCGGGCCAAAACACACATCGTGCCAGTGCAGCACGCTGCTTGGCTGGGCCACATGGTCCACCAGGGCGGCCAGCGCCATGCATGAACCCGGCAGCGCCGCGCCAGGCGCCCAGCAGTCGAGCCACGCCTGTGCCGGCGTGGCCGGCGCAGGTGCTGCGACGGCTGCGCTGTACCACACCCGCTCCAGCCGCCAAGGGTAGGCCGGCAAGGGATACTTGTGTGGTCGCGGTTCGTCGCCATACAGCGTGGCCCAGCCTGGGCTCGGCACTTTGCCGGCCACCCAATGTGCGGCCCAGTGCTCGAGCAGTGCACGGTCGGCCCGGCCACTGCCTGCCTCCGGCGCCGGTTTGGCGGTCAGCCCATCAGCGCTGTGCCACCGGGTATCCGAGGGGCGATCAGACGACCCCAGATACGCCCGCAGCTGTTCGAACAACGCCTCGCGACTATCGACCACCACCGCCAGCCGCCGCACCATCGCATCGCGCCCCTCCTGCAGGCTGCGGGCGATGGCTGCAAGGCTGGCCGACAGGCCGCCCGGCAATGCATTCAAGCTCTCCAGCCGTGCCGCCTCTTCAGGCTGCACCGCCGCTTCGCCCACCAGCCGCTCCACCACCTCTTCAAGGCTTACCGCACCGCGCCATGCATCGATGGGTACGTCCAGTTGCAGGGCGTCCAGCGCCTGCTCCAGGCAACCTACAAAATCCTCGGCGTCCATCTTCAGCTCGGCAAGCCGGGTGGCCACACCGTTGCCTGGCATCAGCCCCAGCAGGTCGCGCAGACGTTCGTCCAGCGCCTGGCGCAGCGCGCCGCCGGCATCGGGCAAGGGCTCGCCAAAGGCCGCCAGCAACTGCCGCGCACGGGCGCGCAGGCCGTCTTCATCCTTGGCCGACAGCAGCACCAGATACGGCTGGCCGTCGGGCACGCCAGGGCTGTCGCTCCCCCTGTCGGCAGCCTTGAGCACCACATGCGCATTCACCCCGCCAAACCCGAACGCACTCACCCCGGCCAGCAGCGGTGCATCCTGTTCGCCCATGGAATGCGTGGCATCGGGCAGATAGAACGGGCTGCCCGCCAGCTCGATCTGCGGGTTGAGCGCGTCATGGTGCAGGTTGCCCACCACCTGGCGATGCTGCAGGCACAGCAGGCTCTTGATCACCGAGGCAATCCCGGCCGCGGCTTCCAGGTGGCCGATCTGGCTCTTGAGCGCGCCCAGTGCGATGGGCGTGCCGGCCTCGGTCATGGGCAGGGCGTTCTTCAGCGCGTTGATTTCAATCGGGTCACCCAGCGGCGTGCCGGTGCCGTGGGTCTCGATCATCCGCGCCTGGCTGGGGCAATGGCCGCTCTGCTGCCAGGCCCGGGTAATCACCTCGGTCTGCGCCTTGGGGTTGGGCGCGGTAAAACTGTGGGCACGGCCGCCGTGGTTCTGCGCGCTGGCGCACACCTGGCCGTAGATGAAGTCGCCATTGGCCTGGGCTGCCGCCAGCGGCGCAAGCACCAGCGCGGCCACCCCTTCGCCGCGCACATAGCCGTCGGCACTGGCGGCGAAGGTCTGGCAATGTCCGGCATGGCTGAGCATGCCGGCCTTGCCGAAGGCGATGAACAGCTCCGGCCCCAGCAGCAGGTTGACCCCGCCCACGATCGCCAGCTCGCATTCACCGTCCTGCAGTGCCTGCCGGGCACGGTGCAGTGCCACCAGCGAGCTGGAGCAGGCGGTGTCGATGGCCTCGCTGGGGCCGTGCAGGTCCAGGCAGTACGACACCCGGTTGGCGATGGCTGTCAGCGCAATGCCGGTGCCGCGCCAGGCATCACTGGGCACGCCGTCGCGGCGCATCAGCGTGGGGTAGTCGGCATGGCCCACGCCCACGAACACCCCCACCCGCCGTTTGGCCAGCTGGCCCGGCGCGTAGCCGGCATCTTCCAGCGCCGCCCAGGCCGCCTGCAAGAACAGCCGTTGCTGCGGGTCCATGCCTTGCGCTTCGCGGGGCAGAATGCCGAAGAAGCGCCCGTCGAAGCGGTCGACCCAGGGCATGAAGCCGCCGCGCTGGCAGTAGGTGGTCTCTTCCCCGGGGTTCAGCGTGCTGTCGTGGTCGCGCCAGTTCCAGCGCTCGGCCGGCACCTGGCCGACCGCATCGCGGCCTTCGCGCAACAGCTGCCAGAACGCGCGCAGGTCTGGCGCCCCCGGCAGGCGAGCGCTCATGCCGACCACGGCGACCGGCGTCACGACGGGCATGAGACCGGCTCCCGCTCTTGGACGTGGTGTGCGGCGCTGCTGGCGTCATAGGTGTGGGCGATGCTCAGCAACGGGCTCTGGCGATTGCCGGCCTGGGCCCGCTCGCGACCCTGGCGCAGCTCCTTGGCCAGGTAGTGCAGGTAGGTGGGGCCGTGCATCTCGTAGTTGTTGCGTGGGGTGGCCAGGAACTCGCGCTCGATCACCTTGCGCTCGGCGGCAATGTGCGCGCGCTCGGCCTCGGCCCCGGGGCGCTGGTACGCACCGGCAAAGTAGTCGGCGGCCACCTCGGCCTGGCGCTCCATCATGTCCAGAAAGCCCCAGGTCACGGCCTGGAACACGCCGATGAAGGCAAGGTTCGGCACCTCGGGCAAAAAGATTCGCTGGTACAGCGGAATGCGGTTTTCCTCGATCTGCAACAGGCTCTGGGGCAAGAACGGGAAGTCGGTGTGATAGCCCGTGGCGTAGATCACCGCGTCCACTTCCAGGCTGCTGCCATCCACGAAGTGCACGGTGTTGCCGTCGATGCGCTGCACCTGCGGCACCACCTTGAGCTTGCCGTCGCCCACGCGGTTGGCGAAGTTCTCCGACAGCGTCGGCAGGCTCGACATCATCAGGTGGTCGGGCTTGGGCATGCCCAGTTGCTTGCGCTTGGCGATCAGCAGCTTGTACAGGCCGGTGAACATCAGCCCGGTCAGCGGGTAGGGCAGAAGCTTCTTCACCCACCAGTCGTTGAGTGGGCCCATCACCTTGTCCACGCGAATGCCGAACAGGTAGTGCGGCAGCACGTACACCCCACGGCGCAGCGACAGGTAGGTCATGCGTGCATCGTGGCTCACGTCCACGGCAATCTGCGCGCCGCTGTTGCCCACGCCCACCACCATCACGGTCTTGTCCTGGTAGGGGTGGCGATAGCGATAGTGCTTGGAGTGGATGCTGTCGATCCGGGCAGTGGCTGCGTAGTCCGGCAGGTTGGGCGTGTTGTGGTGCCCGTTGGCGACCACCAGCGCGTCGTAGTGGCGTACTTCGCCCGAGCCCAGGGTCACCCGCCAGGTGCCGTCGGCCAGGCGCTCGGTGTGCTGCACCGGGCACTCCAGGTGAATGCTGTCGCGCAGCGCGAAGTGCTCGACGAAGCTGTCCAGGTACGCATGCACCTGGCGGTGCGAGGGGAAGTCCGGGTAATGCGACGGCATGGGGAAGTCGCTGAACTGGTACAGGCCCTTGGGCGTGTTCATGTTCATGCTGTGCCACACCGAAGTGTGCTCGCCCGTGTGGTCGAAGGCCCAGATACCGCCGATGCGGTCGCGCTTGTCGAAGCAGTCGAAGGCGATGTGCTTGCGCTTGAGCGCGCGGGCCATCGACAGGCCGCCGACCCCGGCGCCGACGATGCACACCCTGGGGCCTGGCCCGGTCAGCGGGCGAATGGCGGCCACACCCGGTGCGGCGTGGCTTGGCGAGTTGACGCGAGTGTGCTCAGTCACAGGTTGGGTCCTTTTTTTTTAGGGTGGGTGAGGCTCGACAGAAACTGCGCAGTGCGCGTATCGCCCAGGTGCCGGTTGTGTTCGGCGCAGTCCTGCAGCACGCCGTCCACGCCCCGGGCCAGGGCCCGGCGCAGGTTGGCGACCATCAGGTCGATGCTGTCGCGGTCGATGTTCAGCGGCGGCAGGTAGCGCAGGCAGTGGTTGTGGATCGGGCACACGGCTGCCGCCACCCCGCCTTCGGGGTCGCGCAGCAGGCTGCCCCACAGCAGGTAGCCGAAGCTGCGCTCGACAAACGCCGGGGTGCCGGCCAGCTCCAGCTCCACCGTCAGCAGCAGGCCCTCGGCGCGCACTGCGCGAATCAGCGGGAACGCCCGTTGCAGCTCCAGCAGGCGCTGGTGGAAGTACTCCCCCTGCGTTCGCGCATGGGCCAGCGCACCCTCGCGCTCCAGTGCCTGCAGGCAGTTCAGCGCCAGGTGCGCGCTCAGCTGGCTGATGCCGCGCCCCTGCAGGTCGGCCACGCGCTGCGGTTGTCGCTGGGCGCCAGCCTGGGTCACGGCCTCGCTGCACAGCACCACGCCCATCGGCAGCAGGCTGTCGCACAGTGCGCTGCCCAGTGCCACGATATCCGGCTGCGGCACCTGTGCCTGGCTGTGCAGAAAGCGCCCGGTCATCAGGTTGGTCTGGGTTTCGTCGATGCCCACCAGGTAGCCGCCGGCGTCGCGATGGCGCTCGATCATCGCGATCAGGTGGGGCGGCACCGGGCGCGAGGCATTGGCATCGACCTGGATCGTCTCGAACCACACCAGGGCAATTTCGCCGCTCAGCAGGTGGCCCTGCAACTGCGCCTCGGCGTCTTCGGCCAGCGGGTCGATGAACACGGTATGCGCATGCAGTGGCTCGAACGGCGCGCGGAAGATATCGAAGCCCGGCGTGTGCGAGGCCGCGGCGCTGAGCATCGAGAACCCCAGCCCGCCGCTCAAGCACAGCAGTTTGTGACGCTCGCCCCTGGCCGCCAGCAGGCCGAGGGTCAGCGCGGCCTCCACGGCGGTGACGTTGCTGGAGGCCGGCAGCGCCATCGGCAGGCCGGTGTTGTGCTGCAGCAGGCCTTGCAGCTCGCCCCAGTAGTCACGCCGGGTGTCGTGCTGGCGCGCGACCTGCTCGATCACATCCAACGGGTTGAGGCCGCGCGGGCAGGTGCCCACGTTGACGAAGCAGTCGATGATTTCCCGCGAGGGTTCGCCATCGTGCATCAGCCGTGAGCGCACCCCGCGAGCCTCGTGGAAGCGCCCATCGAAGCCGTGCATGCGGGCGATCTTCGCGTACCCGCGGTTGCCGTAGCACAGGTGCGCCTGGTAGGTCGCTTCGCTGCTGCTGGCGATGCGGCGCAGTTCGCGTTGTTCATCCACGCTCAGCCCGGCGGCGAACTGCGCCATCAGGTGTTCGAAGGCCAGCTTGAACGGCAGGCCGAAGTTGCTCATCACATGGCGCACATAGCTTTCGTTGGGCGTCATCAGCCACGGGTTCTTCACCCGTTCATGTACCAGGCAGGCGCCCAGCGGCGCCTGGAACCCGCTCAGGCCCTCGCCCAGCACGATCAGGTCGGGGCTTTCGCACAACGCCAGCAACGGCCAGTGCCCGGCCTGCCGGGCAGGCTCCACCACCAGGCTGAGAATGCCGCTGCCGGCCAGCTCGCGCAGCCAGGCATCGCAGGCCTCGGCGTTGGCGTCGGCGGCCTGGATGCAGGCCACCGCCGCCAGTTGCTCGGGCCCATGCTGGCGCTGGTAGGCCAGCGCCTGGGCAAGGCTCGCCACCACCCGGATGCCGGGTACCAGCGCACTGGCATCGGCGCGCTGCAGCGGGTTGAAGTAGCGCGCCCAGTAGCCGCTGTCGTCGATCAGCAGCAGTTCGCCCTGGCCGTCGGGGGTGCGGTTGCGTGCATGGTGGCGGGCCAGGCGCAGGGCCGCATCCAGGGCTTCCTCCAGCGAAGTCATGAAGTAGCTGCGGTAATCGGCAGGCTCGCGCTTGCCGCGCTTGGCCAGGTGATTGAGCAGCAGGGCGGTCTGCGCGGCGGGCGCCGACAGGATCGCGCAGTGGCCCTGTTCGCCCTGGCGCACGTAGTCTTCCAGCGTCTGCAGGGTGTGCGCGGTGGCCGGCTGAAACACCGGGGGCACGGGGCGCCGGGCTGGGCCTTCGGGGGTTGGCAGGTTGTGCAGGAACTCCAGCAGCAACTGGTTGTAGCGTTGGTGATGGGTAAAGCCCAGCAGGTGCCCGGCGCCCTGCACCTCGATCAGTTCGGCATGCGGCACGGCGTTGGCGATCAGCGCCGAATAGGCCGGCGGCTGATAGGCATCGTCGCTGGCGCAGATGATCCTGCACGGGCAGTGCAGGTTGCCCAACTGCGGGCGCAGGTCGAAGTCGCCGATCACCTGCTGGTAGGCCGGCAGCGCTGCCATGTTCCATCCGCGGTTGAGGGTCATGAAGCGCGGGCTTTTCTGCAGCTCGCCCATCAGTACCGGGAAGTTCGACGCGCCTTCGCTGAACGGCGAACTGACGCTGATGCACAGCCCTGCGCAGCGGTGCGGTTGGGCCAGGGCAAAGGCCTGGGCCAGCACGCCGCCGAACGAATAGCCGATCACCGGCAGCGGCTGGTCGATACCCAGCTGATCCAGCAGCACCACGATATCGGCCACCAGGTGCGCAATGTCGAACGCAGGCGGCAGCTCGGCCTCGCCGCAGCCGGGCAGGTGCAGCATGATCAACCGGTGCCCGCGCCCCAGCGCCTGCAGTTGCAGGCGCCACATCACGTCGTACTGCATCACCAGCCCGCCCAGCATCAGCACCGGCGTGCCGCTGCCATAGGTCGCGCATTCCAGGCGCGGCGCGCCGGGTCGGTGGATCTGCACCCGCGTGGCCTGCTGGCACAGGCTGAACTGTTCGTCGAGCAGGGCCTGGCTGGGCTCGTACTCGTTGCTCACTCGCGTGCCCTGGACCACCGCCGGGGCAGCGGGGGCGAGGTGCTCATAGCGTTGCCACAGCGCCTCGATGCTCAAGGGGCCTTGCGTAGCGGGTGTGGCCACTGCGCCGGCAGCCACGGGCGCAACCACCTGCGCCATCGGTGGCGCCGCAGCCACAACCGGTGCGGGGGCGGGCAAGGGCGCACTGTCGCCGTAATGCTCCAGCAACTGCCCGTGATGGTTGGCCAGCAGGTAGCCGCAGAAACTCTGCAGGTTCTGGAATTCGAAGAACACCGTCGGTGGCACGCTGATGCCGAAGCGCTGGGTGAACAGCGTGCCGATTTCGGTGGAGGCGATGGAGTCCAGGCCATAGTCCATCAATGCACGCGTGGGCGAAAAGTCCGCCGGGTCTATCTTCAGCACGCCCAGCAGCAGATCGCGCAGGTCCTCCAGCAGGCGCTGCTCCAGCGGCGGCGCGGCGCCGGCATCCAGGCTGTCGAGCAGCAGCAGCGCCTGGCGCGCACTCAGCGCGCCGGCGTCCGGGTCGCCCGTCAGGGGCAGGTGGGTCGGTTGGTTCATGGTCGGTTCCCCGGCGTGTCGTCGATGGTCAGGCGCTACGCGCCAAGGGTGGCGAGGGCTGCAGCCGCGCGGTCAGAAAGTTCACGGCCCGGATGAACTTCCACAGGTCCACTTCGTGGGCGTGGCGCTGGGTCTGCATGAAGCGCTGCTGGCCCAGGTCGAGCAGCTGCGGCTGACGCTTGATCTGCTGCACGGTGTGCCAGGCCGGGCTGCGCAGGGCACGGGCCTGCAGGTAGGCGGCCACGAAGCGCCCGGTCATGTTGGCCAGGTTGCCGATGCCCGACGGCGTGTTGAGGTAGCCGACGAACACCAGGTCGTCGTGCTCGGCCGGCAGCATGCGCAAAAACAGCGAGTCGAAATCGCGCTGCCAGTCGAAGGTCTGCAGCGGCAGAAACGGCAGGTCGATGCCGTAGCCGGTGGCCCATACGATCAGGTCGATGGTGGCCACGCTGGCGTCGCAAAAGTGCACCTGCTGGCCGTCGAAGTGGCTGATGTCGGGCTTGGCCTGCACATCGCCATGGCCGATGTAGTAGAGAATCTGCGAGTTGAGAATGGGGTGGCATTCGCGAATGCCGTGGTCCGGTGCGGGCAGGCCATAGTCGCGCCCGTCGTAGCCGGCGAACTTGAAGCTGCGCTCCACGTGCGCCCAGTATTCGTCCTCGTCGGCAAATTTCGGCGCCTGGTCCATCAGCCATTCCTGGGTCGGCTGGCCATCGATGAACTTGGGCATGTAGTGGTAGCCGCGCCGGGTCGAGTGCAGCGCCAGGCTGGCGGTTTGCGCGGCGTCCACGGCAATGTCGCAACCGGAGTTGCCGCCACCCACCACCAGCACGCGCTTGCCGCGAAACTGTGCCGAGCTGCGGTACGCGCCGGCATGCAGGGCCTGCCCGCTGAAGGTGCCGGGGTACTGCGGCACCTTGGGCGTGCCGAGCAGGCCGTTGCATACCACCACCGCCTCGTAGCGGGCCTGGCGCCCGTCGTCGAAGCTCAGCAGCCAGCCGTCGGCGGTCTTGTCCATGTGGGTGACGCGGGTGTTGAAGCGGGTGTGCTGCTGCAGCTGGCAATGCTCGGCCAGTTGCGTCAGGTAGTCGAACACCTGGGTGTGCCGCGGGTAGTCCGGGTAGTGCTCGGGCATCGGGAAGTCGGCGAACTGGGTGTTGCGCTTGGAGCTGATCAGGTGCACCGCTTCATACATTTTCGAGGCCGGGCCGTCGGGCTGCCAGTTGCCGCCGAAACGCGCGGTGGCCTCGATGATCTCGAAGGCCAGGCCCACTTCGCCGAGGGCCTTTGCCACGCCCAGGCCACTGGCCCCGGCGCCGATGATGGCGATAGTCGGCTGCTGCATTGCATCACTCCCTTGAAGGTGGAAACAGGCGAATTCAGAGCATCGAGCGCAGCAGGTCGCGGGCCTGTTGCTGGCTGATTTCCCGGCGGGCCAGGCGGTCGAGAATGTCTTGTGGCGTCACCGCGGGCGCAGCGTGCGGTGGCGCCGGCAGCGGTGGGCTGCTCACCGTGGGCGGCGTACTGATCCAGTAGCGACGACGCAAGAATTCATAGCCGGGCAGCGGCACCTTTCGCCACGCCTGGGTCGCCGCTGGCGGCGTCGCGGGCAGGTGCGCATCGAGCCAGGTGCGGGCCAGCGCCGCACACTCGGGCGCAGGGGCCGGGCCACTGAGCAGCACCCGTGCTTCGTCGCCCGGCGGGCTCATCAACCATTCGCTCAACTGCCGGCGCAGCGCATCGAAGTCGTCGGCCACCACGGCCAACCGTGCTTGCTCGAACGCCTGGCGCCCGTGCAGCAGGGTGCTGGCGACATCCCGCGTGGTGAAGCAGCGCAGGCCCAGGTAGTGCTCGGGGTGCTGCGGTGCCAGGGCGTGTTCATGCTCCAGGCAGTCGACAAAGCGCTGCAGGTAGCTGCGCAGTTGCCCGGCGCTGTGCGCGCTGAATACAAAGGCCTGGGGGCCGGTGGGCGCGGGTGGCGCTTGCAGCGGGGCGTCCTCGATCAGCACATGGGCATTGGCGCCGCCGGCCCCGAACGAACTGATGGCGGCCACCCGTGGCAGGCCATCTGCAGGGTCCGGCCAGTCGGCCAGGCGCTGCTGCACCACGAAGGGCGTGTTGCTGAAATCGATGTTCGGGTTCAGCGGCTGGGCATGGATGGACGGCGCCAGTTGCCGGTGCTTGAACTGCAGCAGCACCTTGGTCAACGCGGCCATGCCGGCGGCCGATTCCAGGTGGCCGATATTGGCCTTGATCGAGCCGATGGGGCAGCGCCACTCGCTGGGTACCTGGGCGGCCAGGGCCTTGCCCAGGCCGCGGATCTCGATCGGGTCGCCCAGGCTGGTGCCGGTGCCGTGGGCCTCGATATAGCCCAGCCTGGCGGCAGGTAGGCCCGAGCGCTGCAGGGCGCGGCCGATCACCTGGGCCTGCGCTTCGGCGTTGGGCACGGTATAGCCCGAGGTGCGCCCGCCATGGTTGAGCTCGCTGCCACGGATCACCCCGTACACGTGGTCGCCGTCGCGCAGGGCCTGGGCCAGCGGCTTGAGCAGCACCACGCCCACGCCTTCACCCGGCACATAGCCGTCGCCGCCGGCACCGAAGCTGCGGCACTGGCCCTGGGTGGAGGCGAAGTTCAGCTCGCACAGCATGCGGTACTTGTACGGGTGCAGCGACAGGTTCACCCCGCCGGCCAGGGCCAGCTCGCAACTGCCGCTGCGAATCAGGTCGCAGGCCAGGTGCAGGCTGGTGAGCGACGACGAACACATGCTGTCGACGGCGAACGAGGGGCCTTCAAGGTCCAGGCAGAACGACACGCGGTTGGCGATCGAGGCATACGAGGAGTTGGTCAGGGTCGCCGGCCGCGCGGGCCAGCTCGACGCACCATAGAACTGGTACTCGCCGTACATCACCCCCGCGACCACCCCCACGCGGCGTCGCTCCACGCCCGGCTGGCGCGGCCCGCACAGGCTCTGCGGGGTGTAGCCGGCGTCTTCCACGGCATGCCAGGCGGTTTGCAGAAACAGGCGCTCCTGCGGGTCCATGCGCTCGGCGTCGCGCGGCGAGATGCCGAAGAACAGCGGGTCGAAGCAGTCGAAATCATCCACCAGGCCGCCCCAACGCGCATACAGCTGGTCGTCGCCGCCCGGTTGCTCCCAGCGCGAGGTCACTTCGCTGATCAGGTCATCGCCGGCCGCCAGGTGCTGCCACAGCGCCTGGGCATCGCGTGCGCCGGGGTATCGCCCGGCCAGGCCGATGATCGCGATGTCCTGGCGTTGGGTGTCGGCAGTGCCCTGCGTGACCACCGACAGCGCGGGTGCTGGCGGCTTGACCACCACGGGGGCCGGTGCCAGCCGGGCGACTTCGGCCGGGTGCTCGCTGCCGAGCAGGGCGGCCAGCTCGCGCAGGCTGCGCACTTCGAACAGCACGGTCTTTGACAGGCTGGCGAAGTGCTGTTCCAGCCGGCCGTTGAGTTCCATCACCAGGATCGAGTCCAGGCCGAATACCTCCAGCGAGGTGTCGGGGTCGACCTTGTCCAGCGGCGTGGCCGTCACCTCGGCCAGTTGACGGGTGAGGTAGTCGAGCAGGCAGGGCGCGTCGCTGGCCGCCTGCGGCGCGACCTGCACGGGCGGGGCAGGCGGCGCCTCGATGCCGAACAACCGTGCAACCGCGTCGCGCTTGCCGCACACCGGGATCAACACCGCTTGCGCCAAGGCGAGGCAGCGCAGGAACGTGGCCACCCCCTGATCGCTCGGCAACAGGGCCAGGCCATGGCGAGCCAGCCATTGGCGCACCGGCGCCGGGGCCTGCATGCCGTTGTCGGTCTGCCACAGTGGCCAGGCAATCGACAGCGAGCGGCCCTGGCGCTGGCCGCTGGCACAGCGCTGCTGGCGGGCCTGCACGAAGCGGTCGAGCCAGGCGTTGGCCAGCGCGTAGGCGCTCTGCCCGACATTGCCGTACACCCCGGCCAGCGACGAGCACACCATGAACAGTTTCAGCGGGTCATCGGCGGTGGCTGCATCCAGATGGCGGGCGGCCAGGGTCTTGCCCTGGAGTACGCTGGCGCGCTCCTGGGCAGGTTGGCGCAGGAAGAACCCGTCCTGCAGAACCCCGGCGCAGTGAATCACCCCGTGGCAGGCGCCGTAGCGCTGGCGAATGCTGGCCAGGGCGGCGTGCAACGAGTCGGCATCGGCGCAGTCGGCCTGCCAGTAGGCGGCATCGTCGGCGCCCAGGTGCGTGAGGCGCTGCAGCCATCGGGCAGCGTCTGCATCGAGGGCGCGACGGCCCAGCACGGCCAGGCGCAGGCCGCCGAGGCTCGCCAGCGCTTCACTCAGTACACGGCCGACGGCCCCCAGCCCGCCGCTGATCACCAGCACATCGCCGGCGCTCAGTTGCGTCGGCGCTGTGCCGGCACCCGGGGTGACAAAGCGCAGGCTCGCCACGCGGCGTTGCCCTTCGCACAGCGATACCCGGTTGACACCGTGCTGCGCAGCCGCAAGCAGTTCGTGCGCCAGCGCTTCACGCTCTGCGCTGCCGGGCTGGTGGCTGGTTTCGATCAGGCTGGCGCTCAGGCTGGGGATCTCCTGCACCACCGAGCGCAGCAGCCCTTCAAGGGCACTGACAGGGCCGGGGTGCAGCACGATCCGGGTATGCAACGCGGGGGTGCTCTGGCCCTGGCACAGGTGGCGCAGCAGGTCTGCGGTAGCCATTGCGGCGTCCAGCCCTTCGCCCAGGCCGGCGTCCTGGCTGCCGGTGCTGCGCAGGTCGATCAGCAGGCGTGCGGGTACCTGCTGCTGGCTGGTCAGCAGGCGCAGCAACAGGTCGATGTGGCGCGCATCGCCCAGGTCGGCCTCGACGGTGCGTGGTGAGGTGTAGTGGAACTGCTGCGCGGGTACCAGTCGCCAGGCGGCGTCACGCAGTTGCGCGGGTAACTGGGCGAAGGCTTGCGGGTCGTCGCACAGCAGCAGTGTGGTTGGCATCGGCCCGGGCACGGCCGGGGCGGCGGGCTGGTGCTGCCAGTAGGGTTCGAGCAGATGCACGGCATGCTCGGGGTCGACGCGGTACTCGCGAAAGGCAAAGGCCTCGATGTCCATCAGCACCTGGCCGTCTGCATCGAACACCCGGAAGTCGTACAGGCGCATCTGGCTGCCCTGGGCAGCACGCGGGCGCACGTGCACGAAGCAGCGCTCGGTCAAGGGCCGGTAGCCGTGCAGGGCCTGGCAGGCGTAGGGCACGAAGGTGGTGTCGATCTGTGCATTGCCCTGGGCGGCGGTGACGAAGGCGCTTTGCAGCACCGCATCGAGCAACGCCGGGTCCAGCGTGCTCAGCGGTTCGCCCTGGCGCTGCTCGGGGCGCCAGTGCAGTTCGGTAAGCGCCTGTTGCTCGCCCAGCCACGCGCCGGCAATGCAGCGCAGGGTGGGGCCGTAGGCGATGCCCAGGCGCTCGAGGGTGGGGTACAGCGCGTCGAGGGCCAGCGGCCGGGTGCACTCGCTGCGCACCTGCGCCAGGCTTGGCAGGCTGTCGGCGGGCACCTGCACGGCGCGGCACTCGCCACGAAAGCTCGGGGTGGGGTCACTGGCCGGCAGCGGCTGGAACGCCAGGCGCACACCGTCGTGGGTGCGTTCGCTGCGGCATTCGATGCTGCGCTGCTGGCCGGGCTCGACACGGATCGGGCTGGCCCAGGTCAGCTTGTGCAGGGTCAGCGGCAGGTCCAGGCCGTGGCGGCGCGCCTGGTTGCAGCACAAGTCGATGTAGGCGGCGGCGGGCAGCACCGGCTGGCCCTGCACCACATGGTCGCGCAGAAAGAACTGGCCGGCATCCAGGTGCAGCTGGGTGCTGGCGTGGGGCGCGGCCGACGCCACACGCGGCACCCAGTAGCGGTCCCTGGCAAAAGGGTAGAGCGGCGCGGCCAGTGGGCTGGGCGGCTGCGGCCAGAAGCGGCCCCAGCGGGCGAGCGTGCCGTCTACCCAGGCCGCTGCCAGTTCATCGGGGGCGCTGGCGCTCAGCTCGCGCGTTGGTGTGCCGGGCAGCAGCCGGCCCTGATAGCCCCCCGGCATCGATTGCACGAAGCGCTCCAGGCCAGCCTGCAACTGCGTCAAGTCGGCAGCTACCAGCGCGAAGCGATGGTCGAACGCCGGGCGGCAGCATTGCAGGGTGTAGGCGAGCTGGTTGGCCGATGCGTCGGGGTGGCGTTGCAACCAGGCCAGCAGGGCGGCGGCCTGTTCGCGCACTTGCGCTTGGCTGCGCGCCGACAGCGGGTACACCGCCGGGCCCGTGCTGGCGCTCGACGGTGTGGGTTCGGGGGCCTGTTCGACAATCACATGGGCATTGGCGCCGCCAGCGCCGAACGAGCTGATGCCGGCGCGGCGCGGGCCGTTGTCGCTGGTCCAATCACGCGTGTCACGCACGATCTGCAGGTGGCTGTGCTCAAGCCCGGCGTCGGGGTTCAGCACCCTGGCATGCAGCGACGGCGCCAGGCGCCGGTGCTGCAACTGCAGCACCACCTTGCTCAGCCCGGCCATGCCGGCGGCCGCTTCCAGGTGGCCGAAATTGGCCTTGATCGAGCCGACATGGCAGGTCGCCGAGTGTTGCCCGCCCAGTGCCTGCCTGAGCCCTTGCAACTCGATGGGGTCGCCCAGGCGCGTGCCGGTGCCGTGGGCTTCGATGTAGCTGATGCTGGCGGCCGGTACCCTGGCATCGGCCAGCGCCCGCTCGATCAGCGCGGCCTGGGCACCGGCGCTGGGCACGGTGTAGCCGTTGGTGCGCCCGCTGTGGTTGATCGCACTGCCCTTGATCACTGCCAGTATCCGGTCGCCGTCGCGCCGGGCCACCTCGAGCGGCTTGAGCACCACGGCCGCAACCCCTTCACCGGGCACGAAACCGTCCGCCTCGCTGCCGAACGCATGGCAACGTCCGGTGGGCGAGAGCATGTGCTGCTGGCACAACTGCACGTACTTGGCGGGGTGGGTGTAGAGGTTGACCGCACCCACCAGCGCTGCCCGGCACTCGCCCTTGCGCAGGCTGTCGATGGCGCTGTGCAATGCCGTGAGTGATGACGAGCAGGCGGTGTCGATGGCCAGGCTCGGCCCGCACAAGTCCAGGGCGAACGATACCCGGTTGGCCACCGACCACGGCAGGCCACTGGGGATCGCCGGTTGCCCGGCCTGCCACAGGGCAGGGCCGAGCAGGGGGTAGGTGTTGCTGGTGATCCCGACGAACACGCCGACATCCAGCGCACCCTGGGCGCCGCGCAGCAACTGGCCGCGCTCGCCCAGGTGGCCGCTGTCTTCCAGGGCATGCCAGGCGCATTCGAGAAACAGCCGCTCCTGCGGGTCGAGGCAGGCGGCTTCACGCGGGGCGATGGCGAAGAACTGCGCATCGAACCGATCGATATCGGGTAGAAAACCGCCCCATTTGGCATAGCTCAGGCCGCTGCTGCGGGCGTCGGTGCCCGCGGCGAAAAAACCGTCCAGCGGCCAGCGCTCGGCGGGTATCTCGCTCACCGAGTCGACACCCGCCAGCAGGTTGCGCCACAGCGCATCCAGGTCGTCGGCACCGGGGAAGCGGCCATGCAGGCCGACAATGGCGATATCGCCAGCGGGCTCCTCGTTGCACGACGCCAGGGGGGCAATCGAGGGCCAGGCCTCGACGCCTGCGGCCGGTGGGGGCGGGCTGGGCGGGCGGCCCTGCAGGTAGCTGGCGCTGGCCTGCGGATGCTCGCGCAGCAGGTGCGTGGCAACGTCGCGGATGCAGCGGCAGTCGAACAGCAGGGTCTTGTTCAGGTCGGCGAAGAGGGGCTGGATCAGCTCGTTGAAATTCAGGATGGCCAGCGACGTGAGGCCGATCTCGTGGAAGGGCGCATCGTTGTACAGGGTGTGGGCCTCGACACCGGTCGCCTGCTCCAGCAGTTGACGCACCAGATCCATCAAGGCGGCGTGCGAACGGGCTTCCTCGGTATCGAGCATCTTCAATTCCTGAATAAAAGTTGACAGGCGACGGGCAGGCACACAGAGGCCGACGCCGCGGTGGCGTCAGCCTTCAAGTGGCTGGGTCAGGTATTAAAGGGTAATGCTGGTGGTGGGGTAGAACAGCATGTTCAATACGAACAGAATCATCCAGAAGCCGATTTCCAGTGTTTCGGTAATAGGCTGAATACGTTTTATCGCGCCATAGACATGCACCACAAACATCAGGGTGAATACCACGAAGAGTATGTCGAAGGCATAACTGAAACTGGTGCCGGTGGTGGCCGAGCGCAACATGGCCACTTCAACCACCAGAATGAACGCGCCCAGGCAGCGGCCGAAATAGATGGCCAGGTGGGTATGTTCCGGGATGGTCCATTGCATCAGGCGCGCCCAGGTGAGTGGCGCAATGAAGATCGGCAGGGCGAAGAACAGCGTGGTCACGATCATCAGGGTGGTGATGTACACACTACTGTATTGCGCATAGTAGCCAAGCATCGGCGAACTCCTTGTTCAATTGTTATTGTTGTTATTCATCGTGGGGTTTTGCTGGGGGCAAGCATTGCGAGGGCGGTACTTGTGTGTCAAGCAAGCCGCGGTGGGGGAATACCAAAGAAGGGGAGCCGGGTCGAGAGTCGTACTACTTAGGGCGCGAGGCTTAAAACGTTATCAACCGCTTCACGGCAGGTGAAGTTATCAAGTAATAACCGGGTGAATAAAGTTTTATTTATCCGATAGTTGCGAGCCCTGCCGGCACATGACCGTCAGGGCCCACTCGCTCGCCGCCTACCACAAACCCGCTGCAGCCCCTCAGGAAAAAAATGCAGGATGTTGTGCGCAGAAATCGCTTGAGGTAGCCGGCCTTGCCGTCCAAGGTGCCACCCTGATAGCCATTGCCTGAAAAAGGCTGAAGCGTGCGGCGCAGGCACATGACGATGCCTGCGTGAGGAGCGGCCTTCTGCAAGCGTGACGCGTCATCTCGCTGCAGAACGTTGCCGTCTTCTCCCAATAATAAGAGAGGTAAAGGAAATGCAATCCAACAGTCTCAAGCAGAGCCTGAAGCAACGTCACATCACCATGATCGCGCTGGGGGGCGTGATCGGGGCCGGGCTTTTCATGGGCTCCGGCTCGCTGATCGCGTCGGCCGGCCCCGCCGCGATCCTGTCGTATTTCATCGGCGGCATCGTGGTCACCCTGGTGATGTTCATGCTTGGCGAGATGGCCTGCCGCACCCCCGATGCGGGGTCGTTCTCCACCTACGCCAACATGTACCTGGGCGAGTGGGCCGGCTTTACCGTCGGCTGGCTGTACTGGTTCAAGTCGATGATGACGATCACCCTGGAGGCCGTGCTGCTGGGCGCCATCCTGCATGATTTTCTGCCCTGGCTGCCGATCTGGGCGGGCGCGTTCATCATGCTGGTGACCCTGATGGCGAGCAACGCCTACTCGGTGAAGTCGTTCGCCGAAGTGGAGTACTGGCTGGCCGCGCTGAAGGTCGCCACCATCCTCATCTTCATGCTGCTGGGCGTGTCGATACTGCTCGGCCTGCACAGCGACATCCCGTCCCCTGGCCTGGTGAACCTGACCGCGCACGACGGCTTCATGCCCAATGGCCTGTCGCCGGTGATGGCGGGGGTGATCGTGGTGATCTTCTCGCTGGGCGGCAGTGAAATCGCCGCCGTGGCGGCTGGCGAGTCCGAGAACCCGCGCCGCAACGTGATCCGCGCGATCAAGAGCGTGATCCTGCGCGTGATGCTGTTCTACGTGGGCTCGGTGTCGATCCTGATCCTGTGCCTGCCGTGGACCGACAAGGCCAACCTGGCGTCGCCCTATGTGTCGCTGTTCACCCTGGCCGGGTTCGGCGGCGCGGCGGTGGCGATGAAGATCGTGCTGTTCGTCTCGTTCATGTCGGTGATGAACTCGTTCATGTTCTCCAACTCGCGCATGCTGTTCTCCCTGAGCCAGCGTGGGCATGCGCCCAAGCTGTTCTCGCACACCACGGCCAAGGGCGTGCCGCTCAATGCCTTGCTGCTCAGCCTGTGCATCTGCCTGACGATTCTGACCGTGCACTTTCTCAGCGGCGGCGACCTGTTCATGACCCTGGCCAAGAGCAGCGGCACCTTCGTGATGATCGTGTGGATCTTCATCATCATTGCCCACCTGGCCATGCGCCTGAAAACCCGTCACGAACCGGTCGACCCCAAGGCCTTCCGCGCCTGGTTCTTCCCTTATGCCAACGTCGTGGCACTGCTTGCGCTGCTCGCCGTGATCGGCAGCCAGGCCATCGACCCGGCATCGCGCCTGCAACTGTGGTTCATCGCGGCCACCACGGTGCTGGTGGTGGTGGCCTATTTCGTGAAGCGCAATCGGGTGGCCGACAAACCGGCGGCTTACGTGCAAGCCGAGTAAGCCGTGGCAAGGGTGTAGCAGCCAGCCTTGCTGGCGATGCCCGGCCATGCCGGGCCAGGGGTGCTATACGCACCATCGCCGGCAAGGCCGGCTCCTGCAGCCGCTTTACCAGAACCCTGCCGGCGCCTGCAGCGCAGCCCTGAACACCTCGATCGCCCGCTCCACATCCGCCATCTCGGTATACCGCCCCACGCTCACCCGCACACTGCTCAGCGCCTGGCCGGCATCCAGCCCCAGTGCCAGCAGCACATGCGAAGGGGCCTGGGTGGCCGAGCTGCACGCGGAGGTCGACGACAGCGCCAGGCTGCCGGCCACCTGCGCGCTGTTGAACCCGCTGCGGCTGATGCACAGGTTCAAGGTGTGCGGGATGCGCTGCTGCGCGCACCCATTCAGGGTCACGCCCGGCAGGGCCAGCAAGCCTTCACGCAGGCGCTGGCTCAGTTGCTCGATGCGCATGCTTTGCGCATCACCTTGCACGCCCGCCAGCTCGAACGCCGCGCCCATGCCCACAATCTGATGCGTGGCCAGCGTACCCGAGCGCATACCGCCCTCGTGCCCGCCGCCATGCATCTGCGCCTGCAGCACGGGGCGCGCACGCGGGCCGACGTAGAGCGCACCGATGCCTTTGGGCCCATAGACCTTGTGCGCCGAAAACGACATCAGGTCGACCGCCAGCGTGCCCAGGTCGATGGCCACCTTGCCCACCGCCTGCGCCGCGTCCACGTGCAGCAGTGCGCCGTGTTCGCGCACGATGTCGCCGATGCGGGCAATGTCGGTGAGGGTGCCGAGTTCGTTGTTCACCCACATCAACGACACCAGTGCGGTGTCCTCGCGCAAGGCCGCCTGCACGGCCTCTGGCTGGATCAGCCCCTGTGCATCGGGCTTGAGCCAGGTGACCGTGTGGCCCTGGCGCTCCAGTTCATGGGCGGTGTCGATCACCGCCTTGTGCTCCAGGCAACTGGTGATCAGGTGACGGCGCCCAGGCTGGCCCTGGGCAATGCCTTTGAGGGCCAGGTTGTTGGACTCGGTGGCGCCCGAGGTCCATACAAGGGCGTGTGCGGTAGCGCCAACCCGGTCGGCCACTTGCTGGCGCGCGTGGTCCACGGCCTGTCGGGCGGCCTGGCCATAGCCGTGGCCAGTGGAGGCGGGGTTGCCGAAATTGCCCTGGCGGCCGAGGCAGGCCAGCATGGCTTCGATCACCCGGTCATCGACCGGAGTAGTGGCGGCGTAGTCGAGGTACAGCGGTAGTTCTGGCATGGTCATCGTCTTTTTGTGCACGTGAAGGGCAGGTAGGTAGCCTACCGACGATGACGGAGAAAATTTTTGACTGTTGTTCGGTTTGTTTGGTGCTTATAGAAAAAATATTCTCTTTGTGTCTCAGGGATTAGTATATTTTTCGTCATCGCACGCCGCCGACCGTATTCACGCCTAAACCGTTGCGCCTCGCCAACCCCATCACACCCTGAACATCGCCATCAGCCCCTGCTGATGATTGGCCAGCCGGTTGAGTGTCTGGCTGATCTGCGCCGATTCCTCGGCTTGCCCGGACAACGATTCGGTCACGTCGCGAATGCTCGCCACGTTGCGGTTCACTTCTTCGGCCACGGCACTCTGCTCCTCCGCCGCCGAAGCGATCTGCAGGTTCATGTCGGTGATCACCGCCACCGCATCGCCAATGCGCTGCAGGGCCGGCAATGCCTGCTCCACACGCGCCGCGCTGTCCTGCGCCTGGCGGTGGCTGTTGTGCATGGCCTCCACCACCTCGCGGGTGCCTTGCTGCAACCCTTCTATATCGACGCGAATCTCGTCCACCGAGTCCTGGGTGCGCTTGGCCAGGTTGCGCACTTCATCGGCCACCACCGCAAAGCCACGCCCGGCTTCCCCCGCCCGCGCTGCCTCGATGGCGGCATTCAACGCCAGCAGGTTGGTCTGCCCGGCAATCGAACGGATCACGTCCAGCACCGAGCCGATCTGCTCGCTGCGCGTGGCCAGGTGCTCCACCTCCTGCATGCTGGTGGTCATCTCGCCGGCCAGTTGTTCGATGGCGCGGGTGGTGTCGCCAATAAGCTCCAGGCCTTCGCGGCTGGCATGGTCGGCGCCGCGCGCAGCCTCGGCGGCCTGCGCGGCGTTGCGCGCCACATCCTGCGCAGTCGCGCTCATCTCGTGCGACGCCGTCGCCACCTGGTCCACCTCGCGGTACTGCTGATGCATGCCGGCGCTGGTCTGGCTGGCCAGTGCCGCCGACTGGTCGGCGGTGCCGCGTGCGTCGTGCACCGAGGCCTTCACGTCGGCAATCACCGGCTGCAGCTTGTCGAGAAACCGGTTGAACCAGCCCGCCAGCTCACCCAGCTCGTCCTTGCCCGCATACTCCAGGCGCCGGGTCAGGTCGCCCTCGCCACTGGCGATGTCCTTGAGCATCGCCGCCACGTCCAGTATCGGGCGGGTCACGCCGCGCGCGGTCAGCCAGATCACCAGCAACCCCACCACCGCGGCCACCAGTGCCATCAACAGGCTGCTGAGGTTGGCGCTGGCATTGTAGGTGTCCAGGCGATTGTTGAGTGCCACGGCCGGCGCACGCAGCACCTGCTCGGGCACCTCCAGCAGCACGCTCCACGGCTGGGCACCGGGCACCGGGGCGAACGACTGGCTCACCTGCAGCAGGCCGTTGTCGTTGAATTCGGCCGCCTTGCCGGCGCGCATCTGTTCGGCCAGGGCCCTGGAGTCGGTGCCGAACACCTGCTCGAAGTGCTTGCTCAACTGGCCGCTGTCCTCGCTGTGGCCGGCCAGCAGGCCGGTCGCGCTGACGATGCTCACCTGCCCGTTGCCGTCGAACAGGTCCTTGCGTCCCTCCAGGCTCAGCAGCTGCAGGTTGTCCAGGCTGATGTCCACACCCAGCACGCCGATCAGCTTGCCGTTGTGCTTGAGCGGGATGGAGATGCTGGTGGTCAGCGGGGTGCGGTCGCCCACGGTGTCGAAGTAGGGCTCCACCATGCAGGTGTCACCGCTCTCCAGGGTGCAGGTCAGCCAGCGGTTGGAGACCGAGCCATTGGCCGAGACGCTGGTGTCGGCGAGCATCGATTCAGGCATCGCCTCGCGCTCCAGGGTGCCGGGGCTGGGCTGCGACCAGTACAACGAGAACCGTCCGGCCTCGTTGCTGCCAGCGCCGGCCTGGTTGACGAAGGCCGCGTCCTTGCCGTCCAGCGCATCGGGCAGGAACACCAGGTACAGCCCGAGCAGTTCGGGGTTGTTGCCCAGCGCCCGTTCGGTTTCGCGGGTCAGGGCCTGGCGCAGGTCGCCATTGCCCTGGGCGCGCAGGTACATCACCAGGTCTGCAAAACCGTTGCCGTACAGGTAGGCGCTCTGAAAGTAGCGCTGGATCTGCGCCGCCTGCAGCTGCGCGTAGGTGTGCAGGCGCAGGCGCGCGTTCTGGTCGAGCATCTGGGTGCTGGCGCTGCTCACCAGCGTGGCGCTGCGCGAGGACTGCACCCGTGTCGCCACCATCAGCACCACCACGACGGCCAGCAGGCACAGGCCCGCCAGCAAGGTGATCTTCCATTGAATTCGCAGGCGACGCAGCAACATGATCAGGTCCTTGATTTCACGGTGTCGAGCAGCAACGGCCCGCTCTGGATCGCGGGTAGGCATCGTTGGGCGGTGCTCGGCAGGGGTGGCGCAGTGATGGCATACAGGAGGCACGGACCATAAGAAAATTGACAGACAAGTGTCAATTAATATTTCCACTTTGAGGCGGGGTGTTCGCAGATAAAACGCAAAATTGCCGATGTTTCCGTTTTTTTGCGGGTGATGACTGATGGTTTGTTTATTAAATTAGACAGATCGGTTATCAGCCCAGGCGAAACCATGTGTAAATTTCGTAAATAAGATTTAAACCCATTTGAGAATCATTATATTTGGCGTCTCTTTGTGGCAGCCCTGCCGTGCAGGCTGCCCTTGTGCTTGATGTGACGGAGACGTGAAATGCAGTCCAGAAGTACCCACAACAGCCTGGCCTGGGCCTTTGTCGCGCTGTCATCGCCGGCCCTGATTGCCACCTCGGCCCAGGCCGATGACGAGCAGAACGGCGAGAACACCCTGGTGATCCAGAACACCATGGTCACCGCCGAGCAGGAAGCCAAGCAGGCACTGGGCTCTTCGATCATCACCGCCGAGGACATCAAGCGTCACCCGCCCGCCAACGACCTGTCCGACATCATCCGTCGCGAACCGGGGGTCAACCTCACCGGCAACAGCGCCAGCGGCGCGCGCGGCAACAACCGCCAGATCGACCTGCGCGGCATGGGCCCGGAAAACACCCTGATCCTGATCGACGGCAAGCCCTCCAGCGCCCGCAACGCAGTGCGCTACGGCTGGAACGGCGACCGCGACACCCGTGGCGAAACCAACTGGGTACCGGCCGAGGCGGTGGAGCGCATCGAGATCCTGCGCGGCCCGGCTGCTGCACGCTATGGCTCCGGCGCAATGGGCGGGGTGGTCAACATCATCACCAAACGCCCCACCCAGGAGCTGCAGGGCAACGTCAGCCTGTTCACCACGCTGCCCGAAGACCACGCCGAAGGCGCCAGCAAGCGCACCAACTTCAGCCTCAGCGGCGGCCTCACCGACGACCTGGCGTTCCGTGTGTATGGCGGCCTGGCCAAGACCGACGCCGATGACCTGGACATCAACGCCAAGAGCGCCAACAGCGCGCTGGTGGCCGGCCGCGAAGGCGTGCGCAACAAGGACATCAACGGCCTGCTCAGCTGGCGCCTGAACGATGAACACCGCCTGGAGCTGGGCAGCGGCTACAGCCGCCAGGGCAATATCTACGCCGGCGACACCATGAACAGCAACGGCGGCGGTGACGTGGAGCGCATCTCCAGCCTGTACGGCCACGAAACCAACGTGATGCAACGCAGCACCTACGACCTCACGCACCTGGGCGACTTCCAGTGGGGCTCGACCAAGTCGTCGCTGTCGTATGAATACGTGCGCAACTGGCGCCTCAACGAAGGTCTGGCCGGTGGCCCGGAAGGCTCGATCAACGACACCGGTGCCGACATGTCGCGCCTGCGCAACACGCGCCTGTCCAGCGAAGTGAACCTGCCGTTCAGCCTCGACAGCAGCGAACATGTGCTGACCCTGGGTGGCGAGTACCTGTACGAAGTGCTCAACGACAAGGGCTCGCTGCGTCCGCAAAGCTTCGACCCCAGCGGTGGTGCCGGCAATGAAATCGCAGGCTTCGATCGCAGCGACTCGAAGATGTCGGCCAAGAGCTTTGCCCTGTTCGCCGAAGACAACATCGTGATCGGCGACACCACCATCACCCCGGGCCTGCGCCTGGACCACCACGAAGAGTTCGGCGACAACTACAGCCCGAGCCTGAACGTGGCGCACAAGCTCACCGACGACCTCACCGTCAAGGGCGGTATCGCACGGGCCTACAAGACCCCGAACCTGTACCAGGCCAACCCCAACTACCTGCTCTACAGCCGGGGCAACGGTTGCAGCACCCAGCAGACCAACAACGGCGGCTGCTACCTGCAGGGCAACCCCAACCTCGACCCCGAAACCAGCGTCAACAAGGAAATCGGCCTGCTCTACGACCGTGGCACCTGGCGCACCAGCGCGACGTACTTTCGCAACGACTACAAGAACAAGATCATCGGTGGCACCGACGTGATCTACGACATCAACAGCGGTCGCCGCGTGACCCAGTGGGAAAACGCCGGCAAGGCACTGGTGGAAGGGGTAGAAGGCAACTTCTTCGTCGAGCTGACCCCGTCGCTGGACTGGAACACCAACCTCACCCTGATGCTCAACAACGACAACCGCGACACCGGCGAGCCGCTGAGCGTGATTCCCAAGTACACGGTCAACAGCACCCTGGACTGGCGTGCCACCGACAAGCTGTCGTTCCAGGTCGCCGGTACCTACTTCGGCAAGCAGAAGTCGCCGACCTACAACTACCGCACCCAGCAGAACTACGACCTGGATGCCCAGCAGGACGTCGAAGCCTACGGCCTGGTCGATGTGAGCACCGGCTACAAGATCACCAAGAACTACGACGTGCGCTTTGGCGTGAACAACGTGTTCGACAAGCAGATCCACCGGGGTGGCAACGCCAGCAGTTCGGGCGCCAACACCTACAACCAGCCGGGCCGGGCGCTGTTCGCGGCACTGAACATCTCGTTCTGAGCCGCCATTGCCTACAGGCTGCCCCGGGTCGATCGCGCATCGATCGGCCCGGGGCGGCTTTTTGTGTTTTCAGGCCCTCTACACCCGTACTACCCAAGGTGAAGCGTGAGTTATCTATCAGCACAACCTGCCACGAAGATTCTGGCCGTCGAGGACGATCCGCTGCTGGCGGCCCATCTGGAACAGCACCTGCGTCGCCGCGGTTTCGATGTGAGCGTCTGTCATGGCGTGGACGACAGCACCGACCTGCAGGCCTGGACGGCCTTCGACCTGATCCTCATGGACATCCTCCTGCCCGGTCGCGACGGCCTGCAACTGCTGGGTGAATTGCGCGAGCGGTTCATGGTGCCGGTGATCCTGATGTCGGCACTGGGTGCCGAGCAGGACCGCATCGTCGGCTTCAGCCAGGGCGCCGACGACTACCTGCCCAAGCCGTTCAGCATGAACGAGATGGACGTGCGCATCGATGCGGTGCTGCGCCGGGTTGCCTATGAGCGGGCCGCGCCGGAAGGCGCGCAGGGCGAGCCGGCGGCGCTGCGCAAGGACATGCGCCAGGACATGCAGCTGGGCGCCGCGGTGGCCAGCTTCACCCCCATCGAGTACCGCCTGATGCAAGTGCTGCTGGCGCACCCCGAGGAAGTGCTGAGCAAGCCGTTCCTCTACCAGCAGGTGCTGCACAGGCCGTTCTCCCAGCAGGACCGCGTGCTGGACATGCACGTCAGCCATGTGCGCCGCAAGCTGGCCGCCATCGGCTATGCCGGCCGCCTGGCCACGGTATGGGGCAAGGGCTACGTGCTGACACAGGTGCCGGCATGAGCTTGCCCGGACGTCACTCGCTGCTGTGGAAACTGTGCGCGCTTCTGGTGGTGCTGTGCCTGTCGATCATCTGGTTCAGCCGCTCGGGCGGTGCGCACCTGGAGCGCAGGAGCTATCACCTGAGCGAGGAGGCGCGCCAGGTGCTCAAGGGCTACGCCGTGGAGGCCCACGCGGCGTGGCGCAGCGGCGGTACGCCAGGCGTCGACCGGTGGCTGGCCGACCTGAAGATCCGCGAGCCGGGCTGGGCGCTGGTGCTGGGCAGCGACCTGCGCTCGTTGAGCAGCCAGACGCTGACCGATGAGCAGCAGAAGTACGTGACGTTCATGCGCGAGCTCGACTGGCCCATGAGCAAGCGCTCCCCCGAGCTGCCGGCGATCAGCGTGCCGTTCCCCGAGGCGCCCCAGGCCGGCAGGCTGGTGATCCAGTTGCCCGAGCGCTTCATGCCGTCGATGCGTCCGCTGCTGGTGCAACTGCTGATCCACGGGCTGCTGCCGGCGCTGTTGGCACTGCTGGCGGGTTTTCTGCTGTATCGCGTGCTGATCGGCCCGCTGGCGCACCTGCGCGCCCAGGCCAATGCCCTGCGTGCCGACCGCCTGGACACCCGGGTCGACCCGGCGATTTCCCGGCGTAGCGACGAACTGGGCGATCTGGGGCGGGCCTTCGACCACATGGCCGAGCGCCTCGAAAAGACCGTGTCGCTGCAGCAGCGCCTGCTCGCCGACCTGTCCCACGAGTTGCGCACGCCGTTGACGCGCCTGCACATGGCCGCCGAAAACGAGCCCGACGATGACGTGTTGCGCGAGCGCCTGACCCGCGAGGTGCAGTGCATGCGCCAGCTGGTCGACGACACCCTGGAGCTGGTGTGGCTCGGCACCGAGCGCCCGCAACTGGCGCTGGACACGGTCGAGGTGCAGACCCTGTGGGAGGTGGTACGCGAGAACGCCTGTTTCGAGTCCGGCTGGCGCGAGGGGCAACTGCCCATGGCGCTCACCGAAGACTGCCTGGTGCGCGGCCACCTCAACGGCCTGGCCCAGGCGATGGAAAACATCGTGCGCAATGCCATCCGCCATTCGCCTGCCAACGGGCAGGTGCGCCTGGGCGGCCGGCGCGATGGCGATTGCTGGCACCTGTGGATCGACGACCAGGGCCCCGGCGTGGCCGAGGCTGCGCTGGAGACCATCTTCCAACCTTTTACCCGACTCGACGCCGCACGCCCGGGCGGCGACGGCTTCGGCCTGGGCCTGACGATCGCCCGTTGCCGGGTGCAGTTGCAGGGCGGCCAGGTATGGGCACAGAACCTCAAGCCGGGCCTGCGCGTGAACCTGCGCCTGCCAGCGGCAGCACAAGGAGAAACCTGATGAGCAACACCCGACCGGTCTGGTTGTTGATTGTGTCGCGCGCGGCAGCCGCCTTGCTGGGCGGCTATGCATTCAGCTATGCGGCCACGGCTTTTCTGGCCCGTGTGCTGCCAATGCCTGCGGTGGATGCGGTGATCGTGGCCAGCCTGCCGTCCTTTGCGTTCTACACCTGCGCGTTCCTGTGGGCCTTCGCCAGTCGCGATGCCCTGCGTGCGTGGTGGCCGGCGGCGCTGGCGGTGCCGTTGGCGGCGGTCGGCTTCTGGCCGCAGTTGTGGAGCCTGTGAGATGAAAAATACCTTCACCCAATCCATGGCGTGGCTGCACACCTGGGCCGGCCTGATCTTCGGCTGGCTTCTGTTCGCGATATTCGCCACCGGTACGCTGGCGGTGTTCGACAGCGAAATCGACAACTGGATGCGCCCCGAGGTGCGCAGCCACGACCTCACCCAGTTGCAGGCCGCGCAACGCGGGCTGGCCTACCTGACCCAGCATGCACCGGGCGCCAGCAACTGGAACATCAGCCTGCCGGATGCACGTTCGCCCGGTTTGCAGGTAGCGTCCGGCGAGCGTCGACGCGGTGGCGGCACCGCGCTCGACCCGCATACCGGCGAGCCGATCGAGGTGCGCGAAACGGCCGGCGGCAGCTTCTTCTTCCGCTTTCACTTCACCCTGAACCTGCCGCGCAACTGGGGCATCTTCGTGGTCGGCGCCCTGGCGATCGTGATGCTGGTGGGGCTGGTCAGCGGCATCGTGATCCACAAGAAGATCTTCAAGGAGTTCTTCACCTTCCGCCCCGGCAAGGGCCAGCGCTCGTGGCTGGATTTTCACAACGCCAGCGCGGTGCTGCTGTTGCCGTTTCACCTGATGATCACCTACACCGGGCTGGTGATCTTTTTGCTGATCTACATGCCGGCGGCGGTGGATGCGCTGTTCGAGGGTGACAACCAGGCGTACTACAAGGCCCAGGGCGAGCAGCGTCTGCCCACGCAGCGCGCGGCGCTCAAGCAGCCAGCCGCGCTGGTCGACCTGGCCCCGGTACTGGCCAGCGCGCAAGAGCGGCTGGGCGCCATCAGCAGCATCGGTATCTCCAACCCCGGTACGGCCGCCGCGCGGATCGAGGTGCGCCCGACCCTGGGGTATCGCATCGCCCTGAGCAAGGGGCAGGCCATGGTGTTCGACGGCGTCAGCGGCGAGCTGCTGCGCGATGTGCCCGACATGCGGCCTGCCGTGCTCACCCAGCGGGTGATGGCGGGGCTGCACTTCGCGCAGTTCGGCGGCTATCCGATGCGCTGGCTGTACTTCGTGTGTGCGTTGGTCAGCACCGCGATGATCGGCACCGGGCTGGTACTGTTCTGCGTCAAGCGCCGGCGCAAGTACGCCAGTGCCTCGGTGTCGGCGCAGCGTTGGTACAAGGTGGCCGAGAGCTTCAACGTGGCGTTCGTCGCCGGCCTGATGCTGGCCTGCGCAGGCTTGCTGTGGGCCAACCGCCTGCTGCCGGTGGAGCTGGCGCAGCGGGCCAACTGGGAGGTCAAGGCGTTCTTCGCGGTGTGGTTGCTGTCGCTGCTGCATGCCGGTTTGCGCCCGGCGCAGCGCGCCTGGGCCGAGCAGCTGGGGCTGGCCGCGGTACTGTGCATCGGCCTGCCGGTGCTGGGCGCGTTGACCGCGCAGCACGACCCGGCGCACCGCGTGCTGGAGGCCACCAGCGTGGTGCTGGGTGGGTTGCTGGCGTATGCGGCATGGCGCTGCGTGGCGCCGCGTGAAGAAAAACCTGCGCGCAAGCGTGCGACGGTAGCGGTGGAGGGGCAATGACATGCTGATGATCGGCGCGGTGGTGTTTGCCTATGTGGGCATGTTGGCGTTGTGCCTGGGGCTGGAGCGGCACTACAAGCAGGTGTGGGGCAGGGCACCTGCACCCTGGATGCGGGTGGCCCTGCGGTCGGCGGGCTGGTCGGCGCTGGCCATCAGCCTGTGGGTCAGTTGCGTGGCCTGGGGCTGGGCGATGGGGCCGGTAGCCTGGTTTGGCGGTATTTCACTGGCGGGGTTCGGGGTGGCGATGCTGTTGCCGTACTGGCCGCGTGCAATGGTTTGGCTGGCCGCAGCGTTGCCGTTGTGGGGCGTGCTGCTGGCGGTGTGACGATGTTGCAGTGGGGGCTGACATGCTGGACAGGCCCCCCCTGCGCGATGGCATCATCGCTAACTCGTTCACAGTCACCCCGGATGTCTTGCAGATGCTCACGATCTACCTGGTGGTCGCTCTCGGGGCCGTTGTTGCGGGGTTCGTCCAGGGGCTTTCGGGCTTCGCCTTCAGCATGGTCGCGATGTCGTTCTGGGCCTGGGTGCTCGACCCGAAGCTGGCCGCCACCCTGGCGGTGTTCGGCGGCCTCACCGGGCAGGTGGTGGCCGCGTTCTCGGTGCACCGGGGCTTGAGCCTGCAACGCCTGCTGCCCTTCATCCTCGGTGGCCTGGCCGGCATTCCTCTGGGTGTTGCGCTGTTGCCCAACCTGGACATGCACTGGTTCAAGACCTTGCTCGGGGCCCTGCTGGTGACTTGGTGCCCGGTCATGCTGCTGGCCGGCAGATTGCCGAGAATCCCGCTGGCCGGCCGGCTGGTCGATGGCGTCATCGGTGTGATCGGTGGCGTTATGGGTGGGCTTGGCGGTTTCACCGGCACGGTCCCGACGCTGTGGTGCACCCTCAAGGGCTACGAGCGCGACCTGCAGCGCTCGATCATCCAGAACTTCAACCTGTCGATGCTGTTCGTGACCATGCTCACCTACCTGGGCACCGGCATCGTTACGGTGGACATGCTGCCGTTCTTCGCCATCGTCGCGCCGGCCATGCTGATTCCGACCTTCCTTGGTACGCGCCTGTACATCGGCATCAGCGACCTGCAGTTTCGCCGCATCGTGCTGGGCTTGCTGACTGCCTCGGGTGTCTCGCTGCTGATTTCGTCTGTGCCGAACCTGCTGGGGTAACCCAACCCTTTGGCCGGCTAGGCCGGCTCCTGCAGGTTCGCGCATTTGCCCAACCCCCCGGCACATGCTAGAAAACCGCCTACCCATTCAAAACCTGAATCCCGCCATGAGCCTCAGCCTCAAACCCAACAGGTCTCTGTTCGACCTCGACCTGCTGCGCGCCATCGTGGTGGTGGCCGACTGCGGCAGTTTCACCACGGCGGCCACGCGCCTGCATTCCACCCAGTCGACCATCAGCCAGAAGGTCCGGCGCCTCGAGGAGATGGTCGGTCACCGCTTGCTCGAGCGCGGCAATCGCGAAGTGCTGCCCACCGACGCCGGCCAGACCCTGCTCGGCTATGCCCGCCACATGCTCGCCCTCAACGACCAGATGCTCGAAGCCCTGGCCGGCGCCACGGTCGGCGTGACCCTGCGCCTGGGCGTCCCGGAAGACTTCGTTGGCGGGCGCACCACCAACGCGCTGTCGGCGTTCAACCGCAAGCACCCGCAGGTCAAGCTCGAAGTCACCAGCGGCCTGTGTCGCGACCTCAGCCAGAGCTACGACAACGGCGAGCTCGACCTGGTGCTGCTCAAGCAGCGGCGCAACGGTCGCGAAGGGGTGGCCAGCTGGCCGGAGCAATTGCGCTGGATCGACAGCGCGCACAACCCGGCCCTGGCGCTGGACCCGATCCCGCTGGTGACCTTTCCGCCACGCGGGCTGTACCGCGACGAAATCATCAGCGCAGTAGAGAGCCTGGGCCGGCGCTGGCGCATCGCGTTCACCAGCTCCAGCCTCAGCGGCATTCAGGCCGCCGTGGCCGACGGCATGGGCATCAGCCTGCTGCCGCCACGCGCCGTCACCGCCGAGCACCGGGTGCTCGGCGAGGCGGATGGCCTGCCGGTGATCGACAGCTACGAGATTCTGATTCTGCATCGCCAGACGGCCGACCCGATGGTACGAGCGCTGGCGGGCGTGTTGACCGGCCTGCTCGAAGCACAGGCGGTGTGAGCCTGCGGGTCACTTCCCCACAAAAAAGCCCGCCAGTCACGGCGGGCTTTCTGCATCGCTACCTGCTTAACGCTTTGGGTTCAGCGTCAGGTTCACGTTGCGGTTCACATCCTTGTACAGCAGGTAGCGGAACGGGCCAGGGCCACCCGAGTAGCAGGCCTGCGGGCAGAAGGCGCGCAGCCACATGAAGTCGCCGGCTTCCACTTCGACCCAGTCCTGGTTCAGGCGGTACACCGCCTTGCCTTCCAGCACGTACAGGCCGTGCTCCATCACGTGGGTTTCCGCGAACGGGATGGTGCCGCCCGGCTGGAAGGTCACGATGTTGACGTGCATGTCGTGGCGCATGTCGGCCATGTCGACGAAGCGGGTGGTGACCCAGGCGCCATCGGTGCCCGGCATCGGGATCGGGGTAACGTCCTGTTCGTTGGTGACGAACGCTTCCGGGTGCGCCAGGCCTTCGACTTCCTGGTAGTGCTTGCGGATCCAGTGGAAGGTCACGTTGGCCGCGCTGTTGTTGCGCAGGCTCCAGTCGGCGCCCGGCGGAATGAACGCGTAGCCGCCTGGCTTGAGGGTGTACGGCTTGCCTTGCAGGGTGATGTCGACTTCACCTTCGACCACGAACAGAACCGCCTCGGCGTTCTTGTCCTGCTCCGGGCGCTCGCTGCCGCCTTCAGGGGCAACTTCGACGATGTACTGCGAGAAGGTCTCGGCGAAACCCGACAGCGGGCGGGCGATGACCCACATGCGCATCTTGTCCCAGAAGGGCAGGTGGCTGGTGACGATGTCACGCATCACGCCCTTGGGGATCACCGCGTAGGCTTCGGTGAACATGGCACGGTCTGTCAGCAGCTCGGTCTGAGCCGGGTGCCCGCCGTGGGGGGCGAAGTAAGTGGTTCTGGACATGGACAGTCTCGATGTTTGTTGTTGTGTCCCCCGGGCCAGCCTGCGGCGGGCGGCCCCGTTCAGGGATTGCACCGCTACGTTATGACCATCTTTAGCTATCCACAAATTAAATGTTGAAATCCCTGCCATTCGATTTGTGAATGCGGCGTGCGCCGGGCCAACACTGCGCTACAGGTGTGCGCCCTGTGTAGCGGGTGATGCAACACCTGTAGCGTTGATTGCAGCGCGGGCGGCATCGGTGCGGCGCGCGAAAAGCCGCGTGCCAGAGCGGTTGTGGCGGTTCATGTCACAGCTGGCATGGCGGTTGCGATGAGCTGATGGCGCAGCGCGAAGACTGCGCCACTAATAAGAACAGGACACTCCCATGAGACAGACTGGCCTCGCCTCGCTTCCCCTCAAATCCCTTGCCGTTGCCGTGCTGCTGAGCCTGGCGGGTACACCGGCGCTGGCTGCGGACATCCCGGCCAACGTCGATGGCGCGCGCATCATCGCCGCCGACAAGGAGCCCGGTAACTGGATGAGCACCGGGCGCACCTACGACGAACAGCGCTACAGCCCGCTCAAGCAGATCAGCGACCAGAACGTCGGCCAGCTGGGCCTGGCCTGGAGCTACAAGCTGGACCTGGACCGTGGCGTGGAAGCCACCCCCATCGTGGTCGACGGGGTGATGTACACCACCGGGCCGTTCTCGGTGGTGTACGCGCTGGATGCGCGCGACGGCAGGCTGATCTGGAAGTACGACCCGCAATCGGACCGCCACCGCGCCGGCGAAGCCTGTTGCGACGCGGTCAACCGTGGCGTGGCGGTGTGGAAGGGCAAGGTCTACGTGGGCGTGCTCGACGGGCGCCTGGAGGCCATCGACGCCAAGACCGGCCAGCGCGCCTGGTCGGTCGACACCCGCGCCGACCACAAGCGCAGCTACACCATCACCGGCGCCCCTCGGGTGGTCAACGGCAAGGTGGTGATCGGCAACGGCGGCGCCGAGTTCGGCGTGCGGGGCTATGTCACCGCCTACGACGCCGAAACCGGCAAGGAGGCGTGGCGCTTCTACACCGTGCCGGGCGACCCCAAGCTGCCGCCCGAGGGCAAGGGCATGGAGATCGCCGCCAAGACCTGGTTCGGCGATGCCTATGTGGAGCAGGGCGGTGGCGGCACCGCCTGGGACTCGTTCGCCTACGACCCGGAGCTGAACCTGCTGTACATCGGCGTGGGCAACGGCTCGCTGTGGGACCCCAAATGGCGTAGCCAGGCCAAGGGCGACAACCTGTTCCTGTCGTCCATCGTGGCGGTCAATGCCGACACCGGCGAATACGTGTGGCACTACCAGACCACCCCGGGCGATGCCTGGGACTACACCGCCACCCAGCACATGATCCTGGCCGAGCTGCCCATCGACGGCAAGCCGCGCAAGGTGCTGATGCAGGCGCCGAAAAACGGCTTCTTCTATGTGATCGACCGCGCCACCGGCGAGCTGCTGTCGGCCAAGGGCATCGTGCCGCAGAGCTGGACCAAGGGCATGGACATGAAGACCGGGCGGCCGATCCTGGACGAAGAGAACGCCGCCTACTGGAAGAACGGCAAGCGCAACCTGGTGACCCCGGCGTTCTGGGGCGCGCATGACTGGCAGCCGATGTCGTACAACCCCGACACCGGGCTGGTGTACATCCCGGCGCACATCATGTCGGCCTACTACGAGCACATCCCCGAGGCGCCCAAGCGCAACCCGTTCAAGAGCATGTACCAGCTGGGCCTGCGCACCGGGATGATGCCCGAAGGCGCCGAAGGCCTGCTGGAGATGGCCAAGAGCTGGTCGGGCAAGCTGATCGCCTGGGACCCGGTCAAGCAGCAGGCCGCCTGGGAAGTGCCCTACGTGACCATCTTCAACGGCGGCACCTTGAGTACTGCGGGCAACCTGGTGTTCGAGGGCAGCGCCGACGGGCGGGTGATCGCCTATGCCGCCGACACCGGCGAAAAACTCTGGGAGCAACCGGCTGCCAGCGGCGTGATGGCCGCGCCCGTCACCTACAGCGTGGATGGCGAGCAGTACGTGACCTTCATGGCCGGCTGGGGCGGCGCGTTCTCCACCTTTGCCGGGGCCCTGTCGCTGCGGGCCGGCGTGCAGCCGTACTCCCAGGTGCTGACCTACAAGCTGGGCGGCACCGCCAAGCTGCAAGAGCCGGCGCCACGCCCGGACACCCCCAAACCACCCGCGTTGAGCAACGACACCGCTTCGATCGAGGCGGGCGCCAAGCTGTACGACGGTTACTGCTCGCAGTGCCACGGTATCCACGCGGTCAGCGGCGGCGTGCTGCCCGACCTGCGCAAGCTCACCCCGGAAAAACACCAGATGTTCCTCGGCATCCTCTTCGGTGGCCGCGTGCCGGATGGCATGCCGTCGTTCGCCGACGCCTTCACCCCCGAGCAGGTCGACCAGATCCACCAGTACCTGATCAAGCGCGCCCACGACCTTCATCAGGAAGGCGATACCTGGAAGCAGTTCAGCGCCAAGTCATCCCATTGAAAAGGAGCCATTGACCCATGAGTGACGTCATCTACCAGAACTACATCGCCAATGCGTTCGTCGACAGCGACGCGCAGATCGAGGTGCACAACCCGGCCAATGGACGACTGCTGGGGCGCGTACCCCAGGCCAGTGACGCGCAGGTGGAGCAGGCCATTGCCGCCGCGCGCAAGGCCCAGAAGAGCTGGGCCACGCGCCCGGCCATCGAGCGCGCCGGCTACCTGCGCAAGATCGCCAGCAAGGTGCGTGACAACGCCGAGCGCCTGGCGCGCATCATCACCGCCGAGCAGGGCAAGGTGCTCGGCCTGGCCCTGGTTGAAGTCAACTTCACTGCCGACTACCTGGACTACATGGCCGAGTGGGCGCGACGCCTGGAAGGCGAGGTGCTCACCAGCGACCGCGCCGGTGAAAGCATCTTTCTGCTGCGCAAGCCGCTGGGTGTGGTGGCCGGGATTCTGCCGTGGAACTTCCCGTTCTTTCTGATCGCCCGCAAGATGGCGCCGGCCCTGCTCACGGGCAACACCATCGTGATCAAGCCCAGCGAAGAAACACCGATCAACTGCTTCGAGTTCGCCCGCCTGGTGGCCGAGACCGACCTGCCCAGCGGTGTGTTCAACGTGGTGTGCGGTACCGGGGCGACCGTGGGCCAGCGCCTGACCAGCCACGCCGGCATCGACCTGATCAGCTTCACCGGCAGCGTGGGCACCGGCTCGCGGATCATGGCCGCGGCGGCGCCGAACATCACCAAGCTCAACCTGGAGCTGGGCGGCAAGGCGCCGGCCATCGTGCTGGCTGATGCGGACCTGGAGCTGGCGGTCAAGTCGATCACCGCGTCGCGGGTGATCAACACCGGGCAGGTGTGCAACTGCGCCGAGCGGGTGTACGTGCAGCGCGAGGTGGCGGATGAGTTCACCGACAAACTGGCCAGCGCCATGGCCGCCACCCGTTATGGTGACCCGCTGGCCGAGGCGGATCTGGACATGGGCCCGCTGATCAACCAGGCCGCCCTGGACAAGGTCGGGCAGATGGTGCGCACCGCCACCGGGCAGGGCGCGCAGTTGGTGACCGGGGGCGCGGTGGCCGATCGCGGGCTGGGCTTTCACTACCAGCCGACGGTGCTGGCCGGCTGCTCGGCCGACATGGAGATCATGCGCAAGGAGATCTTCGGGCCGGTGTTGCCGATCCAGATCGTGGAGAGCCTGGACGAGGCGATTGCGCTGGCCAACGACAGTGAATACGGGCTGACTTCATCGCTGTACACGCGCAGCCTGAGTGCAGCGATGCATGCCAGCAACGCGCTGGATTTCGGCGAGACCTACATCAACCGCGAGAACTTCGAGGCCATGCAGGGCTTCCATGCCGGCACGCGCAAGTCGGGGATCGGTGGGGCCGATGGCAAGCATGGGTTGTATGAGTACACGCATACCCATGTGGTCTACATCCAGATCTGAGGCCCAGGTAGCCTGTTAGGGCCTCATCGCGGGTCAAGCCCGCTCCCACAGCCTGTGGGAGCGGGCTCGACCC
>NZ_DLNW01000010.1:0-37492 GCF_002478435.1 Pseudomonas sp. UBA7500 | reverse complement strand
CTCGCTGGCCGGGTCCTGGCTGTCGATGCGCAGCGGCTCGCCGCGCACCACCTGCACCACTTCCGCCGGCAGGCAATCCACGTCGATCACCCCGTCCTCGGCCAACGCCACCGCGTAGCGCAACGCATTGAGCAACTGACGAATATTGCCCGGCCACGCATGGGCATGCAGGCACTGGCGGGCCTGTTCGGTCAGCCGCACGCCGCTGCTCTGCGCCGCCAGTAACTGCTCGATCAACGCGCCCCGGTCACTGCGTTCGCGCAAGGCCGGCAACGCCAGGCTCATGCCGCCCAGGCGGTAGTAGAGGTCCTCGCGAAAGCGCTTGTCGCCAATCATCCCGTGCAGGTCCTGGTGGGTCGCCGACACCACCTGCACGTCCAGCGCCACCGGCGCCTGGGCGCCGATCGGGAAGATCTCGCGCTCGGCCAGCACCCGCAGCAAACGGGTTTGCAGGTGCGCCGGCATGTCGCCGATCTCGTCCAGAAACAGCGTGCCGCCGGCGGCCAGTTCCAGCTTGCCCTTCATGCCCTTCTTGTCGGCCCCGGTGAAGCTGCCGCCGCGGTAGCCGAACAGCTCGCTCTCGATCAGCGTCTCGGGAATCGCCGCGCAATTGAGCGCGATGAACGGCCCGGCGCGCCGCGCACTGGCCTGGTGGATGGCGCGGGCGAATGCCTCCTTGCCGGTGCCGGTCTCGCCGGTGATCAGTATCGGCAGGTCCTTGTCGAGCACCTTGCGCACCCGCTGCACCGCCTGTTGCAGGCGCGCATCGCCGCCGGCCAGCTGCTGCAGGTCGGGGTGGCTGCTGCGCACCGGCGGTCTGGCCGGGGCAGGGCGGTGGCGCTGCGACGGTATGCGCAGGCCCACATCCAGCAAGGCGTCGTCCTGCTGCCCGCGCAGGCGCACGCCGCGTGCACCGCCCTGGGTCAGGTGCAGCAGTTCATCCATCGAGGTTGGCAGCAGGCTGTCGATGCGCGCACCCAGCAGCGGCGCCGCATCGCGCTGGTGGGCAACGAAGGTGGCGCGGTTGGCGCCGATGATGCGGCCGTTGTCGTCCAGCGCCAGCAACTGCTCGTTGGCCAGGTCGGCTATGTCGTCGATGGGCTTGAGCGACAGGGTGAGGCGGTCGCGGTAGCACTCGCGAAAGTGCGCGTTCTCGATCAGCCGCGCATACAGGATCACCAGTTGCAGGGTCAGGTACTGCGCCTCCTTGGGCCCGTTGCTGTTCAGGCAGGTGGCGTTCAGGCAGCCGCGCAGCAGGCCCTGGGCGTCGAAGATCGGCGCCACCGAGCAGCTCAGGCGAAAGTTGGAGGCCAGAAAGTGCTCTTCGCGGTGGATGATCAGCGGCTGCGCGGCGGCCAGGGTGGTGCCGATGCCGTTGGTGCCGGCAATCGACTCGTCCCAGCGCGCGCCCACCACCAGCCCGGCCTGGGTATAGATGTGGCTGGCTTCGGGCAGGCGGGTGTCGAGGGTGATGCCGTGTTCGTCGCTGAGCAGCACCGCGAACCCGGCCGGCACCACGCGCCTGGCCAGGCCGCTGACGCCCTGGCTGGCGATGGCCAGGTATTGCTGGTGCTGCTGTTGATGCTGGCGGATGGCGTCGGCGCCCAGCACATGGGTACGCCCGGCGGCGCCGGGGTCGAGGCGATGCTCGACCACGCTGCGGTACCAGGACTGCGCAATGACAGGGTCGGGGCGGATGCCGCGCTCGGGGAAGTGATCGTCGACGAAGGCCGCAAGATCGCTCGGGCTGGTCTGGGTATGCTGCATGCTGGGCTCCCGTCGACCGTGGCGCGCGCAGGGGCGGCTCACCGTCATCTTGTTGTCTCGGGCCAGGGGCGGGCACCGATCTGTGCCTACCTTAGTCGCTGTGTCGGGAATTTTCAGCTATTGATGCAGCCCTGGCCTAGAAAAGCATCCCCAGCAGAATCGCCTTCACCGTCGCCTCGGCCTTGTTGCTGGCCTGCAGCTTGCGCATGGCGTTGACCAGGTGGAACTTCACCGTGCGGCTGTCGATGGTGAGGATGATGCTGATCTCGCTGTAGGTCTTGCCCACGGCGGTCCATTTGAGCACTTCTTTCTCCCGTGCGGTCAGGGTCTTCTGGGCCTCGGGCAGGTGGGTCTGGGCAAAGAAGCCGGTCATGGCACTGTGCGCCAGTTGCGACAGCCAGATGAGCTTGGCTTCCTTGGCGTCCAGTTCAAGTGTGGAGATCGGGTCATCCGGGCGGGACAGGGACAGCAGGCCGATGGTGCCGTAGTCGCCCTGCACCGACAGGCACCAGCCGTGGTCCAGGCTGTAGTGCCGCGCCTCTTCCCAGAATGCCTGCTGGTGCTGCTGTTGCGCGGCGGCCCACTGCAGGGGCGTGGTGCGGGTCAGCCCGTGGGCCACCGTCGGGTCGCAGGAAAAATAGTCCTCGGCCACGTACCTGGCTTCCCAGGCGCTGGGGTAGTTGGAGCGCAGGATGAACTGCGGGGCGGCGATCGGCAGCGGATTCTTCAGCCCATAGGAACAGAACTCGAAGTCCAGCTCGCGGGTAAGTCGGGTCAGCTCGCTGAACAGCTCGCCTTCGTTGCGGCACCCCGTCACCACGGCAATGAAGTGCTCGCGCCAGTCATTCACGCAATGTGCCTTTCATGGGTGGAATGTGCTCGGCCAATGGAGAGTGCAAACAGGCCGGAATTATACCGTACGGTACAGTTTTCGCGGAAAACTTCTGTAGCAAATGGCCATCAGTGCGCTGGCATTTCAGGTTTTTCCTACGAACAAACCTGCCCTTTCGGGCAGCTATATAGGCTCCGGAGGGTTTGTTGTACTCCCAGCTCTTTGAGTTGGGGCGTTTTCATGTTCACTGCTGTAACCGGGACCATCAAAGACTTTCCGCGCACCATGGCGAGCGCACTGGCCGAGTACCGCTACCAGGTGTTTGTAAGGGAGCTGGGCTGGCCATTGCAGTGTCCCGAGGGCCAGGAGTGGGATGAGTTCGACCGCCCCGACACGCTGTATGTGCTGGCATGCGACAAGCAACAGAATATTTTCGGTTGTGCCCGCCTGATCCCCACCCATCGCCCGTACCTGCTGGCAGAAGTGTTTCCGCACCTGGTTGGCGATGCGCCGCTCCCCTATCAGCAGGACATATGGGAGCTCTCGCGCTTCGCCATGAGTTCGCCCAAAGGCCAATACCTGTCGGCTGAACAGGCTTGGCAGAATACCGTGGCGATGGTCGGCAAGGTGATCGATGTGGCGCGTGCCCAGGGGGCGCGCAGGCTGATTGCCTTTACTGCAATGGGTAACGAGCGGTTGCTCAAGCGCATGGGCGTGACCACGCGAAGAATCGCGCGTCCGCAGATGATTGACGACAAGCCGGTGCTGGCCTTCTGGATCGAAATCGATGACCAGACGACCCGCGCACTGCAACTGGCAGCGTGACGGGTGAACATGTCGAGGGAAGGTGGTAAAGCAATGATTGCGTGTGTGCGTTGGCTGTTGGTCGTGCTGTTCGTGGTGGTGACGTTTCCGTTCCTGTGCCTGGTGCTGTTGCTCAATCCGCGCAAGCAGGACAACCTCTACCTGGCCTGCAAGGTCTACAGGGCCATCAACTGGATCTTTGGCGTGCGCGTCGAGGTCGGTGGTTTCGACGCCATCGCGCCCGACCGCTCCTACATCTATGTGGCCAACCACCAGAGCAACCACGATGCATTTGTCGTGGCCCAGGCGCTGCGCCCAGGCACGGTGATCGTGGGCAAGCAGTCGTTGCGCTGGCTGCCGTTGGCCGGGCAGCTGTACTGGCTGACCGGCAGCCTGTTCATCGACCGCAGCAACCCGCGCGCGTCGATCACCAGCCTGCGGCGCATCGCCACCCGCGTGGCCGACAGCAAGACATCGCTCTGGATCTTCCCCGAGGGCACGCGCAACACCGGGCAGGGCGTGCTGCCGTTCAAGACCGGTGCATTTCGCATCGCCAAGGAAATGGGCATCGGCATCATCCCCGTGACCATCAGCCCGGCGGTGCGCCGGATTCGCCACAACGCCCTGGGCTGCACCGATGTGAGTATCGTGGCGCACCGGCCCATCGAGGCCGACCTGGTGGCCAGCATGGATGCCAAGCAGCTGGCGTCGTATACGCGGGAAGTGGTCAACAATGGGTTGCCCATCGTGTAGTTGCCGGGGCCTTCGCCAGCAAGGCGGGTTCCTGCAGGAGCCAGCCTTGCGGGCGAAGAGGCCCGTCAGTTCGCCGCCTTGAACCTCAAGCGCCACGCATGCAGCAGCGGCTCGGTATACCCGCTCGGCTGCTCACGCCCCTTGAACACCAGGTCGCTGGCGGCCTGGAACGCCATCGAGGTGGCGAAGTCCGGCGCCATCGGGCGGTATGCCGCATCCCCGGCATTCTGCCGGTCGACCACCACCGCCATGCGTTCGAGCACCTCGCGTACCTTGGCCTCGCTCACCGTGCCATGCAGCAGCCAGTTGGCAATGTGCTGGCTGGATATACGCAAGGTCGCACGGTCTTCCATCAGGCCGACGTTGTGGATGTCCGGCACCTTGGAGCACCCGACCCCTTGCTCCACCCAGCGCACCACGTAGCCGAGAATGCCCTGGCAGTTGTTCTCCAGCTCCTGCAGTTTTTCCGCATCGCTCCAGTTCGGACGCGGCGACACCGGAATGGTCAGCAGGTCGTTGAGCAGGCTGTCACGCTCGCCGGCCAGGTCGATGCGCTGCAATTCGCTCTGCACCCCTTGCACGTCCACCTGGTGGTAGTGCAGCGCATGCAGCGTGGCGGCCGTGGGCGAGGGCACCCATGCGGTGGTGGCACCGGCCTTGGGGTGGCCGATCTTCTGCACCAGCATGTCGGCCATCAGGTCGGGCATGGCCCACATGCCCTTGCCGATCTGCGCGCGCCCCTTGAGCCCGCAGGCCAGCCCCACCAGCACGTTGTTGCGCTCGTAGGCGGTGATCCACGGCGTGGACTTCATGTCGCCCTTGCGCAGCATCGGGCCGGCTTCCATGGCGCTGTGCATCTCGTCGCCGGTACGGTCGAGAAAGCCCGTGTTGATGAACACCACCCGCTCGTGCGCTGCGCCGATGCACGCCTTGAGGTTCACCGAGGTGCGCCGCTCCTCGTCCATGATGCCCATCTTCAGGGTGTTGCGCGGCAGCGCCAGCAGGTCTTCGACACGCCCGAACAGTTCGGCGGCAAACGCCACTTCGGCAGGGCCGTGCATCTTCGGCTTGACGATGTACACGCTGCCGCTGCGCGAGTTGCCGCGCCGCTGCAGGTCGTGGATGGCGATCAGGCCGGTGAGCACCGCGTCCATGATGCCCTCGGGAATCTCGGCGCCATCGCCATCGAGAATCGCCGGGTTGGTCATCAGGTGGCCGACGTTACGCACGAACAGCAGCGAACGGCCATGCAGGGTCAGCGTTGCGCCATCGGCCGCGGTGTAGACGCGGTCCGGGTTGAGGCGGCGCACGCGGGTCTTGCCGCCCTTGCTGATCGCTTCGCTCAGGTCGCCTTTCATCAGGCCCAGCAGGTTGCGGTAGATCAGGGTCTTGTCTTCGGCATCCACCGCGGCCACCGAGTCCTCGCAGTCGAGGATGGTGCTCAGGGCGGCTTCGACCAGCACGTCCTTGACCCCGGCCGCATCGGTCTGGCCGATGGCGCTGGTGGGGTCGATCTGGATTTCCAGGTGCAGGCCGTTGTTCTTCAGCAGCACGGCGTTCGGCTGGGCGGCATCACCCTGGAAACCGACGAATTTGGCGGGGTCTTTGAGTGTGGTGGTCAGGCCGCTGATGAGGTCGACGCGCAGTTGCCCGTCCTCGATGCGGTAGGCCTTGGCCTCGGCGTGCGAGCCGCCGGCCAGCGGTGCAGCCTGGTCCAGGGCCTTGCGTGCAAAGGCGATGACCTTCTGGCCACGGCGCGGGTTGTAGCCCTCGCCAGCCTCGGCGCCGTCGGCGTCGCTGATCGCGTCGGTGCCATACAGCGCGTCATACAGCGAGCCCCAGCGTGCGTTTGCGGCGTTGAGCGCATAGCGCGCGTTCATCACCGGCACCACCAGCTGCGGGCCGGCCTGTTCGCACAGCTCGCTGTCGACGTTGGAGGTGCTCACCGCCACCTGTTCAGGCACCGGCACCAGGTAGCCGATCTCGCTCAGGAAGGCGCGGTAGGCCGGCATGTCGGCCACCGGGCCCGGGTGGGCGCGGTGCCAGGTGTCCAGCGCGGCCTGCAGGCGGTCGCGTTCGGCGAGCAGGGCGCGGTTCTTCGGCGCCAGGTCGTGCACCAGGGCGTCGAAGCCTTGCCAGAAGTTGGCCTCCGGCACACCGGTGCCGGGCAGGGCCTCGGTTTCGATGAAGTGCTGCAGGGCGCTCGCGACCTGCAGGCGTTGACGCTGAATACGGTCGTTCATGTTCGGTTGCTCCTGATCAGTCTTTAACGGCGGCAACGCCGGCCTTGGCCACCTGGGCGTCCTGTTCGGACTTGACCCCCGACACACCCACCGCGCCGACCACCTGGCCGTCGACGATCACCGGCACGCCGCCTTCGAGCGTGCCGCTGATCACCGGCACCGACAGGAACGCCGTGCGCCCGCCATTGATCATGTCTTCGTACAGCTTGGTTTCACGTCGGCCCAGCGCCGCGCTGCGGGCCTTTTCGGTGGCGATGTAGGCACTCACCGGCGCGCAGCCGTCCAGGCGCTCGAAGCCCAGCGGGTGGCCGCCGTCGTCGACCACGGCAATGCTCACGGCCCACTGGTTGGCCTGGGCCTCGGCACGGGCGGCGGCGAGAATCTGCTGCACGTCGCTCAGGGTCATTACGGGTTTGCTTTGCATGAAATCAGGCTCCTGGGTTGAGGGCTTGGTCAACGAGTTCGATCCAGTGCCGCACGGGGGTTCGCCCGGCACCGTCGAGGTGGGTCTGGCAGCCGATGTTGGCCGTGGCGATCACGTCGGGGTGGCCACTTTCCAGCGCATCGAGCTTGTTGTCGCGCAGTTGCCTGGACAGCACCGGCTGGGTCAGCGAATAGGTGCCGGCCGAACCGCAGCACAGGTGGCTGTCGGGTACCTCGGTAAGGTTGAAGCCCAGGCGTTTGAGTACGGCTTCAACTGCGCCGCCAAGTTTTTGTGCGTGCTGCAGGGTACACGGGCAGTGGAAGGCCAGGGTCTGGTCGCAGCACGCCTCGAAGCGCTCCAGCGGTTCGGCGCGGATCACTTCGACGATGTCCCGCGCCAGGGCGCTGATGCGCTCGGCCTTGGCCGCGTAGGCCGGGTCGTCGCGCAGCAGGTAGGCGTATTCCTTGACGAAGGCGCCGCAGCCGCTGGCGGTCTGCACGATGGCTTCGGCGCCGGCTTCCACGGCTGGCCACCAGGCATCGATGTTGCGCCGCGCACGTTCAAGCCCGGTGTCCTGCGCGTTGAGGTGATAGTCCACCGCGCCGCAGCAGCCGGCCTGGGCAATCGGCGTGATGCTGATGCCCAGGCGGTCGAGCACGCGCGCGGTGGCGGCGTTGGTGTTGGGCGACAGGCTGCGCTGCACGCAGCCTTCGAGCATCAGCACGCGCCGTGCATGGGTGGCCTGGGGGCGTTGCCGGGCCGGTGCCACGCTGCGTGGCAGGTGGGTCCTGAATGCCTCGGGCAGCACTGGGCGCAGCAGCTCGCCGGTACTCACCAGCGCCTGGAACAGGGCCGGGCGCGGCACCACGGCGCGCAGGCCGCTGCGCAGCAGGCGCTGGCCCAGCGGGCGGGGCACACGGGCCTCGATGGCGTCGCGACCGATGTCCAGCAGCTTGTGGTACTCCACCCCCGACGGGCAGGTGGTTTCGCAGTTGCGGCAGGTCAGGCAGCGGTCCAGGTGCTGCTGGGTCTTCTCGCTGACGGTGTCCTGCTCGAGGAATTGCTTGATCAGGTAGATGCGTCCGCGCGGGCCGTCCAGCTCGTCGCCCAGTTCCTGGTAGGTGGGGCAGGTGGCATTGCAGAAGCCGCAGTGCACGCAACTGCGCAGGATGCGTTCGGCTTCGTCGGCGTGGGGCAGGCGCTTGGCCGCTTCGCTCAGGTTGGTCTGCATGGTGGCTCCTGGGTCAGACGTCGGCGTACTGGCGGCCGGGGTTGAAGATGCCCTGAGGGTCCAGGTTGCGCTTGAGCGTCTGGTGAAACCGCAGGATCGGTGCGGCCAGCGGCTGGAACGGGCTGTCCACCACGCCCGGGGTGAAGCAGGTGGCGTGCCCGTTGGCGGCGGCGGCGAGCTGGCGGATGCTGTCGGCATCGGCGCTGCTCTTGAGCCAGCGTTGCGCGCCGCCCCAGTCGACGAGTTGCTCGCCCTCGATCGCCAGCGGCGCCGTCAGTGCCGGCACCGACAGGCGCCACAGCGGGCGCGGGTCGTCGAAGAACGCCAGGCGCTGTTCGCGCAGGTCGTCCCAGTAGCTGTCATCCAGCGCATCGCCGCCCAGGCGTTCAGCGGCGGCGCGTACCGAACCCTCGTTGCCTTCCAGGCGCAGGTACAGGATGCTGCCGTCATGGCTGGCGGCGGTCAGCGGGATCGGCTGCTGGCCCCATTCGCCGAGCTTGTCCAGGGCCATCTGCAGCGGCATGGCCTGGCGCAGGCTGACCCGGCAGCGGTACTTGGGCAGCACCTTGAACGAGGCTTCGGTGATCACCCCCAGGCACCCCAGGCTGCCAGCCAGCAGGCGCGACAGGTCGTAGCCGGCGACGTTCTTCATCACCTCGCCGCCAAAGCGCAGGTGCGTGCCCAGGCCGCTGATCATGCGCGTGCCCAGTACGAAGTCGCGTACCGAACCCGCCCATGGGCGACGCGGGCCCGACAGGCCGGCAGCGAGCATGCCGCCGACCGTGGCGTTGTCGCCAAAGCACGGCACTTCGCAGGCAAGCATCTGCCCGCCACGCTCCAGCGCGGCCTGCAGCTCGCGCAGGGGCGTGCCGGCGCGGGCGGTGATCACCAGTTCGGTGGGGTCGTAGGAGACGATGCCGGTGTGCCCGGCGAGGTCCAGTGGCTGGGCGTCGACGGGGCGCCCGTAGAAGGTCTTGCTGGCACCGCCGCGGATGAACAGCGGGGTGCGCTCGGCGATGGCCTGCTGCACGCGGGCCTGCAGGTCGGCGCTGCGGTCGCTGCCGTGTGCCGGGTCGAACAGTACGGTGCTCATCAGAAGCGCTCCAGGTCCGGGAAGGGCAGTTGGCCGTGGTGCACGTGCATGGCGCCGAATTCGGCGCAGCGGTGCAGGGTGGGGATGTTCTTGCCCGGGTTGAGCAGGCCCAGCGGGTCGAACGCAGCCTTTACCGCATGGAACAGGCTCAGCTCGTCGCTGTTGAACTGGGCGCACATCTGGTTGATCTTCTCGCGGCCTACGCCGTGCTCGCCGGTGATGCTGCCGCCGACCTTCACGCACAGCTCGAGGATCTTGCCGCCGAACGCCTCGGCGCGTTCCAGCTCGCCGGGGGTGTTGGCATCGAACAGGATCAGCGGGTGCATGTTGCCGTCGCCGGCATGGAACACGTTGGCCACGCGCAGGTTGTACTCGGCCGAGAGGTCGGCGATGGCCCCCAGCACGTGGGGCAGTTCGCGCCGGGGTATGGTGCCGTCCATGCAGTAGTAGTCGGGCGACAGCCTGCCCACGGCGGGGAAGGCGTTCTTGCGCCCGGCCCAGAAGCGCACGCGCTCGGCTTCGTCGCGGGCCAGGCGCACTTCGGTGGCACCGGCCTGTTCGAGCAGCACGCGCACGCGCTCGCAGTCGTCGTGCACGTCGGCCTCGACGCCGTCCAGTTCACACAGCAGGATGGCCTCGGCCTCTACCGGGTAGCCGGCGTGGATGAAGTCTTCGGCGGCGCGAATCGCCAGGTTGTCCATCATCTCCAGGCCGCCGGGGATGATGCCGGCGGCGATGATGTCGCCCACGGCGCGGCCGGCCTTTTCCACCGAGTCGAAGGCGGCCAGCAGCACCTTGGCCACCTGCGGCTTGGGCAGCAGCTTGACGGTGACTTCGGTGATGATGCCGAGCATGCCCTCGGAACCTGTGAACAGCGCCAGCAGGTCGAAGCCGGGGGCGTCCAGGGCATCACTGCCCAGGGTCATGCGTTCGCCCTCGACGCTGAGCATCTCGACCTTGAGCACGTTGTGCACGGTCAGGCCGTACTTGAGGCAGTGCACGCCACCGGCGTTCTCGGCGACGTTGCCGCCGATCGAGCAGGCGATCTGCGAGGAGGGGTCGGGTGCGTAGTACAGCCCATGCGGCGCGGCAGCCTGGGAAATCGCCAGGTTGCGTACGCCGGGCTGCACGCGGGCAAAGCGCCCGGCCGGGTCGATTTCAAGAATCTTGTTGAAGCGCGCCATTACCAGCAGCACGCCCTTTTCCAGCGGCAGCGCGCCGCCGGACAAACCTGTGCCGGCGCCACGTGCCACCACCGGCACCTTGCGCTCGTGGCACAGGCGCAACACGCTCTGCACCTCTTCCAGATGGCGCGGCAGCACCACCAGCATCGGCGTGGTGCGGTAGGCCGAGAGGCCGTCGCACTCGTAGGGCTTGAGGTCTTCGGCGGCGTGCAGGATATCCAGGTCGGGCAGGCGGCTCTGCAGGGTGTGCAGGAACTCGGCCCGGTCGACGCTGTGCAGCGCACCATCGACGCGTTCGTCGTAGAGAATATTCATGGGCAGGCTAACGACCCTTGTCTTGTTGTTATGGAAGCTCGATGGAACACGGCTCACTTGCATCATTGGCCGGCGGCGGCTTAGTGTCTATCGCTCAAATCACTGGTCGAACCAGTTTGTTGCTGCGGTTTTTCCGGCTTTTTCATGAATATTCAATAAATACAGTTAGTTATGTATTGATCTGGCAAGGGTAATAAAGCCCACGGTGTCTGGTCATACCAGTTGGAGGAACGATGGGCGAACCGCTTTCAATGCAGGTGGCAGACGTGGTGTGCGAGCGCATCGAGCGGCTGATCGTCGATGGCGTGCTCAAGGTCGGCCAGGCGCTGCCGTCGGAGCGGCGCCTGACCGAAAAGCTCGGCGTGTCGCGCACGGCCCTGCGCGAAGGGCTCAAGCTGCTGCGCGCCAAAGGCATCATCGAGACTGCGCATGGCAAGGGTTCATATGTCGCGCAGTTGTCGGGGCAGGGCAGCACCTCGGCATTGATGCACCTGTTCAGTTCGCAGCCGCGCACCCTGTACGACCTGTTCGAGGTGCGCAGCCTGCTGGAAGGGGAGTCGGCACGCCTGGCGGCGCTGCGCGGCACCGAGGCGGACTTCGTGCTCATACGGCGCAGCTACGAGGCGTTGCTGGCGGCCCATGAGCAGCCACTGACGGCCTCGGAGCATGCGCACCTGGACCATGCGTTTCACCTGGCGATCTGCGAGGCCTCGCACAACCCGGTGCTGGTGCAGACGCTGCGCTCGCTGACCGACCTGCTGTTGAACTCGGTGTTCGCCTCGGTGAACAACCTGTACCACCGCGATGTGCAGAAGCGCCAGATCGACCGCCAGCATGCGCGGCTGTACAACGCCGTGACCGGGCGAATGCCGGAGCAGGCGCGCAAGGCGGCGATTGCGCATATCCAGGGCATCTGCGCGAACCTCAAGGAGATCGAGGAGGAGGAGCAGCGGCTGGTACGCGCGACGTTGCGGCTGGAGGGGTGGGTTTGAGGGCGTGTGGGCCGGGGTAGGCGCGCCGTGCGGCGGAGCTCTGCCACATCTGCCCGCTGGTCGCAGCAAAAAATGCGAACGATTGCAGTCAAACCCACTCACACCTTGAGGGCACGACCCCACGCCCCCCGTCGAAGGAGCAAGCGTATGACCCAGCGAGGCCAGGACACCATCGAATGGCTGCAAGGCCAGTCCATGCTGCAAGCCGCCCGCGACCGCGCCCGGCTGTATGCAGGGCAGGCGCGCATGTGGCTGCACCCTTACGCCGAGGCCCGCGCCCGCGACGCCAGTGCCATCGCCTCGGTGTGGCTGACGGTGTACCCGGCCTCGATCATCGTCGAGGAGGGCGGTTCGGTGTTGCAGGCGCTGGCCCATGAGCAGCTGTGGCAGGCGCTGTCGGAGCTGGGCATCCAGGGCGTGCACACCGGGCCGTTGAAGCGCTCGGGCGGCATCACCCAGCGCGAGTTCACCCCCAGCGTGGACGGCAACTTCGACCGCATCAGCTTCGACATCGACCCGCGCTACGGCAGCGAGGCCGAGCTGGTGCACCTGAGCAAGGTGGCCTCGGCGCACAACGCGGTGACCATCGACGACTCGATCCCGGCGCACACCGGCAAGGGCGCCGATTTTCGCCTGGCCGAGATGGCCTACGGCGACTATCCCGGGCTGTACCACATGATCGAGATCCGCGAAGCCGACTGGGGCCTGCTGCCCGAGGTGCCGGCCGGGCGCGATGCGGCCAACCTCACGCCGGCCATGTGCGACGAGCTCAAGGCCCGCCACTACATCGTTGGCCAGTTGCAGCGGGTGATCTTCTTCGAACCCGGCATCAAGGAAACCGACTGGAGCGCCACGCCGCCGGTACTCGGGGTCGACGGCAAGCTGCGACGCTGGGTGTACCTGCACTACTTCAAGGAGGGCCAGCCATCGCTGAACTGGCTGGACCCAAGCTTTGCCGCGCAGCAGCTGATCATCGGCGACGCCCTGCACGCCATCGACGTGCTCGGCGCCCGTGGCCTGCGTCTGGATGCCAATGGCTTTCTCGGCGTGGAGCGGCGCGCCGAAGGGCCGGCCTGGTCGGAGAGCCACCCGCTGTCGGTCACCGGCAACCAGTTGCTGGGCGGCATGATCCGCAAGGCCGGCGGTTTCAGCTTCCAGGAACTGAACCTGACCCTGGACGACATCGCCAACATGTCCCACGGCGGCGCCGACCTGTCCTACGACTTCGTCACGCGCCCGGCCTACCAGCACGCGCTGCTGACCGGCGACACCGAGTTTTTGCGCCTGATGCTGCACCAGATGCATGCGTTCAAGATCGACCCGGCCTCGTTGATCCATGCCCTGCAGAACCACGATGAACTGACCCTGGAGCTGGTGCACTTCTGGACCCTGCACGCCAACGACAGCTACCTGTACAAGGGCCAGACCTTCCCCGGCAATATCCTGCGCGAGCATATCCGCAGCGAGATGTACGAGGGCCTGGCGGGCGAGCACGCACCGTACAACCTCAAGTTCGTGACCAATGGCGTGTCGTGCACCACGGTCAGCATCATCACTGCCGCGCTGGGCATTCGCGACCTGGGCAGCATCGACGCCGAGCAGCTGGCGCTGATCCAGAAGGTGCACCTGCTGCTGGCCATGTACAACGCCATGCAGCCGGGGGTGTTTGCGCTGTCGGGCTGGGACCTGGTCGGCGCCTTGCCGCTGGAGCCCGAGCAGGTGGAGGGGCTGATGGGTGACGGCGACACCCGCTGGATTCATCGCGGCGCCTATGACCTGGCCGACCTGGACGTGGAGGCGCAGCTCTCGGCCGAGGGCCTGCCGCGTGCGCGTTCGCTGTATGGCAGCCTGGCCAGCCAGTTGCAGCAGCCCGACAGTTTTGCCAGCAGCCTGAAACGCATGCTCGCTGTGCGCCAGGCCTATGCGATTGCGGCGAGCCGGCAGATCCTGATCCCCGAGGTGGCCAACCCGGCCTTGCTGCTGATGGTGCACGAGCTGCCGGCAGGCAAGGGCATCCAGATCACCGCACTCAACTTCGGTGCCGAGCCACTGAGCGAAACCCTGCATCTGCCGGATGTAAGCCCCGGCGCGGTGGTGGACATGATCAACGAACGGCTGGAGGGCGAGCTGAGCGAAGCGGGGGAGATGACCATCAATCTGGATGGCTATGAGGGCCTTTCGCTGCGCATCGTGAGCAGTGTGGCGACGCTGTAGGCGTTTGCATGCGGTAACGTTTTTACAGGCCCGGGGTTTCGTGTCTGACGGTTCCCCGGCCCCTTCGCTGGCAAGGCCAGCTCCTGCAAGGGGCCGCCACCGTCACCGCACTGCTGCCTGCCCCGTGACACACCCCGCCCACCTGATGGAAAATGCCCGACGCCTCTCCCCACCAAAAGGCTTCTGCATGGACAAGCTGGACCGGGCAATACTCGACCTTCTGCAAACCGACTGCACCCGCGCGGTGGGCGATATCGCCGAGCAGATCGGCCTGGGCACCACCGCCTGCTGGCGGCGCATCCAGAAGCTCGAAGAGGCCGGCATCATCCGCGGCCGCGTGGCCCTGCTCGACGGCAAGAAGCTCAATGTCGGCGTGGTGGTGTTCGTCTCGATCAAGACCACCCAGCACAACGCCGACTGGCTGGCCGGCTTTCATGCCGCCGTGGCCGGTATCGACGAAGTGCTGGAGGTGTACCGCATGGCCGGCGACACCGACTACCTGCTGCGCGTGGTGGTGCCGGACGTGGCCGCCTACGACGCGGTGTACAAGCAGTTGATCCGCATTCCGGGCCTGTCCGACATCAGCTCCAGCTTCTCCATGGAGCAGATCAAGTACTCCACCCGCCTGCCGCTGCGCTATGCGCCCTGAGCCGATCACGCTGCACCAGGCCGGCGCCGACGACAGGCAGGCTGCCGTAGCATTCGTGATGCAGGCCCGCGCCGCGCTGTTCCCCAAGCTCGCCGCCACCGGGATGCCGGCAGACCTGCAGCAGTTCGAACAGGTCTACCTGCACGGCGCGGGGCGTTTCCTGCTGGCCCGCTGCAATGGCCAGATCGTCGCGGCCATCGGCTACCTGCCTTACGACCACCGCTTCCGCCAGCTCGACTACCGTGGGCAGAAGGTGGTGGAAGTGGTGCGCCTGTTCGTGTTGCCGGCCTATCGCCGCAGCGGGCTGGCCGGTGAGTTGTACCGCGCGTTGCGTGAGCTGGCGCTGCAGGACCAGGTGCAGGTGCTGTACCTGCACACCCATCCGTTTCTGCCAGGCGCCATTGGTTTCTGGCAAAAACATGGCTTCGAGATCATCGATGTGGAAGCCGACCCGGTGTGGCAGACCACCCACATGCAATGTCGCCTGCCCGCCGGCTGAACCTCAGAAGCGCCCGTTGAGCGGGTATTCCACCGCCAATCGGATCTGGTCGGCATCCAGCTCGGCCTGGGCAGTGTTGCCCCGGTGCACGTTGTGCCGCAGCGACACGGTGGTGCCCTTGGCCACGCCGCCCTGCACCACGTAGCGCGCCTCCAGGTCGCGCTCCCAGTGCTTGCCGCCTTCGCCGTAGCCCAGGTACGCATAGCCGCCACGCGGGTCGACGTGGCTGCCATCGATGCGGCTGCCGCGCACATACGCCGCACTCAGCACCAGCCCGGGCAGGCCCCACGGGGTCATCGCCAGGTCGTAGCGGGCCTGCCACGACTGCTCGTTGGGGGCGTTGAAGTCCGACAATTGCACGGCGTTGCTGATGAAGATCGCGCCACGGGTCACATAGTCGAACGGTGTGTCGCCATCGACCTTCTGGTAGCCCAGGCTGAAGCTGTGCGGGCCCTGGGCGTAGGTCGAGAGCAGGCTCCAGGTGGTGTTGTCGATCTGCCCGGACAACGCCTTGCCGGTGTCGGTGGTGCGGTAAAGGTTGAGGTTGAAGGTGAGCGAGCGGTTGGCGTCCAGTGCATGGCTGAAGGTGCCGCCCAGGTAGTGCTGGTTCCAGGTATCTTCGTAGCGCGAGGTGTACAGGCTGGCGCTGAGGCTCGGGCTTGCGCTGTAGACCACCCCGGCCAGGTCGAAGGCATCGCCCTTTGCTGCGTTGGAGTAGTTCACCACGAACCCCTGGTCATGGCTGCTGGCGTTGCGGTCGGTGCTCTCGGTGAAGTGCCCGCCTACCAGTTTCACCCCTTCGAACTCGTTGCTGGTGACCAGCACCCCGGTGGCGGTTTCGGGCAGCAGGCGGCTGTCGGACGAGCTGAACACCGGGGTCTTGACCCGCTGTTCGCCATACGACAGCACGGTGGAGGAGGCCCGAAGCTTGACCGCCGCGCCGCCGCGGCTGAATTCGTTCTTGGGGTGGCCGTGGTTGTCCAGCCCCAGCAGGCGCGCCTTGCCGGCGCGTCCGCCGCCGCTGTCCAGTTGCACGCCGAGGTAGGCATGGGCATCCACGCCCACGCCGATCAGGCCCTGGGTGAAGCCCGACTGCAACGTGCCCATCAGGCCATAGGCCCATTCCTCGGCATAACCGTTGCGCTCGGCACGGGGCTTGTAGGCATTGCGTGCGCCGCTGTTGCGCGCGCCGTGGCGGTATTCGCGGTTGTCGTACACGCTGCGGTTGAGCAGGCTCCAGGTGCTGTCTTCGATAAGGCCGTTGGCCTGCTCCTGGGCCGATTCGGCCAGCACCAGGGGCGCCGGCCCGGCCAATGCCAGCAGCAGGGCCGAACGGGTGCGCAGTGCGATCATTGTGCGGCCTCGCGTTGCAGCAGGGCGGCAAGACGATCTGCTGCACGCCTGGGCAAGGTGCTCGGCAGGCTTGGTGGCGTGGCGGCGGGCTCACCGACCTGGATCAGCATCACCATGCCCATCGACAGGTGCGGGATGCACTGGATGCCGTACAGGCCCGGCACATTGAAGGTCTGCTCGATTTGCTGGTTGATCCTGCCCTTGAACGCCTCGGCGCCTTCGGGCAGCAGGCCGGGCAGCGAGGCGGCATTGTGCCCGCTCTGGGTGGCGATGAACTTCACCGAATCGCCGGGGGCGATGCGCAGGTAGTCCGGCTCGTACACCATGCTGCCGGTCGCACCACGGTTGAGCATTTTCACTTCGTGCACCTCGGCCGATACCGAAGGGGCGAGCAGGGCGCTGGCGAGCAGCAGGGGCAAGGCGGCAAGGCGCATGGGCGGGCTATCCATTTCAGGTCAAGGGGAACGAACGCGCAGGATCTGCGCGCCGTCGAAGGGGTCGGTCAGGTAGTGCGCCTGCACCCCGAAGGTGGCCTGCAGGCGTTGCGGGGTCAGCACCTGCAACGGCGGGCCGACATCCACCAGGCGGCCGCGCTCGAGCACGGCCAGGCGATCGCAGGTGAGGGCCTGGTTGAGGTCGTGCAGGGCGATCAGGGTGGTCACCGGCAGCGCCTGAACCAGGCGCAGAATGCCCAGCTGGTGCTGGATGTCGAGGTGGTTGGTCGGCTCGTCGAGCAACAGTAGCTGCGGGCGTTGCGCCAGGGCCCGGGCGATGTGCACGCGCTGGCGCTCGCCACCGGAGAGGCTGCGCCAGCTGCGTGTTGCCAGGTGGGTGGCATCCACGTCGGCCAGGGCCTGCTGCACGATGGCGTGATCGTCTGCCGACCACGGGCGCAACGCCGACAACCACGGCGTGCGGCCCAGGGCCACGGCATCGAACACGTTGATCGCATCGCTGGTGTCGGCCTGTTGCTCGACCACTGCCAACCGCCGCGCCACCTCGCGGCGTGGCAGCTGCCTGAGCGCGTTGCTGCCCAGCTGCACCTCGCCGCAGGTGGGCGTGCGCAGCCCGGCCAGCAGCTTGAGCAGGGTGGACTTGCCCGAGCCGTTGGGGCCGACGATACCCAGGGTCTCGCCACGGCGCACCTCAAGGTCGACCGCGTCCAGCAGCACGGCATCGCGCACCTTCAAACCCAGCCCGGTGCAGCGCAGTGCAGCTTCATCCAGCGGGTGGGTGACAGCGTTCATCGGGCGCTCCTGCGGCCAATCAGTATCAATGCGAACACCGGTGCGCCGACCAGCGCCGTGATCACCCCCACCGGAATCACCTGGCCCTTGATCAGGGTGCGCGAGAGCACGTCGGCGGCAATCAGGAACAGCGCGCCACCCAGCGCGCTGGCCGGCAGCAGGCGCGCATGGGGGGTACCGAACAGCAGCCGCATCGCATGCGGAATCACCAGCCCGACAAAGCCGATGGCGCCCACGATCGACACCATCACTGCCGTCACCAGTGCCGCGCAGCTGATCAGCAGCACCTGCACGCGGCGTACCGGGATGCCCAGCGAGGCAGCCGAGTCGCTGCCGAAGGTGAAGGCGTCCAGCGCCCGCCGATGCCACACGCACACCGCAAGGCCGGCCAGCGCCACCGGCACCGCCAGCCACACCGACGGCCAGCGCACGCCACTGAGGTTGCCCAGCAGCCAGAACAGGATGCCGCGCGCCTGCTCGGCACTGGCCGACCGGGTGATCAGAAAGGCGGTGAGCGCGTTGAACAGCTGCGAGCCGGCGATCCCGGCGAGGATGATCTGCCCCGTGCTGTTGGACGGCCCGCTGGCACGGGCCAGCAGCGCCACCAGCGCGAAGGCCGCGATGGCCCCGACGAAGGCGCCCAGCGACAGCGTGATCGCCCCCGCGCCCAGCCCCAGCAGCGCCACCAGCACCGCGCCGGTGGAGGCGCCGGCCGAGATGCCGAGCAGGTACGGGTCGGCCAGCGGGTTGCGCAGCAGCGACTGCAGTACCACCCCGCAGGTGGCCAACCCCGCGCCGCAGGCGGCGGCCACCAGCGCACGGGTCAGGCGGTAGTTCCACACGATGCCTTCATCGATCGGGTCCAGCAGGTGCCCGGCGGCCCATAGCTTGTTGGCCAGCACCTGCAGCACCACCGAGGGGGCGATCGGCGTTTCGCCAATCGCCACCCCTGCCAGTATCGCCAGCAGCAGGGCCAGGCACGCGAGCAGGCCACGCACAACGCTGCCTGTCATGGCGCCAGGTCGAAGCCGTTGATGGCCGAGGCCAGGGTCTCCATGCCGCTGAACAGGCGCGTGCTGGCCTGCATGGCATGTGCATCGAGAATCACGATGCGGTTGTGTCTGACCGCGTCCATGTTGCGCGTGACCGGGTCGCTGCGCAGGAATTCGAGTTTCTTTTGATAGTCATCGGCCGGGAAGCGACGACGGTCCATGCGCGCGATCACCAGGAAGGTGGGGTTGGCCTTGGCGATGGTTTCCCAGCCCACGGTCGGCCATTCCTCATCGGACTGCACCACGTTGCGCACGCCCAGAGTCTGCAGCATGTAGTTGGGGATACCCTTGCGCCCGGCCACGTACGGGTCGATGTCCAGGTCTGCGCTGGAGAACCAGAACAGGGCGCTGGTGTCCTTCAGATCCTTGCCCTTCACGGTGGCGGCAGCCTTGGCCAGGCGTGCCTTGAGCTCGCTGTTCAACCGCTCGCCACGCGCCTGCACGTCGAAGATCTCGGCCAGCTGGCTGATGCTGTTGTAGATGCTGTCGATGCGAAACGGCTCCAGGCGGGTGCCGTCGGCGCCGACCAGGTTGTCCTTGCCCTCGCAGTCGGACGGCATCAGGTAGGTGGGGATGTTCAGCTCATGGAACTGCTCGCGGGTGCCGACCACGCCCTGCGGGCCGACCATCCACTCCAGCTGCACCGCCACCAGTTGCGGGCGCTTGCCGATCACCGCCTCGAAGCTGGGGTCGTTGTCGGCCAGGCGCTCGACCTTGTCGTTCTGCACCTTGTACTGCGCCAGCACATCGTTGAACCACAGCGAGGTGCCGACCAGCCTGTCGCCCAGGCCCAGTGCGTAGAACATCTCGGTGCCGGCCTGGCCGATGGTCACGGCGCTGTCGGGCGCGTGCTGGAAGGTCAGCGGCATGCCGCAGTTCTGCAGCGTGAGCGGGTAGTGGGTCGGGGCGGCCTGGGCCAGGGTCGACAGACCCAGGCCCGCGAGCAGGGTGACAAGGCGGGGCAACTGCATGATGCGATCTCCATTCGAACCGTACACGGGCAGGGGTGTACAACCTGGAAACACATCGACAGGCGCTGCCGCGAGGGCAGGGCAAGGCCGTTCGGCGCGCGGGGCGCTCGCGGCACAGATGTACTCCCCGGACACCCCGCCGGTTAGTGATTGTTGCTGTGCCGGCAGGTCTCCTGACTGGTGCGTCGTCACCTGGCTCCGGCCTTCCCGGGGTTCACCCAGTGGCATTTCAGGAGCAGGCTCGGCACTTACAGTTGCGGGGGCAGTTCCGTTTGACGCCATGCAGTGGCGTCTCGGATTCCCTATTGATTCCGTGTGGAAACCGGCGGGCGGCATGGTAGTCGATCACGCCGCCCGCAGGGAAACAAAACCCCGCCAGCCTCAGAGGTACTTGAGCCAGGCAATGTCGCGACGGCGGGCCTTGAACGCGGCAAACCAGCGCACCGGCGGGAACAGCGCCACGGCCAGCAGCACGGCGGTCAGCCACACCGCCCAGATACCATCGAAGCCGAAGTAATTGCCCTGGTTCAGGCCCAGCAGTGCAACGCAGGCCAGGTACGCCACTTTCAGCACATACAGGTGCAGCAGGTAGAAGAACATCGGTGCGGCGCCGAACACCGCCAGGGTACTGATCCACCGGCGCTGCCCGGCGCGCTCCAGGCCCAGCAGCAACAGCAGGCCAGCCCCCAGGGTCAGGGCCAGGAACAGCAGCGAGGGCGGGTACTTGGTGATGTTGAAGAAGCTCATCAGGGTGTGCGCGGTATCGGCCTGAACCGTCCATGGCGCCTCGCCGTAGCCGTTGAGCAGGCGCAGGGCGACAAAGCCGAGCAGGGTTGCCAGGCCTGCCAGCAGCAGACGGCGCTGGCGCGTGGTGGCCGGCATCGAGTGGGCGAACCAGGGGCCCAGGCCGTAGCCCAGCGCGATCACGCCGACCCACGGCAGCACCGGGTACGAGGTACGCAGGCGCAGGCTGTCGGAGAACTCGAGCCAGCCGCGGTCATGCAGGATCGCCCACGGCACGTGCAGCGCAGAGCCCTGCGCAAAGTGCAGGCCGTCGAGCAGGTTGTGACCGGCCACGATCGCGGCGCCCAGCACCAGCAACAGCGGGCGCGGCAACCACACCAGGGCCGCCAGGGCGATCATGCTGATGCCGATGGCCCAGATCACCTGCAGGTAGATCACGCTGGGTGGCAGCTGGAAGGTCCAGGCGATGTTCACCAGGGTGAACTCCAGCACCACCAGAAACAGCCCGCGCTTGAACAGAAAGGCCGACACATCGCCCCGGCCCTGGTGCTTCTGGCCATACAGCCAGGCCGACAGACCGGTCAGCAGCACGAACACCGGGGCGCACAGGTGGGCCAGCGTACGGCTGACGAACAGCGCAGGTTCGGTACTGTCGATGGCCATCGGATCGCTCACCTGGCGGTGCAGGAAGAAGGTTTCGCGCACGTGGTCCAGCAGCATGAACAGGATCACCAGGCCCCTGAGGGCATCGATGGACAGCAGGCGTTGGCTCGGTTTGCTGGCGGCGGGGAGGGCAGTAGCGCTAGTCATTGAAAGGTCGCAGGCAGAGGGGGCGAATTGAATGGTTACTGTATAACATTTCTATTCGCTCGGTAAATCTTCCTTACAATCTTGACTGCCATGCTGCGACATCAGACCGCACCCATCTGGCGCTGCGCGCTGGAACCCGTCGACCCTGCGTGACAAAATGCCGCCTCGCAAAACCCTTGCACAAGGCTCCCGCTCTCGGGGCCGGCACCTTCCCAAAAGGATGGTTACATGAACGATTTACTGACCCGGCGCACGGTGATCGCCGGGCTCGGCCTGCTCGGCCTCGGTGCCCTGGCAGGTTGCAACAACTCCGGCGCGCTGGACTTCAAATACGGCAAGGACCTGAGCAACAAGATCCTCGGCCGCACCTTCAAGCTCAAGGATCCGCAAGGCAACGTGATGACCCTGTCGAGCTTCCAGGGCTCGATGCCGATGGTGTTCTTCGGCTTCACCCAATGCCCGGCGGTGTGCCCCACCACCCTGGCCCGCGCGGTGCAGATCAAGAAGCTGATGGGCCGCGACGCCGACTTCCTGCAGGTGGTGTTCATCAGCCTGGACCCCGAGCGCGACACCCCCGAAGTGCTGGACGCCTACGTCAAGGCCTTCGATCCCTCGTTCGTGGCGCTGTCCGGTACCCTGGAAGAGACGGCCGCAGTGGCCAAGGAATTCGGCGTGTTCTACGAGAAGGTGCCGGCCGGCGACACCTATACCATTTCCCACAGCTCGACCAGCTACGTGTTCGACTCGCGTGGCGTGCTGCGCCTTGGCCTCTCGCATTCCCTCAATGCCAAGGAATGCACCGAAGACCTGCTTACCGTAATGGAGGTTTGTTAATGCGTTCTCCCGTGAAACACGCGCTTGGCGCGATGGCGTTGCTGTCCCTGTTCGGTGCGGCGCTGCCCGCCGTTGCCCAGACCACCGTGGGCGAGCCCTGGGTGCGCGCCAGCGTGCCGCAGCAGCAGTCGACCGGTGCGTTCATGACCCTCACTGCCAGCACCGACAGCAAGCTGGTGGGTGTCGAGTCGCCGGTGGCCAAGACCGTGCAGGTGCACCAGATGCAGATGCACAACGACGTGATGAGCATGAGTGAAGTCAAGGCGCTGGACCTGCCCGCCGGCAAGCCGGTGGTGCTCGACACCAATGGCTACCACGTGATGCTGATGGGCCTGGTCAAGCAGGTGAAGGAAGGCGACACGGTGCCGTTGACCCTGATCGTCGAAGACGCCAAGGGCCAGAAGGAGTCGATCAAGGTCGACGCCCCGGTGCGTTCGCTGACCGCCACCGACGGTCACGGCGAGCACTCGATGCACGACCACAGCCACATGTAAGTACCCGCCGCGCCGGCCCTTGCGCCGGCGCAATCCGTTCCTGCCGGGTGGATCGCCACCCAACGGGTTCAACTGGCCTGCGCCAGATAGTCCCGCAGCCGATCCTGCAGATACCACACACCTTCAGCGTGTTTCAGGTAATCGCTGATCGGCATCATCTGCCAGTACTGGCCTTCGTCGCCAAATTCGATGGCATCGATTTCCCCCTGCGTGATGTGCCCCACCAGAAACCAGGACTCCCAGCCGGGTCTGGCCAGGCTGGGGTAGTTGCGGCGCCATTCGATGCGTTCGGGGGGCAGGCGCAGGGCGAACTCTTCGTCCAGCTCGCGCAGCGCGCATTCCACCGGGGTCTCATCACCTTCGCGCCCCCCGCCGGCAAAGTCCCAGCAGCCGGGGAAGGGGATGGTGCTTTTCACGTCGCGCCTGTAGGTGAGCAGGTGGTCGTGGAACAGCAGGGCGAGTTTGGCACCGCAGAAGGGTTTGAGGGGCATGGATACTGGCCTCTGGCAGGACGGGGCGTTAGGCACCGGGCCGATATTTATACGACGGTTCTGCAGGTTGCGCGGCGTTTTTTGTGGTGTGGGCTGCCGGGCAGCTGCTGGTCACACAGGCATGCGCCGCCGACGGGTATAACTGAACCCGGGAATAAGGATATGCTGTTTCGAAATATTACAAATTGGTGAGGGCAGAATGCCGTTAAAGGACCTGTTGCTGGCGCTGGTGGTGATCGTCGCCTGGGGCCTGAATTTCGTGGTGATCAAGGTCGGCCTCGACGGCCTGCCGCCCATGCTGCTGGGTGGCCTGCGCTTCGTGCTGGTGCTGTTTCCGGCGATCTTCTTCATCAAGCGCCCGCAACTGCCGTGGCGCTGGTTGCTGGCCTACGGCACCACCATCTCGCTGGGCCAGTTCGCCTTTCTGTTCGAGGCCATGGGCAACGGCATGCCGCCGGGCCTGGCGTCGCTGGTGCTGCAGTCGCAGGCCTTCTTCACGCTGTTCTTTGCCGCGATGTTTCTCGGTGAGCGGCTGCGCGCCGCCAGCCTGCTGGGGCTGCTGGTGGCCGCCGGGGGCCTGGCGCTGATCGGCAGCGAGAACGGCAGCCACGTGCCATTTTTGGCGCTGGTGCTGACCCTGTGCGCCGCCGCATGCTGGGCCATGGGCAACATCATCACGCGCCGCTTCGGCAACATCGACCTGGTGGCGCTGGTGATCTGGGGCGCGCTGATTCCGCCGTTGCCATTCTTCGCCCTGTCGTGGTGGCTCGAAGGGCCGGCGCTGATCGAAAGCTCGCTGCGCGGCATCGGCCTGAACTCGATCCTGGCCCTGGCGTACCTGGCCTTCATCGCCACCATGCTCGGCTACAGCCTGTGGAGCGGCCTGCTGTCGCGCTACCCGGCGGGCAAGGTCGCACCGTTTTCGCTGCTGGTGCCAGTGGTGGGGCTGAGCTCCTCGGCGTTGCTGCTGGGTGAACGCCTGAGTACCCTGCAATGCTGGGGTGGGGTGCTGGTGATGGTGGGGTTGCTGATCAACGTGTTCGGCTCGCGCCTGCGTCAACGCCTGCGGGCCGCGCTGAGCTGAGGCCCCAGGGCGGCGGTGGAACGATCCGCCGCGCACGCCGCTCCAATTCCAGACCCTCGCCGACCAAGGTCCGACCATGAATTCACCTCGATCCACCACGCCCCATGCCGGCCCGGCCGGCATGGTCAAGGTGCGCGGCGCGCGCGAACACAACCTGAAGAACGTGGATGTGGACATCCCCCGCGATGCGCTGGTGGTGTTCACCGGCGTGTCCGGCTCGGGCAAGTCGTCGCTGGCGTTCTCGACCCTGTATGCCGAGGCCCAGCGCCGCTATTTCGAGTCGGTGGCGCCCTATGCGCGACGCCTGATCGACCAGGTCGGGGTGCCGGATGTGGACGCCATCGAAGGCCTGCCGCCGGCGGTGGCCCTGCAACAGCAGCGCGGCACCCCCAGCGCGCGCTCCTCGGTGGGCAGCGTGACCACGCTGTCGAGCCTGATCCGCATGCTCTATTCGCGCGCCGGCAGTTACCCGGACGGCCAGCCGATGCTGTATGCCGAGGACTTCTCGCCCAATACGCCCCAGGGCGCATGCCCCGAGTGCCACGGCCTGGGCCGGGTCTACGAGGTGGACGAGGCCTCGATGGTGCCCGACCCGTCGCTGACCATCCGCGAGCGTGCGGTGGCCTCGTGGCCGCTGGCGTGGCAGGGCCAGAACCAGCGCGACATCCTCGTGACCCTGGGCTATGACGTCGACATTCCGTGGCGCGACCTGCCCCAGCAGCAGCGCGACTGGATCCTGTTCACCGAAGAGACCCCCACTGTGCCGGTGTATGCCGGCATGACCCCGGCCCAGACCCGCGACGCCCTCAAGCGCAAGCTCGAACCCAGCTATCAAGGCACCTTCAGCGGCGCGCGGCGCTATGTGCTGCACACCTTCACCCATTCGCAGAGCGCGCTGATGCGCAAGCGCGTCAGCCAGTTCATGCGGGCCAGCGCCTGCCCGTTGTGCGCGGGCAAGCGGCTCAAGCGCGAGGCCCTGACCGTGACCTTCGCCGGGCTGGACATTGCCGAGCTGGCGCAGTTGCCCTTGCTGCAGCTGGCCGAGGTGCTCAAGCCGGTGGCCAGCGCCACCTATGTCGAGCATGGCGACGAGCAGGGTGCGGTGCTGACCCACGCGCAAACCCGTGACGCCCGCCAGCAGCGCGCGGCCAGGGGCGACAACGCCCATGCCGGCGGCCCGGACGTGCGCCACACGCCCAACCTCTCGCTGGAAAAACGCCTGGCCGCGCAGCGCATCGCCCAGGACCTGCTCGAACGGGTGGCCACCCTGATCGACCTGGGCCTGGGTTACCTGGCCCTGGAGCGCAGCACGCCGACCCTGTCCTCGGGCGAGCTGCAGCGCCTGCGCCTGGCCACCCAGCTCAACTCGCAGCTGTTCGGCGTGATCTATGTACTGGACGAACCCTCGGCCGGCCTGCACCCGGCCGATGGCGAGGCGCTGTACGAGGCCCTGCTGCGCCTCAAGGCCGCGGGCAATTCGGTGTTCGTGGTCGAGCACGACCTGGACACCATGCGCCGCGCCGACTGGCTGGTGGACGTGGGCCCGGCGGCGGGCGAGCAGGGCGGCCAGGTGCTGTACAGCGGGCCCCCGGCCGGGTTGGCCGAGGTCGAGGCCTCGCAGACCCGCAACTACCTGTTCGGCGCCCAGGCCGCCGAGCCGCGCACCCCGCGTGAACCTGGTGGCTGGCTGCGCCTGGAGGGCGTGACGCGCAACAACCTGCACAACCTCGATGCGGCCTTCCCCCTTGGATGCTTCACGGCCGTCACCGGGATTTCCGGCTCGGGCAAGTCCAGCCTGGTCAGCCAGGCGCTGCTGGAGCTGGTGGGCGCGCACCTGGGCCAGGCCACTGCGCCCAGCGAGCCTCAGGAGCAGAGCCTGGAGGATGACGTGGCGCAGGCCAGCGGCGGCCAGGTCACGGCGGGCCTGGAGCACATCCGCCGGCTGGTGCAGGTGGACCAGAAGCCCATCGGCCGTACCCCGCGCTCGAACCTTGCGACCTACACCGGCCTGTTCGACCACGTGCGCAAACTGTTCGCCGCCACCGATGCGGCCCGCGAACAGGGCTTCGATGCCGGGCGCTTCTCGTTCAACGTGGCCAAGGGCCGTTGCGAAACCTGCGAAGGCGAAGGCTTTGTCAGCGTCGAGCTGCTGTTCATGCCCAGCGTCTACGCACCGTGCCCCACCTGCCATGGCGCCCGCTACAACCCGCAGACCCTGGCGGTCACCTGGCAGGGCCTGAACATCGCCCAGGTGCTGCAACTGACGGTGACCCAGGCCCTGGCGGTGTTCGAGCAGCAGCCGGCGGTGCAGCGTGCCCTGGCGGTGCTGCACGAAATCGGGCTGGGCTACCTGCGCCTGGGCCAGCCGGCCACCGAGCTGTCGGGCGGTGAGGCGCAGCGCATCAAGCTGGCCACCGAACTGCAGCGCATGGCCCGCGGGGCCACCCTGTATGTGCTCGACGAACCCACCAACGGCCTGCATCCGCAGGATATCGACCGGCTGATGCTGCAGCTGGGGCGCCTGGTGGATGCCGGGCATACGGTGATCGTGGTGGAGCACGACATGCGCGTGGTGGCCCAGAGCGACTGGGTGATCGACATCGGCCCGGGGGCGGGGGACCAGGGCGGCACGCTGGTGGCCTGCGGCACGCCGCAGCAGGTGGCGGCCAGTGCCCACAGCCGTACCGCGCCGTTTCTGGCCCGGGCCCTGGGCTGAGGCGGCTCAGGCGTCGAGGCTGCGCCGAACCTTGTCCAGCAGTTCGTGGATCTGGAACGGCTTGGTGACGATGTCCATGCGCTCACCGAGAAAATGCTGCCGGTCGATGGCGTTCTCGGCGTAGCCGGTCATGAACAGCACCGGCAGGCTCGGGCGCAGCATGCGCGCGACATTGGCCAGCTCGCGCCCGTTCATGTGCGGCAGGCCCACGTCGCTGAGCAGCAGGGCGATGCTCGGGTCGGCATGCAGTTTCTGCAGGGCGCTTTCGACGTCCGGCGCCGGGGTGCAGCGGTAACCGGCATCGGTCAGCACCTCGCAGACGAAACTGCGCACCACCGACATGTCCTCGACCACCAGCACATGCTCGCCGGCGGTACTGATCACGGTGTCGGGTGTGGGTTCGGTGATGCTCAACAGCGGGCTCTGGCTGGCCGGCAGCAGCAGCGTGACTTCGGTACCGCGCCCGCCGGTGCTGCGGATCTGCACGTCGCCGGCCGACTGGCGGGCGAAGCCGTAGATGGTCGACAGCCCCAGCCCGGTGCCCTGGCCGATGGGCTTGGTGGTGAAGAACGGGTCGAAGACCTTGCCGATCACCTCGGGGGCGATGCCGCTGCCGTCGTCGCGCACCGACAATGCCACGTAGGCGCCATCGGCCAGCTTGAGGTCGTCCTGGGTGTGCGCCGCGTAGGTGCTGATCCAGATGTTGCCACCCTGGGGCAGCGCGTCGCGCGCGTTGATCACCAGGTTGAGCACGGCGTTCTCCAGCTGGATCGGGTCTACCAGTGCCACGCTGAGGTGCTCGCTCAGGTTCAGGTGCAGGCTGATGTGTTCGCCGATGGTGCGTCGCAGCAGTTCCTCCAGCGAGCGGATGTGCTGGTTGATGTCGGCCGGGCGGGGGTCCAGCGGTTGCTGGCGGGCAAAGGCGAGCAGGCGGTGGGTCAGGGTGGCGGCCCCCATGGCGGCGCCCAGTGCAGCGTCGGCGTAGGACTGCACCTTGTCGACGCGGCCCTGCTCGATGCGTTTCTTGATCAGCTCCAGGCTGGTGATGATGCCGGTGAGCATGTTGTTGAAGTCATGGGCGATGCCGCCGGTAAGCTTGCCCAGTGCGTCCATCTTCTGCACCTGCAGCAACTGCGCCTCGGTACGGGCGCGCTCGGCCACTTCCTGGGCCAGCAGGGTGGTCGCGCTGTCCAGTTCGGCGCGCTGGGTGCGTTCGCGGTGGCGCTGTTCGGTCACGTCCTCGACGAAGATCAGGCTCGACTCGCCGCTGCGGTAGGGCGACACCTGCCACTGGGTCTCGCGCAGCTGGCCGTTGACGCGCATGTGCAGCAGGCCCTTCCAGCGGTCCCGGGTGCCGAGCCTGCGCAGCAGTTCGTCGATCACCGGCTGCTGGTCGTCGGCAAAGCACTCGACCAGGGTGTCGGGGCTCAGGTTGTCCTGGATCAGCTGGGCGAACGCCTGGTTGCATTCGTGCACCTTGAGCCCGGTGCCCAGCAGCGCGATGGGCGCGGCGGTGCTGACGAAGATCTCGCGAAAGCGCGCCTCGCTCTCGCGCAGCGCCTGCTCGGTGTCGCGTACCCGCAGCAGCGTGCGCAGGGTGGCCAGCAACACCTCGGGGTCGACCGGGTGGATCAGGTAGGCGTCGGCCCCGGCGTCCAGCCCGGTGATGATGTCGCCGGTACCGATGGCGGCCGCCGATACGTGGATCACCGGCAGCAACGCGGTGGCCGGGGTGGCGCGCAGGATGCGCACGATATCGAAGCCGCTCATGTCCGGCAGGTGTACATCCAGGATCAGCGCGTCGTAGGTCTGGCTGGCAATCAGCTCCAGGCCCTCGCCACCGGTGCCGGCCTCGTCGATGCGGTAGCCATGGCATTCCAGGCGCCGGCGCAGGGCATAGCGGGTGACGATGTTGTCGTCGACGATCAGCAGGCGGATGTCAGGCTTCATCACCAGGCTCCTGGGCCAGCGCCAAGGGGATCACTACGTAGAAGGTCGAACCGACCCCGGGTGTACTCTCGACCCCGACCCGGCCACCCAGCAGCGCCGCGAAGCGCTTGCACAGCGACAGGCCCAGGCCGGTGCCACGCAGGCGCTTCTGCAGCGGCGAGTCGATCTGTGCGAAGTCCTCGAACAGCGTGTCGTGCAGCTCGCCCGGGATGCCGATGCCGGTGTCGTGCACCGCAAAGCGGATCTGGCCGTCGTCTTCCAGTTGCGACGACACCCGCACTTCGCCGCGGGCGGTGAATTTCAGCGCGTTGGAAATGAAGTTGCGCAGGATCTGCGCCAGCTTCTTGTCGTCGCTGTACAGGCGCGGCAGGCCCTGGGGCTCTTCGAAGATCAGGTCGACCGCCGAGGCATCGACGATCGGCCGGAACATGCCGCGCAGGGCCGCGAACAGGTCGAGCATGTCGAACCAGGCCGGCGAGATGGTGATGCGCCCGGCCTCGATCTTGGCCAGGTCGAGCAGGTCGTCGACCATGTCGCTCAGTTCGCGCGCCGAATTGCTGACGAAGGTCACCTGCTTGTGCTGCTCGGGGCTCAGCGGGCCGTCCAGCTCGTCGCTGAGCAGGCGGGCGATGCTCAGGATCGAACCCAGCGGCGTGCGAAACTCGTGGCTCATGTACGACAGGAAGCGGCTCTTGAGGTCCGAGGCCTGGCGCAGTTGCTCGGCCTGGATATCCAGCTCGGCATACAGGGCCAGCACGCCCTGGTTGGTTTCTTCGAGTTCGGCGCGCAGGGCGTCGCCCTCTTCACGCAGCCGCGCGATCAGCGCCTGCGCCTCGGTGTCGGCAAGGGTAGGGGAATCAGCCACTTAGGGTCTCCAGGGCAACAACCAGCACGGTGACATCATCGCGGCCTCGGCAGAAGTCGCGATGCAGCACGGCGGCGATCAGTGCCGGGTGCTGATGCATGAGGCCAGGATACTGCTGCAGGTCCCAGCGCGATTGCAGCCCGTCGCTGTAGAGCACCAGCAGGTTGGCATGCACATCAGCATAGTCAAAGGGGCGCACGCGACGGAATTGCCCGCCGACGATACCCGGGTGCGAGGCCAGGCCACGACTGCTACCGGGTGCGAGCAGGTGCGCGCCGATGTTGCCGACGCCGCTGAAACGCAGCGCGCCGTTGTCGTACTGGGCGAAGGCCGCAGCGCCGCCACGGGTGCCCTGCATGTTGACGTGCATCGCCTCGAGCACCTGCGCGGGGTCGGCGAACGGGGCCTGGGCAAAGGCCTGGGTGCCGGCGTGGGCGGCCCGTTCGGCGAGCTCGCCGTGGCCCAGCCCGTCGACCACCAGGGCACTGATGCGCTGGCCGTCGTAGGCCAGGTACCAGGCATCGCCACAGGCCGGGTCGTGATGCAGGCTGTGCTGGCTGGCGCCCCAGCGCAGGTCGCAGGCCGCGCTGCTGCGCGGGTACAGGCGCGCCAGCACGGCGGCGCCACGGCTGTCGGCGTACACATCGAACACATCGGCCAGGCGTTTGATCGCGCCCAGGCCGATGCCCTGGGTACCGCCGGTGGAGAACCCGTCGGCCAGGCAGTGGTGCAGGTCGAAGCCTGCACCACGGTCGATGGCGATCAGTTCCAGCCCGCTGTAGCCGCTGTTGGGCAGCACCCGCAGGTGCAGTTCACCGCGCCCGGCATGCTTGAGCAGGTTGCTCGCAAGCTCGGTGGCCAGCAGCGCGGCGCGCCCGGCGTCGGTGGCATCGAAACCCTGCTGTTCGGCCAGGCGTTGCACGCAGCGCCGGGCATGACCGACCTGGCTCTCGTCTTCTATCGGCAGCACCTGGGTCAGGCTGCCCAGGATACTCAGGCCCATCGCAGAATCGTCACGCGCGTGCCGGCCCCGGGGGCGGTATCCAGTTCGAACTCGTCCACCAGTCGCTTGGCCCCGGTCAGGCCCAGGCCCAGGCCGCCGCCGCTGGTCCAGCCATCGGTCATGGCCAGCTTGATGTCGGGGATGCCCGGCCCTTCGTCGCGAAAGGTCAGGCGCAGGCCCTTGCGATGGTCCTTCTCGACCACCTGCCAGTCCATGTGGCCACCGCCGCCATACACCACGGCGTTGCGGGCCAGCTCGCTGACCGCCGTGACCAGCTTGGTCAGGTTGATCAGGCTCATGCCGCAGCCCTGGGCCAGGGTGCGCGCCAGTTGCCGTGCACGTACCACATCCTGCTCCAGCAGGATGGGCTGGGTGCCGCTTTGCTCGGCGCTCATTGCGGTGCAGCCGAGTTGTTGAGCAGGCGCATGCCGCGCTCGGCGTTGAGCGCGGTACGCACGCCGGGCAGGGTCAGGCCCAGTTCGACCAGGGTGATCGCCACGGCCGGCTGCATGCCCACCAGCACGGTCTGCGTGTCCATGATGCGCGACACCCCGGAGATGGTGCCGATCATGCGGCCAATGAAGGAGTCGACCATGTCCAGCGCCGAGATGTCGATCAGCACGCCCTTGGCCGAGGTCGCGCTGATGCGCTCGGACAGGTCGTCCTGCAGGGTCATGGCCAGCTGGTCATGCATGTCGACCTGGATGGTCACCAGCAGGAATTCGCCGATTTGCAGAATCGGGATGCGCTCCATGGCTTCAGCCCGCCTTGGCGACGGACAGGCCCAGGCGATGCAGGGCCAGCTTCAGGGCGTCGGCCAGGTTGGCCTTGGTCACCACGCCCTGCAGGTCCAGGCCCAGGTGCACGATGGTCTGGGCGATCTGCGGGCGTACACCGCTGATGATGCAGTCGGCGCCCATCAGGCGGATGGCGGTCACGGTCTTGAGCAGGTGCTGGGCCACCAGGGTATCGACGGTGGGCACACCGGTGATGTCGATGATGGCGATTTCAGAGCCGGTGTCGACGATGCGCTGCAGCAGCGATTCCATCACCACCTGGGTGCGTTGCGAGTCCAGGGTGCCGATCATCGGCAGTGCGAGTACGCCGTCCCACAGCTTGACCACCGGGGTGGACAGCTCCAGCAGTTCTTCCTGCTGGCGCTTGATCACCGCCTCGCGGGATTTCTGGAAGGTGCGGATGGTGTGCAGGCCCAGGGCATCGAGCAGTTCGGACACCTGCAGCAGCTGGTTGGCCAGTTGCGCCGGCTGCTCGCTGTACTCGCGCTGCAGCAGGGCGAACAGCGGGCCCTTGAGGGAGAAGATGAAGGTGGCGGTCTGCTGCGAGTCCTGGCCGAGCAGGGCGCGGCTATGGGAGAGCTTTTCCAGGAACAGGCGCACATCGTCCCAGGCACCGGCGTTGAGGTTGCTGGCATCGCCGTTCTGCAGGCCGGCGTGCAGCAGGTCGAGAAACTCTTCGGTCTGGCGCTTGAGGTCGTCGGCCTTGAGGTTGCGCGTGGCACCCGACGCGTCCAGCCCGGCCAGCCATTCGGCTACCAGGGAGGCCTGGTGGGTGCGGATGGCGGTGAGGGTGACAGGTTGCAGTGCAGCCATTTGGACAAGCTCCTGAGCAGGGTAGGTAAGGCACATGCGCATCTGAGTGTGCAGGCCTGATTCTAGTTCGATATTGCCTTCATCAAATTTTTTGCAGGCCCTCAGCTCCCGCTGGCGGGGCGCGGTTGCAGCATCGGGTCGTAGGGGTTGAGCTGGCGCAGCGACTCGAGCAGGGCATTGGCTGTGTCCACCTGCCGGGCCTGTTGCAGATAATGCATCAAGGCCAGCCGAACATCACGGTTAAACGGTTGTTGTTGCAGGCTGCTCCACAGTTGTTGCATTGCCGGCTCGCGCTGCCCCTGATCGTGCAGGGCCACCGCCAGCACATACCCGTAGCCGGCGTTCTGCGGGGCCAGCTGCACGGCCTTGCGCAGCGCCACCAGCGCTTGGTCGCGACGGCCCTGGCGAATCAGGGCCAGGCCGTGGGCCTGCTGCAGCAGCGCCGAGTCGGGGTGCTGGCGCAGGCTGTCTTCCAGCAGCGTGCGTGCTTCGTCCTGGCGGCCATGGCTGTCCAGCCACTGCACCAGGGCCACACGGGCCGGCAGGAAGTCGGCGTCGCGCAGCACCGCGCTGCGCAGGTACGGCTCGACCGCATCGGTGCGTCCGTTGGCCTGGTACAGCAGGGCCAGGTTGAGGTTGGCTTCGGCGCGTTCGAGCAGGCTCAGCTGCACGCTTTCGTATTCGCCCAGCGCCTGCTCGAGCGCCGCCTGCGCCGCGCCCAGCCCGGCTGCCCGTGCCGGCAGCAGGGCGTAGGCGGCCGCGATGCGCACGGCCAGCACCGGGTCACGCAGCAAGGGGGCCAGCGGCATGCTTCGCTGTTGCGGGGGCAGCAGCGCGGCCAGGGCTTCCACCGCCGCGGCGCGTACCTGCGGTGCGCTGTCGCCCAGGGCGCTGCGCGCCGCCTGCAGGGTACGTTCGCTCGGGTAGTTGGGCAGTTCGGCGAGCAGGGTGGCGCGGCGGATCGCCGGCAGTTCGCGGTTGGCCAGTTGCGTCAGCAGCGCCTGGGCGGCACCGGGTTTGCCGCTGCGCAGCAGGTCCAGGCTGGCGGCGTAGGCCGGTGTGTCGGAGGGCCGGTCGGCGTACCACAGCGCGAACTGCTCGCTGACGCGCTGCCCGGCACTGCCCTTGTGACACCCCAGGCAGGCATCCGGCGTGCCCAGCGCCAGTGCCTGGGCCGGTGCCGGAATGCTGAAGCCGTGGTCGTGGCGATAGTCATTGACCATGTAGAACTTGCCGGGCATGTGGCAGCTGACGCACTGCGCCGCGGGGCTGCCGGGGGCATGGTGATGGTGCTCGGTGGCGGTATAGTCGCGGGCCTTGAGCCCGGCGCCGTCGACCCCGGCCACGCCGGTCTTGCCCGCAGGGTTGTGGCACTGCAGGCACACCCCGTCGGCCGGTGCCTTGAGCTGGGTGCTGTGGGGCTCGTGGCAATTGCTGCAGCGCACGCCCTTGGCAAACATCTTGCTCTGGGTGAAGGCGCCGTACTCGAACACCTCGTCCTTGATCTTGCCGTCCAGCTCATACAGCTCGCGGGTCAGGCGGCTGGGCAGGTAGTCGTCCATCAGGCGGCGCTCGTTGTGAAAGCCATCGCCCAGCGGCGCGCGGCGCGCATGGCAGCGGGCACAGGTTTCGACTTCGGCCAGGTTGCCACCCTCCACCAGGCTCTGCTGGAAGCCGGCATGGGCAACCTGCCTGGCCGGCTTTTGCGCCGCCCACGCCAGGTGCCCGGAGGCCGGGCCGTGGCACGCCTGGCACCCCACGCCCAGGCTGTTCCAGTGGCTGTCGAAGGTGGCGCTGGCAGCGTTGAAATTGCGCTTGAAGCCGGTGGTATGGCACTCCACGCACATGAAGTTGGCATTCTGCTGCGGCTTGCTCCAGTGCAGCGGGTTCTTGAAGTCCACGCCCTGGCCGGGGTACAGGTGAAACCACTGCTGCTGGCGCGTATCCCAGGCCACCCCGAGCGCCTGCAGGTGCCCGCCGCCGGTATCGATCAGGTACTGCTGCAAAGGCTCGATGCCGAAGGCATAGGCCACCTCGAAATCCTGGGGCTGGCCGTCGGCGCCTGGGGTGTTGACCCAGAAGCGGTCGCCCTGGCGAAAGAAGCGCGTGGTCTCGCGTTCGCTCTTGAACTGCACGTCGGCGAAATTGCCCAGCACGGTCTGGGCGGTGGCCGGCTGCATCGCCAGCTGGTGATGGGAACCTTGCCACTGGCGAACCTGTTCGCCATGGCAACCCTGGCAGGTGGCTTCGTCGACCAGCGCCGGGGCGGGGCTGCTTGGCGCTGGCGGGGCTGGTGGCGTGCTCTGCGCGGCCACCGGCAGGTGTGCCGGGGCACGGTCGAGGGCGAACCAGGTGCCCAGCAGGGCCAGCAGGACCGCCCCGGCCAGCACCGGCCAGAGCAGGCTGGTGCCGCGCACGGGGGGCTGTTGGGGCGGCGTAACGGCGCGCTTTTTCGACATGCAGACGTCCATGCTGTTGGGGTAAGGGGCGCTTCAATCAGGCGGCGCGCTTCACGGCATGCCCAGGAACCAACGGTAGTACGGGTTGCTGCCATCTTCTCGCATCACGCCCTGAACCTGTCGCGCCCAGGTGTCGCGCTGGCCGCGGTAGGCGCTCAGGCCCACCTGGTAGAAGCGCTGCAGGCGCTGGCGCTGGTCGTTCAGGCGCAGGCTGGCCAGGGCATCGGCGCCTTCCAGCGGCACCGGGCTGCCCAGCGCCAGCAGGGCCGGCAACACCCGGGTGATCTCGTCGCTGCGCACCCAGGGGGCGTACTCGATGCGTGGCTGGTCGTCGGTGACGGCCGGGGCCTGTGCGGCAAAGCGCTCCAGGCCGGCGCGGTCGGTGACCCAGGTGGCCAGCAGTGCGGCCGGCGAGTCCACGCCCACCTCGGCCAGGGTGCGTTGCACGGGGGGTTGCGCCAGGCGCGCGCTGATGCGCGGCAGGTCCAGGCGCACCGGCTGCAGCGAGCCGACCAGCAGCATTTCATGGAACTCGGTGGTCCACAGCGAGGCATGCGGGAACACGTCGATGAAGCTGCGCACCAGGGCACGGCTGTCGTCGATGTTCTGGGTGGGCAGCGGCAGCCACTGGGCGACCAGGCCCTGGGGGTTGAGGCGGCTGGCGGCCAGCTGGTAGAAGTCACGCGAGTACAGGTTGACCACGCCGGCTGCCGAGGGGGGCGGTGGCTCCAGGGTGATCAGGTCGTAGGGCTGCGGGCTGGCCAGCAGTTCACGGCGCCCGTCGCGCAGGCGGATGTCCAGGCGCGCATCGTCGGCGGCGTGGTAGTTGCCCTGGAACAACGTCGAGGCGTGCACCACCGCCGGCAGCAGTTCGGCCACCACGCGTTGCTCCAGGCCCGGGTAGCGCAGCAGGGCGCCGGCGGTGATGCCGGTGCCCAGCCCGATCACCAGCGCCGAGCGCGGCTCGCCGTTGTGGATCAACAGTGGCAGCAGGGCCTGCAGGCGCATGTAGCGCAGAGACGGCATGGCATCGCCGGTGTTGGACACGCCCTGGATGTACAGGCGACGAAAGCTGCCCTGGGGCTTGTGCTGTTCGACCACGGCGACCGTGGCGCCACGGCCTTCCTGATAGAACACCAGTTCGCCGCTGCGCGCGCCGGGTAGCAGGTTGGCCAGGCGCTGGGGTGGGGTGAGCAGGGCGGTCAGGAGGCTGGCCAGGGCAATGGCGTAGAGGGCGATGAATCTGGGTTGACTGAGTGGGCCTGTTCGCTGGCAAGCCCGCTCCCACAGGGCGGACTGCCCCTGAGAACAGCGCAGTACCTGTGGGAGCTGGCTTGCCNNGTAGGGCGCTGCCCTTGCGGGGGAAGCGGCCAGGCCCCCCCCCGCCACGACCGCGATTACCCCGACCCCTGCCGCCAGCACCGCCAGCACCCCCAGGCTGCGCACCAGCCCCAGCGCGGGCACCAGCACGAACCCGCACAGCATCACCCCGGCAATCCCGCCCAGGGTGTTGAGCGCCACCACCGCGCCCACGTCGCGCCCCGCATGGCCCGGCGCGCAGGCCAGGCGCAGCGCCACCGGGAACGCCGCCCCCAGCAGCGTGGTGGGCAGCAGCACGACGCTCACCGCCACCACCGCAAAGCGGGCACTCATGCCCGCCAGTGCGCTGCCGCCCAGGCCCAGTACCAGCGCTTCGGCCTGGGTCTGCGCACTGATCAGCCAGCGCCCCAGCCCGGCGATTTCCAGCAGCGCCAGCAGCCCCGCCGCACCGATCAGCACGGCAAAGGTGGCCCACGGGTCGCGCAGCCGCTCCACGCGCCGGGCAATCAGTGCGCTGCCCAGCATCAGCCCGGCCAGGTAGGTGGCCAGCATCACCGCGAAGGCGAAGGTGCGGGTGCTCATGAACTGCACCAGGGCCTGCGACCACATCACCTCATAGCCCAGCGCAATGCCCCCGGCCACCGCGTACAGGGCCAGGGCCAGGCGCGCCGCCGGGCTGCGCGGGGCGCTGGCGGTTACCACGGTGTCGGCTTCGACGTCCGGTGTCAGGCGCAGCAGCCACAGTGCGCCGGCCCCGGCCAGCAGGTTGAGCACGGCGGCGGCACAGGCACTGCCGCGCACCCCCAGCAGCGGGATCAGCACAAAGGCTGCGAGCAGGGTGCCGACAATCGCCCCGGCCGTGTTGGCCGCGTACAGTTGCCCGCCGGCGCGTCCGGCCGTTGCCCCTTGCGCGGTCACGGCACGCACCAGCACCGGCAGGGTGCCGCCCATCAGCAGCGCCGGCAGGGCAACCAGGCTGAACGGCAGCGCCCAGGCCAGCAGCCCGATGCTGCCCTGCAGGCGGGCGAAAAAACCNNAGGCGGGCGAACAACCCGGCGCTGCTGCCCAGGGCCAGGGTGGCTGCGATGCCGACCACGGCCACGGCCAGTTCGAGCAGCGCATACAGGCGCAGCGGCCGGCGCAGCCGATCGGCGTGACGCCCCAGCCACCAGCCGCCCAGCGCCAGCCCGGCGAAGAATGCGCTGATGCCGGTGGTGATCGCATGCACTTCCACCCCCACCACCAGCGACAGCTGCTTGATCCACAGCACCTGATAGATCAGCGCCGCGCTGCCGGAGACCAGCAGCAGGGTCGCTGCCAGGGGCAGTGTGCGGGGTGGAGCGCAGGCGGCGGGGGCTTTGGCGTGTCGGGAGGAGCGGCTGGCGACCGGCATCAGGGCAAGGGGCCTTGTGGTGAGTGCTGGGAATACGCCCTCGCGGGAGGGACAACCAGTGCTTGAGCCTAGCAGCAGATTGGCGGGTTGGGCGGG